>JAAYMN010000103.1 GCA_012521345.1 Bacillota bacterium
AACAGAAAAAAGCTTGCGTCGCCAAATGCAGCGCGCAAGCCTGCCTTTTAACTTAGTTGCAGTAGGATGCCGGCTCCAAACGCATTTTCAGGGCCTCGTATTCTTCCTTGCTGATAGCCACGGCATTGCCCAACACCTGTTGCAGGACCGTATCGGTAAAAACTTTTTTGGCCGAATCCGGGTTGTAGCGGTCGGCAGGATAAACCTCGGAAATGGTGCGCCTGACTTTTTCCCGCTTGAAATTGGTTACTTTAATATCAGCATGGACCAGGATGGCGGCAGGCGCGCCTGTATCGTCATTCTCCACAACAGAAGCAACGACCGGGCTGATCTTAAAAACCAAGGCCAAATCCTCGTCATAATAATACTTGTGCATGGCAAAGCCCTCCTTACGTTTGTCATAAGCCCATTTGCAGCTGCCGGCAATGATGTTTTTCTTTCTTAAAACAAACTTCTCCACCCGCATTTTTTTTCCTGCCGTGACCTCTATATGTTATGCTTTTGTAATTTGTGCCAGGGTGATAAGGTTCGCTGCTACCATTGTGCCCCGCAAACGGAAAATTTTGCATCATTATTTTTTTTCATAGCGGGCGGTGGCGGTAATGGTGATGCCCCCGCGCGGTTTTTGCCGGACAGTTACTGTACAGGAATGAGGTTTGCACGCCTCGCCCACATCATTGGCAATTTTTGCCGCCAGCGCCTCGCAAAACAGCCCCTCCTGGCGAAAACTCCAGAAATAAAGCTTCAGGCTTTTGCTTTCAATGCAAAGCTTGTCCGGTACATACTCAATGGTGACAGTCTCCCAGTCCGGCTGCCCGGTGACAGGACAGAGACTGGTCACTTCATCGCTTTCCATCACCACGTGGGTTACCCCTTCCGGCTTGGGAAAGACATCCAGCTTGCGCACCGGCTCCCTGACAACTTTCCCCAGGGCATAAAAATCTTCAGTTTTCACCAGTTGCTCCCTCCTTTTACTTGACCACATACAGTGCTTTATTTTAACCATACCTGGAAATTCAGCTCCTGCCGCCCGCTCACTATTGCCCGGCGGCTGCGGCACCTTTACCGGCCGCCCTGTTCGTGGCCGCCGCCTGCCGGTCTTAGGGCTTTCATTGTCCCTGCAGATTCCCGTCCCTTTCCCTACCGCCCTGTATAATTTCTCTTCCGGGGTTAAACATCCTGCCGCCGGGCAGAAGACAGCTTTTGCCGTTGACCGGCCATGCTGCAGGTGATCCCTGACAGGCAGAGAATAAAACATAAAGCAATACACGGAAGGATGATGACATGTTCCGGAAAAAACCCATGCTTGCGTCCTTATTAATGGTCTGCCTGCTGTTTTTGGCCGCCTGCACCCGTAAAACGGAAAAGCTGCCTCCGCTGGAAGGTGATGTTGTGGAACTGGCGAGTGAATTTCTCGTCCTGCTGGCAGCAGGCGACTATACGGCGGCAGTTGCTTATTTTGACGCCAAAATGCAGAAAGAATTGCCGGCGGCAACGCTGCAGGAAGCCTGGGAAGCTGTTCAGCTTCAGGCGGGTCCCTATGAGGGGGAGCTTGCGCAAAAAACGGAAAAACTGGGCCGTTTTCAGGCGGTAATTGTGACTGCCCGCTTTGCCTTTTCCCACCTTGATATCCGTCTTACTTTTGACAGTGACAGGCGTATTGCCGGACTTTACTTTTTACCGGCGGAAAGTACCGTTACGGCGGAATATCAGCCCCCGACCTACGCCCTGCCGGCCAAATACAGCGAAAAATCCGTCACGGTGGGAAAAGGCGAATGGGCCCTGCCCGGCACGCTGACCGTCCCGGACGGGGAAGGTCCCT
>JAAYMN010000104.1 GCA_012521345.1 Bacillota bacterium
AGGACCTGCCGTTTTTAATGGGGCAGAAGCTGTATATGGGTTCGGAGAACCTGCAGCCGGACGACCCCATTAAGGAAGTAATTAAAAACGGCACCCTGTCCATCGGTTTCATCGGCCTGGCGGAAACGCTGATGGTTCTGATCGGCAAGCATCACGGCGAAGACAAGGAAGCCCAGGAACTGGGTTTGAAAATTGTTTCCCATATGTCGAAACGCATGACACAGTTCTCGGATGAATTTGACCTCAACTTTACCCTCCTGGCCACACCGGCGGAAGGCCTGTCCGGGCGCTTTGTCAAGCTGGACCGCGAGATCTATGGTATTATCCCGGGAGTGACGGACAAGGAGTACTACACCAATTCCGTCCATGTGCCGGTGAATTACGTCATGTCCCTGTACGACAAACTGGATATAGAAGGACAGTACCACAAATATTGTGATGCCGGCCATATTGCCTACGTGGAACTGGAATCCCCGCCGGGAGAAAACTATGAAGCGGTGGAGGATATTGTCAGGCATATGAGCGAAGCCGATGTCGGCTACGGCGGCATCAATTACCCCATTGACGAATGCCGGAGCTGCGGCTACAGCGGCGTCATAGACGACTGCTGCCCGGGCTGCGGCGGCACGGATATCAGGCGCATTCGCCGCATTACAGGCTACCTTTCGACGGAAGAACGCTTTAACAGCGCCAAACTGGCTGAACTGCACGACCGGAAAGTCCACTTCCGGTAAAAACATGCCGCCGTACTGGCGGAGTTTGGACAGTAATACAGGCAGAAATAACAAGGGGGTGGGGTTATGCAGCTGAGAATTGCCGGCTTGCACAGGCAAAGCGTGGTTGACGGCCCGGGGGTGCGGACGGTTGTGTTTACCCAGGGCTGCCACCACAACTGTCCCGGCTGCCACAATCCGCAGACCCACGACCCGCAGGGCGGCAGATTGGTCGACATTAATGAGCTGGCGGCGGAGATTTTGGGCGACAGGCATGTCCGCGGCGTTACTTTTTCCGGCGGCGAGCCTTTCCTGCAGCCGCAGGCCCTGGCTGCCCTGGCCAGGCTGCTTAAGGCGCGCAAGATCCATCTGGTCGTCTATAGCGGCTATACTTTTGAAGAGCTGCTGGATAAGGGGCGGCGGGACCAGGCGACGGCGGCGCTGCTTGCAGCCTGTGACCTGCTTGTTGACGGCCCCTATCTCCAGGAGCAGCGCGACATTTCGCTGCTTTATCGCGGCTCGCGGAACCAGCGTATCATTGACCTGCCGGCAAGTCTCAAGGCCGGCGGGGCGGTCCTTTCGGAATTACATTACCGGGGTTTGAAGCGGGCAGATGCGTGAGCAGGAACGGATTATTGCGGCAAACGGCATTAGCTATCTTGTTTTTGCCAACCTGGAGCAGGCAAAAGTGCTGCACGGTTTTTCCCTGCGGCATGGCGGTGCCAGCGGCCCTCCGTATGACAGCCTGAATATGGGGCTGCATGTGGGAGACGAGGAAGCAAAAGTCCTGGAAAACCGCCGGCGTTTTGCCCAGGTCCTGGGCTACCGGGCGGAACAGGTGGTGACCGGCCGGCAGGTACACGGCATCTCCATTGCCCGGGTCACAGGCAGGGATGCGGGCCGCGGCCATGCTGCTTTTGCCGAGGCGCTGCCGGATACCGACGGCTTGCTTACCACCTCGGCGGACGTGGTACTGATGGCCCATGCTGCCGACTGTACATTGCTTTTCTTTTACGACCCGCACATCCCCTGCATCGGCCTTGCCCATGCAGGCTGGCGCGGTGCACTGGCAGGGATGGGCCCGGCCATGGTCAGGGCCATGTGTGAGGCGGGCTGCCGGCCGGAGCGGATTCTTGTGGCGCTGGCGCCTAGCATCGGGCCCTGCTGCTTGCGGGTGGGCGAGGAGGTGGCGGCGGCCGTTCCCGCGGCGCTGCGCCCGCAGGTGGTGCGCCGCGCAGACGACGGACTATATTTAGATCTGCCTGAATTCCATGCCCTGCGGCTTGTTGCCGCCGGCATACGACGCGACAACCTGGTGAAAAGTTCTTACTGCACAAAATGCCGGCAGGACCTTTTTTATTCATACCGCGGTGCTGCGGGGCGGACAGGAAGGATGGCCGGTATAATTACGCTGAAGTGGCAGGCATAGCTATGCAAAAAAAAAGAAGGCACGTAAAACTAAGTGTTATCAAGGGCGGGAAAGGCAGGCTGGCCGGGAAAATTAAGCAGGCCTCCCTGGTGCTGCTTGCTGTTCTTGTGGCGGCTGCCGTTCTTTACAGCCTGTGGTATCTAGCCGGACAAAGGCTGGTTGCTTCCTTGCTGACAGAGACGGTGGTTGCCCGCGAAGGAGTGCTGGAAAAAGGGATAACCACGGAGGGCGTCTGGGTTCGCAAGGAACAAGTGGTGGCCGCTCCCGCCACCGGCAGGCTGCACTGGCTGGCTGCCGACGGGTCCCGCTTGTCGCTGGGAACGCCGGTGGCGGAAATCAGGACGCCGGGTGGAGAAATACATACTGTAACCGCTCCCCAGCCGGGCATCCTCAGCCGCCAGCTGGACGGACTGGAAGGCGCCCTGCAGCCTGGCAGCCTGGCGTCTGTAAATGTTGCCGCCTTGCTGGAAAACGACCCGCAGGCAAGCATCTATGCGGAAGGGGTCCAGCTGCTTGCCGGCACGCTCTTTTTTAAAATTGTGGAAAACTTCTCCTGGTATTATGTTTCTTGCCTGCCGCTGGCAGAAGCGGAAAAGCTGGCGGCGGAGGCCAAGGCCAAGCTCCGCTTTGAGACGGCGGCAAAACCTGTTTCAGCAGTGCTCTCGGAAACTTTTAGCAATGGGGACAACCTAACGCTTGCTTTCACGGTGCAGGAAGAGGTACCCGGCTGTTTTGCCGACCGTTTTACGGCGGCGAAGATTGTAACCGGGGAGGTGGCGGGCATTGTCCTGCCGGCCGCCGCACTTGTGCTCAACGGGGAAGAAGCCGGTGTTTATATCCTGGAAGAATCCCTGGTCCGCTTCCGCCCGGTGGAAGTACTGGGGGCGGAAGGGGACCAGGTTGTTGTCGACGGCATAAAAACAGGTACGCCTGTCATCATTAATCCGGTTCTGGTGAAAGAAGGACAGAGACTATGGAGCAGTTGGCGGAAAGAATTGCCTGTATTAAAAGAAATATCGCTGCGGCTGCCGCGCGGGGAAAGGGGCAGGCAGTAAGGCTTTTGGCTGTAACCAAAACAGTGCCGCCGGAAGTCATTGCCCAGGCCGTCTCCTGCGGCCTGACGCTTTTCGGGGAAAACCGCGTCCAGGAGGCGCTGCCGAAAATAGAGCGCTTCCCCCAGGCGGAATGGCACTTGATCGGGCGGTTACAGACAAATAAGGTCAGGGCTGTAGTGAGCAGGTTTGCCTTAATTCATTCGCTGGACCGCTGGAAACTGGCGGCCGAGCTTCAGGAGAGGGCAAAGCAGCAGGGACAGACGGTGCGAGTACTGGTGCAGGTAAATATAGGCCGGGAACCGCAGAAGGGCGGAGTGCTGCCGGAGGAGGTGCCCGATTTCCTGCGGGAGGTGGCGCAGCTTTCTCATCTTCGGGTGGAAGGCCTCATGGCTATTCCCCCTGCTGCTTGCGACCCGGAGGAAGCACGGCCGTATTTCCGTGCCATGTATCAGCTTTTCCGCAGTATTGACATACCGGGTATAGAGATGAAAACATTGTCTATGGGTATGTCGGCCGATTATGTGGTGGCGGTGGAGGAAGGGGCAAACCTTGTCCGTGTGGGCAGTCTGCTTTTTGGTGAACGATCCTGAGAAGGGGGAGAAAAGATGCCAAAATTCTGGGACAAAGTGTTGACTTTTTTAGGGTTTGTGGAGGAAACGGAAGAAGAGGAAATCATTGAGGATTACCCGCCCGGCAGGCCGCAGTCTGTGCGCAAGGGGCCGGTTCTCAACCTGCAAAGCGCAGGCAGCAGGAATATGCGCCTGGTGCTTGCCAAACCCAAGGAATTTGCCGAAGCGCAAAACATAGTGATGCATATAAAAAACAAAAAGCCTGTACTTGTCAACCTGGAAGAAACGCCAAAGGAAGAAGCGCGGCGAATTGTTGACTTTATTTCGGGAGCAACCTATGCGGTAGACGGCAATATGCAAAAAGTCAGCCAGCAAATCTTTCTTTTTGCTCCCGCGCAAGTGGAAGTCAGTGCGGAAGTCCGCAAGGAATTGCATGAGCGCGGTGTGGCGACGGCGCTGGATGAGTAGGAGGGAAGCAGGTGCCTGTCCTGCGTTACAATTTAGGTTATCTGATTGACCTGGTTTTTGAGATTTATTACTGGCTGCTGATTGCCAGAATCATTTTTTCGCTGCTGCGCCTGGGACATGGTACCCACCAGTTGCTTTTAAAGCTGCGGCAGTTTGTTTACGCTGTGACGGAACCGCTTCTGGCACCGCTGCGCCGTGTGCTGACGCCCATTCCGCTGGGGGGCTACGCCTATCTTGACCTGTCGCCCCTGATTTTACTGATTTTGCTGCGCTTTGTGCGTACAATGCTGTTGCGCCTTATTCTGTAGTGTGAAACGGAGGCGGCCATGGAAAGAGAAAGAATTTTTGAGCATTTTGCCGGGGAGCTGGAGCGGCTGACAGCATCCCAGGTACTTGACCGCATTGCGGCGGCGGAAGCAACAGGCAAACCGCAGGTTACGGATTTTTTTGACCCCTATCAGCAGCGGACGGCCGATATGGTCGTCAGCTTTTGCCAAGGTTTCAAGCAGGTAACCTGGGGCGGCTATGCCGGCGCGGAAAGGGCGCGTGTCATGGTTTTCCCCGCCGAAAAACAGCAGACGGCGGCGGATGTCCCTGTTGCCTATATTAAGGCTGTGCCGGCAGCTGCCGCTGCCGGCTTGTCCCACCGCGATTATCTCGGGGCGCTTCTGGGTCTTGGCTTGCGGCGGGAAAAAATCGGCGACATTTTGGTGGCGGAGGGCGGCAGCGCCCAGCTTATACTCGTGCCTGAAATCAAGGAATTTATCCTGGCAAACCTGAAAGCGGCGGGAAAATGTAGGCTGGAGACGGCGGAGATTTTTGCCGGGGACCTGGTTCTGCCGGAGGCGCGGACGCGGGAAATCAGAACGACTGTGGCCAGCCTGCGCCTGGATGCGGTGGCCAGCGCCGGTTTTGGCATTTCCCGCAGCAAATTGGCCCCGGCCATAAAAGCCGGTCATGTCAAACTAAACTGGCAAACCGCAAAAAATGCCAGTGTCCCGGTCAAAGCGGGCGATGTCATTTCCGTGGCCGGCAAAGGCAGGGTGGAAGTGGCGGAAATCCTGGGAGAAAGCAGAAAAGGCCGCCTGCAGCTTGTGCTAAAAAAGCATTACTAACGGGCAGGATTTATTGCTTTTGCAGCGAAATATAGGAAAAGCCGGAAAATTATCGGGGGTGAAGCAGAGTGCCATTGACACCGATTGACATTCAGAACAAGGAATTCAGTCGATCCATCCGCGGCCTTTCCCCGTCAGAGGTGGACGAATTTCTTAACCGCGTTGCCAAAGATTACGAAGACCTGATTAAAGACAATATTGCGGCAAAAGAGGAAATTGCCAGGCTGAAGGAAAAACTAAACCACTACCATAAGCTGGAGGAAACTTTACATAATGCCATTGTCGTAGCGCAGGAAACGGCGGAAGAAGTGAAGCGCAATGCCACCAAGGAAGCGGAACTGATCCGCCGGGAAGCGGAAAAGGATGCGGCCAGGATTATCGAGGATGCCCGTTATAAAGCCAGCCGCATTCTGACGGAGCACGAAGAGCTTTATAAGCAGGCACAAATTTACAAGATGCGTTTTCGCTCGCTGGTGGAAGCCCAGTTGGCCGCACTGGAGATGGAAGACTGGTTAACCCCTGAAGAAAACGAGGCGGAAAAAGGCGCTTAACTTAAAATTAAGAGAAAAACAGTGGCTGGATGCTCCCTGCTTGACAGCATGCAGCCATTTTGTTTATACTTGTAGTATTACCTGCACCGCACGCATCCTGGTGGAAAGCTGCGGGCGGGCTTGGGCCGACAAGAGAAAAACAGCGAAAGACAATGAACGGGACGAGTAAGCAAACGGTTTGTGCGACAGAGAGCCGGGTATGGTGAGAACCGGTGCGCGCCTTTGCTGAAAATCACCCGGGAGTTGCAGGTGAACTAAAAGTAGCCGCAGCCGGAAAAACCGTTATCTGAAACAAGCGGCCGCAATATTTTTGCGGCTAGCGGGGTGGTACCGCGGGAAAATCCCGTCCTCAGGAGGACGGGTTATTTTTTTAGCAGACGGAGGTAGCATGATGGAAAAAAGAGATTACAGCGAAACATTGAATTTGCCGCAGACGGATTTCCCCATGCGTGCAGGCTTGCCGCAGCGGGAACCGGAACAGCTGAAGCAGTGGGAGGAAATGGGGATTTACCGGCTGGTGAGGGCCAAACGACAGGGCAGCCCCAAATATATCCTGCATGACGGCCCCCCCTATGCCAACGGGAATATTCACATGGGTACTGCCATGAATAAAGTGCTGAAAGACATAATCATTAAATATAAAACCATGCAGGGCTATGATGCGCCTTATGTTCCCGGCTGGGATACGCACGGCCTGCCTATTGAACACCAGGTGCTTAAGGCGGGCATTGTGAAGCGCTCGGAAGTAACGGCCCTGGAATTTCGCCGGCACTGCCGCGAATTTGCCCTGCGCTACCTGGATATCCAGCGGGAGCAGTTTAAGCGCCTGGGGGTACGCGGGGACTGGGATAATCCTTATATCACCCTGAAGCCTGAATTTGAAGCCAGGCAGATTGAAGTATTTGGCCAGATGGCCCAAAAAGGCTATATCTACAAGGGCCTGAAACCTGTTCACTGGTGCCCCCACTGCGAAACGGCTCTGGCGGAGGCTGAAATCGAATACCAGGAGCGCAAGTCTCCTTCCATTTACGTTCGTTTTCAGGTGGAGGACGCCAAAGGGAAAATTGCCGATGCGGACAATACCTGGTTTGTGATCTGGACCACCACACCCTGGACAATTCCCGCCAACCTGGCTATCTGCCTGCACCCGGATTTCACCTATATCCGCGTGGCTACGCCGCACCATGGCGACCTGATTGTGGCGGAAGAACTGCTTGGCAGCGTCATGGAAACATTTAAAATCACCGGTTATACCAAAAAGGAAACTTATAAGGGCAGGGACCTGGAAGGTGTCATCTGCCGGCACCCCTTATACGACAGGACATCGCAGGTAGTCTTGGGTGAGCATGTTACCCTGGATGCCGGCACAGGCTGTGTGCACACCGCTCCCGGCCACGGCCTGGAAGACTATGAAGTCGGTTTGAAATACGGTCTTGAGATCTTTGCCCCCATGGACAATAAAGGCCGCTTTACGGAAGAAGCAGGCCGCTTCGCCGGTCTGAGCTATGACGAGGGCAATAAAGCCGTCACGCAAGCGCTGGAGGATACGGGCGCCCTGCTGTCGTTCAGTTTTATCAGGCACCCCTATCCGCACTGCTGGCGTTGTAAAAACCCGGTCCTGTTCCGGGCCACCGAACAATGGTTTGCCTCCATCGAAGGCTTCCGCAAGGAAGTCCTGGAAGCCATTAAGACAGTCCGCTGGATCCCGTCGTGGGGAGAGGAGCGGATTAACAACATGATCATGGACCGCCATGACTGGTGTATATCCCGGCAGCGTGTCTGGGGCGTGCCCATTCCCATTTTTTACTGCACAAAATGCAACAAAGAACTGATCAATGAAAAAACCATTGCCCATGTGGCCGCCATTTTTGCCAAGGAGGGCTCCGATGCCTGGTTTGCCAGGACTGCCGCAGAGCTTTTGCCTGCCGGCACGACCTGCCCGGCGTGCGGCCACACAGAATTCCGGAAAGAGACGGATATTATGGATGTCTGGTTTGATTCCGGCTCCACCCATGTGGGCGTGCTGGAAAACCATCCCGATCTCTGTTCACCGGCCGATCTTTACCTGGAAGGCTCCGACCAGTATCGCGGCTGGTTCCAGTCTTCCCTGCTCACTTCCGTAGCCACCAGGGGGCGGGCGCCGTACAGGGCAACCCTGACCCACGGCTGGGTGGTGGACGGGGAAGGGAAGAAAATGTCCAAATCCCTGGGCAACGTCATTGCGCCGGAAAATATTATCAGGGAATACGGGGCCGACATCCTGCGCCTCTGGGTGTCTTCCTCCGATTTCAAGAGCGACGTGCGCATTTCCCGGGACATCCTGAAGCAGCTGTCTGAAATCTACCGGAAAATCCGCAATACCATCCGCTATATGCTGGGCAACTGCCACGATTTCAACCCGGCCCGTGACGCCTTGCCGTATGCGGAACTGGATGCGCTGGACCGTTTTGCCCTGCACCTGCTGCAGCTTCTGGTGCAGAAGGTTACCGCGGCGTATGAAGAATTTGATTTTCACGTGGTTTTCCATGCCATTCACAATTTCTGCGTGCTGGATATGTCCAATTTCTACCTAGATGTGCTGAAAGACAGGCTCTATACTTCTCTGAGAACTTCCTGCGCCCGCCGCTCCGCCCAGACGGCCATGTATGAAATCCTGGTGACGCTGATCAAACTGATCGCCCCGGTGCTGACCTTTACCGCGGAAGAAGCCTGGCATTATCTCCCGCAAAAGGAGGAGGAATCAGTACAGCTGGCCGACTGGCCCAAAGTTAAAGCCGAATATCTGGATGAGGAACTGGCTGCCGGTTGGCAGCGCATGCTTGCTTACCGGGAAGTGGTTACCCGCCGCCTAGAGGAAGCGCGGAAGGCAAAGCTGATCGGCTCGTCACTGAATGCCGCCCTGGAGCTTTATCCCGACGCGGAGGCTGCCGCCGCCCTGGCACCTTTTGCCGGGCGACTGGCGGAACTCTTTATTGTCTCCGCCTGCACACTGCATGCACCGGGAGAGGCACCTGCGGATCTTCCGGCGGAGAAAGGCCTCGCGGTGAAAGTCAGTGTGGCGCAAGGCGAAAAATGCGAACGCTGCTGGATGATCCACCCCGAGCGGGGCAGCGATCCGGAACATCCCACCCTCTGCCCGCGCTGCAGCGCAACCGTCAGGAAACTGGAAGCCGCCGCTGAATAGAAAAACCGCTTTACGAGACGCCGTGCTATTGGGCCGGCGTCTTTCTTTGTGTTTAGATTTTCGCAAATGATAAAAACTAAAGGGGAACAGAAAAGGGGGCGACAAGCTGTGGCCGGGCCGTCAAAACCGGAAGAGTTCCTCCTGAACCGGCTGAACCGGAAAGTCGGCAGGTTGCTGGCGGAAATAAACAAATATAACCTAGCCGAATACATGGAACTGCTGAACAACCCACTGCGCTTTTTTTGGCTCAACCTGCTTGGGGGAATAGGCCGCGGCGTGGGAGTCGCCCTGGGCGCCACCATTGTGGCCGCCATTATCATTTCCTTGCTGCGGCGGCTGGTGGTGCTGAATCTGCCCATTATCGGCGATTACATAGCAGAACTGGTGCAGATTGTCCAAAGGAATATGTAGGAGGGAAACAAGTGGAAACAAGACTGAGCCGTCACCGCTTGCAGTTGGAAACGCTCAAAGAAAAACTGCTTTCCCGGACAAAATTTGCCGAAGGGCTGCAGGAGCATACAGGGCTGCGGGATGCCACGCAGGAGCTGTCTTTGGCGGACAACCATCCTGCAGATATAGCCAGTGAAAACTTCGAACGGGCAAAAGACATTTCGCTGCACGAGAAAAACCTGCTGCTTCTGCAGAGAGTGGAGGAAGCACTGCGCAAAATTGCCGCAGGCACATACGGTATCTGTGAAAGGTGCGGCCGGCAGATCCCGGAAGAACGGCTGGATGCCGTCCCCTATGCCGAGTACTGCCTTGACTGCCGGCAGGAAATAGAGGACGAGGCCCGCGACTTTCAGCGGCCAAGCGAGGAGAAAATTCTTTTCCCTCCTTTTGCCCGCACTTATTTGGACGACATGGATTATACCGGCTATGACGGGGAAGATGCCTGGCAGGATGTGGACCAGTATAACAAGCTGCCCCATGTTTTTGAGCGGGAAACAAGCGACGAAAGTGATGAAACCATTGGGGCGGTGGAAGATACGGACCGGATTGCCAACAAGGAGTATAAAGCCCAGTTGCCCGATTAGATTGGTTGTCCTTCTGCCGCGGCTGTGTTAGAATAAAATGGAGTCGGAACAAGAGAAAGGAAAAACGATGTTTCCTGTCTTATTTCGTCTTGGCGGCTATAATATTTCTGCGTACGGGGTGATGCTGGCGGGAGCCTTTGTTCTCTGTACCGCATGCTTTGTCAGCGCAGGGGGAAGGAGCGGCCTGGCACGGGAAAAACTCTGGGACCTTGCCCTCCTGGCAACGGCAGCAGCTCTTGCCGCTTCCCGGCTGTTGTATGTGCTGCTGGCCCTGCCCGTCTACAAGCAAAACCTGCTTTCACTGTTCGATCTCCGCCACGGCGGTCTTTCTTTCTTCGGCGCCCTGGCGGGGGGTACGGCTGCCGGCCTTTGGTATGCAATGCGCCACGGTCTGCCACCCGGCAAAATCCTTGATCTGGCTGCTCCCTTCCTGGCACTCGGTTATGCGCTGGTGCGGATCGGCTGTTTCCTGAACGGCTGCTGCTTCGGCCTGCCATCGGAGCTTCCCTGGGCGCTGCCGGCAGCCGCTGCGGACAACCTGCCGCGCCATCCCGTCCAGCTCTATGCAGCCGCAGCCGGTCTTGTGCTTTTCCTGCTGCTGCTTATGCGGCGCAGGCAGCCCGGCTTTCCCGGCCGTCTTTTTCTGGAATTTATTCTTTACTACTGCAGCCTGCGGTTTTCCCTTGAGTTTTTCCGGGAGACAGACGACTTTTGGGGCAGCTTGACCATGGCACAGGCAGCCGCCCTTGCCGGAGTGGCTGCCGCCTCTGCCGCCATTTTGGTCCGGCCGCGCCTCATGAGGAGGAGAAGATGAAGGAATATGTTTTTACCGTCCCGGCAGAGCTTGCAGGGGAACGCCTGGACATTGCCGTCACCCGGCTGCTGCCGGAATTGACCCGGGCGCGGGTTCAGAAGTTAATCGAGGCAGGGCATGTCCTCATAGACAGTGCCGGCCGCAAAGCCAATTTCCGTGTCCGGGAAGGGCAGATGCTTGCGGTTTACGTGCCTGCTCCCCAGGCTTCACAAGTTTTGCCGCAGGAAATGGAACTGGAGATCATCTATGAAGACAGCGATCTCCTGGTGCTGAACAAGCCGAAGGGCTTAGTGGTCCACCCGGCTGCCGGACATGCTGAAAACACGCTGGTTAATGCCCTCCTGCACCACTGCCGGGACCTTTCCGGCATTGGCGGGGAAAAGCGCCCCGGTATCGTCCACAGGCTGGACAAAGACACTTCCGGGGTGCTGGTAGTGGCGAAAAATGACAGGACGCACCTGGCTCTTGCCAGGCAATTTAAGGACCACAGCGTGACCCGTGAATATGTGGCTCTTGTCTACGGGCAGCTTGCCGTCCGCAAGGGAACCATTGATGCGCCCATTGCCAGGCACCCGCGGGAACGCAAAAAAATGGCCGTAGTTCCGGGTGGCACAGGTCGGTGTGCGGTTACCCATTTTGAAGTTCTGGAAAGCCTGCCGGGCTACAGCTATGTCGTTTTGCGCCTGGAGACGGGCAGGACACACCAGATACGCGTCCATCTTGCCTCCATTGGCCATCCGGTGGTGGGTGATACTGTCTACGGCTATAAAAAGCAGCGCCTGCCTGTAAGCAGCCAGCTGTTGCATGCACGGCTGCTTGGTTTTATTCACCCGGGGCTGGGGCGCTACATGGAATTTTCCTCCGAGCCGCCTGCGGAATTTCAGGAAATATTGCAAAGGCTGCGCGGTCAGAACCTGCCTCCGGCATAATGCGGTTTTTCCCGGTAAAGCTATTACTGTGACTATCTGACAGGAGTGACTGTTGTGGCGTGGGCGTTGTTTTACCGGACAGTTTTTCTCTACCTGGCTGTGCTGGCAGCCGTCCGCATCATGGGCAAGCGGGAAGTGGGGCAGCTTTCGGCCTTTGACCTGGTGGTGGCCATCATGATCGCTGAACTGGCGGCCATGTCAATGGAAAAGATTGATATGCCCCTGTACGAAGGTATTATACCTATTTTTACTCTTGTCTTTCTGGAAATCTTTTTATCCTATCTCAGCCTGAAAAGCCATACCATCCGGGGGCTGGTGGACGGCGCCCCCACCATCGTAATTGCCAACGGCAAGATCAGGGAAAAGGAACTGCGCAAGCTGCGCTATAATGTCTCCGACCTCCTCGGCCAGTTGCGGCAAAAGGATGTGGCCAACATTGCCAACGTGCAGTATGCCATCCTGGAAACATCGGGTGAACTCAGCGTGGTGCTGAAAAGCGGCAAGCGTCCCGTGACGCCGGAGGATTTGGGGCTTCCCGTCAAAGAAGAAGGCCTGCCGACGCCCCTGATCTTTGACGGCCAGGTTCACTGCCGCAACCTGCAAAAACTGGGGCTGGACAGGACCTGGCTGGAGGAAGAAATACGGAAAAAGGGCGTCGCGCGCATCGAGGACGTGCTGTTTGCCAGTCTCGATACAAGCGGCCAGCTGTATGTCAGCGAGAAGGAGCAGGCAAAGAAAAAAACTGCCGGTTAGGCTGCCGGCAAGTTATATTCCGGGAGTGGAGATTTTGAAAAAAGCATTGTTGTTTGCGCGTGAGCTCGTAGCTGCAGCCGTTGCGGAAGGCGCTACTGTTGTCGACGCAACCTGCGGCAACGGCCATGACACCGTTTTTTTAGCGGAACTGGCCGGCGCTGCAGGGCGGGTTTACGCTTTTGACATCCAGAAGGAAGCCATTGTTGCCACCAGGGAAAGGCTTTTGCAGCACGGCCTGCTGGAAAGGGTGACCCTGCTCCAGGCCAGCCATGACGACAGCACCCTGTGGCCTCCTGCCCCGGTCAGCGCCGTTATGTTTAACCTGGGGTACCTGCCGGGCGGAGACCACAGCCTTGTCACCAAAGCTGCAAGCACTGTGGCCGCCCTGCAGATTGCCGCAGACAGGCTTAAGCCCGGCGGTGTCATCACCCTTGTCGTCTATACCGGCCATCCTGGCGGTTTGGAGGAATACAGCGAGGTGCGCCGCTTCCTGTCCTGCCTGCCGCAAACGGAATTTACAGTGCTGGAATACAGGCTGATCAACCAAGTCAATAACCCGCCGCTGCTTTTGGCTGTGCAGCGCCTTCAGGCCGGACGACCGTAGGGACAGACAGCCAGGCACAGGCCGCAAACGCGCTGTCCAAAATCTCTTTTTACCTCGTTCTGGTAGCTGTCGCAGCGTTCCGGCGTGAAGCGATCCGTAAAAGGAATCTCCCTGCTAAACGGTATGCCGCTGATGGCTTTTGCCGGGCAGGCCGCAACACAGGCGCTGCAGCTGCCGCAGCCGTCTGCCACCGGTGCATCGGCCGGCAGCGGGGCGGTTGTCAGGACCGTTCCCAGGCGGATGCGCGGGCCGTATGTGGCATTTACCAGGCAGCCGCTTTTGCCTATCCAGCCGAGACCGGCCAGATACGCCGCAATGCGGTGCGGGAAGATGCTGTCCAGCTTCCTTTTGCCGCTGCGCTGTGAAGAAGGAACGGGGAAAGCGGCAAAGCTCCCCGCTTCCAGCCTGGCTGTCAGGCGGATGCACAGCTCATCAATTAAGGAATTGACGCTGCGGTAGTAATGCAGGTAAGTACGCGTCGGACCCTGCAGCAATTCTGCAATGACTGAACGGGGAAAAGGAACGGCAATAGCTATGGCGCGCGGGAAATGATGCAATGTGGAGCTGGCGTAGGCTTCAACTGCCGCCCGTGCCTGCTCAAGGTCCGCCACGCCTGCCAGGGAAGCACCTCGCTCCAGGCAAAAACTCAACAATTCCGTTTTCAGGTTTTGCATCAAAATATCTGTATTGCTCATAGCAGTAGCATAACAGAACTGCAATGCGAATGCAATTCCAGTAATTACCAGAACAGTTTGAATGTTAACAAAATTCATGCTTTGGGAAGGAAATCCCAAACTGGTTCTTGAATACTACTCCGTAGCTGCGAAGGTTCTTCAAATTGCCGGGATAATGTTTTAAACTACAAATACAGGGCAGGATATACTTGTAAAAATCTTGTTGCAAGTCCTGATCTGTATCAATTCCCCCTCCACCGATTGAGCATTTGCCTTGCAGAGAGAAAAGAGAAGGAGGAATAACTACGTGTCACGACGTAAGACACCCAAATCTGTCGTTAAGCGTTTGCCAGTCTACCTGCGTATTCTGGATAACCTGATCAGGCGGGATGTGGACATTATCTCATCGCGTGTTCTCAGTGAAGAAACAGGTTTTACGGCTGAACAAATCCGTAAAGACTTGGCTTATTTCGGAGCTTTCGGCACGAGGGGGACAGGCTATAACACCAGTTATCTCCGGGAGAGGCTGCTGCGCATTATCGGCCTTGACAAGCAGACAAAAATCATTATCGTCGGTTTCGGCCACCTGGGAAAAGCCCTTGCCCGCTACAATATAACAAAAAACCCTTATGTCAGAATTGTGGGGATCTTTGACAAGGATCCGGCCGAAGTGAATAAAGAAGTCGAGGGTTTGCGTGTTTCTCACATAGACCGGCTTCCCGAAGTTGTCCGGGAGAACAGGGCAAAGGTGGCCATTCTGACCGTACCGGCGGAGGAAGCCCAGAAAGTGGTCGATCTGATGGTCGAAAGCGGCATTACCGCTATTCTGAATTTTGCTCCCACCAAGTTGCACGTTCCTGACCACGTTTATGTTGACAATGCCGATTTGACCATAGAATTGCAAAGCCTGATTTATTACGCCGAAGAGGACGAAAAATCGCATCAGGCGGAATAAAATGCCTATCGCTTAGTTGTTGACTTTTGCCTTGCCCTTGTGTATACTATAAAAGTGTCATGGTTGCGGAGCTGTAGTGTAGAGGCCCAACACGCCTGCCTGTCACGCAGGAGACCGCGGGTTCGAATCCCGTCAGCTCCGCCATGAAACCGCCGAGATAGCTCAGTTGGTAGAGCAGCGGACTGAAAATCCGCGTGTCCCCAGTTCGACTCTGGGTCTCGGCACCACGCGGAAGTAGCTCAGTGGTAGAGCATCGCCTTGCCAAGGCGAGGGCCGCGGGTTCGAATCCCGTCTTCCGCTCCATAAAGCAATAAAAAGGCGCACTGGGTGCGCCTTCTTCATCCGCAGAACTGCAGCTTGACGTGCATCTGCGGCATATGTTATTATAATTAAGCAGCGGGGCGACATAGCCAAGTGGTAAGGCAGAGGACTGCAAATCCTTTATCCCCGGTTCAAATCC
>JAAYMN010000009.1 GCA_012521345.1 Bacillota bacterium
GTTCATGCAGGATGAGGCACTCCTTTCGGTACTGTTTTGTGGTCGTAACTTAACAATAACCGAATTGTCCTCATCTTGCATTCTTTTTTTAAAGCCTAGTGTCCAAGATGTATTGTAGTCCTACAACCCGGATGCAGGGTGTAAAGAAAAAGCTCTTGAATTTTCAGGGTGTTTGGCTTATCATTATAAAAATAAAGTATATTAAATTTGCCCGGGGAAAGGCAGAATGCCGTTTTTTTTGCTGGACTTAACTTGTCTACACCGGCAAATACAGGATTTGTGGATTGCGTTGGGAGACGGGATGTCGAGGAGGTTAGACAAGAGCATGGAAAGAAAAATCAAGAGACTTCTTATCGCCAACAGGGGTGTTCCTGCAGTTCGCGTTATGCATACCTGCATTGACCGGAAAATTTTAACGACTGCAGTTTACAGTACGCCGGACCGCCTGGCTCACCATGTCACCATGGCTGATTCAGCCGTCCATATTGGGGAGGCGCCTCCGGGCGATTCCTATCTTAATATGGACAGAATCATTGAGGCGGCACTAAAGAGCAAGGCGGATGCCATCCATCCCGGGTGGGGATTTTTGGCGGAGAACCACGAGTTTGCCCAGAAAGTTATTGATGCAGGCCTGATCTGGGTCGGCCCGCAGCCGGAAGTAATCCGGATGATGGGCGACAAGATTGAGGCCAAGGAGATTGCACGGAAAGCAGGCCTGCCTACCATTCCCGGGATCAGCAACGTGACAAAAGCCAGGGAAATTATCCGCTGGATGAAAGAAGAAGACGTCCAGTATCCCATCATGATCAAAGCTGCTGCCGGCGGCGGGGGCAAAGGCATGGTAAAAGTGGAGCGGGATGAAGATCTCTCCCAGGCGCTTGCCCGTGCCCGTTCCGAAGCCAAAAAATCATTCGGCGACGACAAGGTGCTGGTGGAAAAATATATTGAACGCGGCCGCCACATTGAGGTCCAGGTTGTGGCGGATTGCTACGGCAATGTAATACACCTGTATGAACGGGAGTGCACCATTCAGCGGCGCAACCAGAAAATCATTGAAGAAGCGCCTTCACCGTCTCTGGACCCGGATCTGCGGGAGGAGGTTTGCCGGAAGGCGGTTGACCTGATGAGGGCAATCGGTTATACTACGGCCGGCACGGTTGAGTTCCTGTTTGATTCCGCCACACGGAAATTTTATTTCCTGGAAGTTAATACACGCCTGCAGGTGGAGCATGGCATTACCGAGTTGATAACCGGTTTAGACATTGTGGGCATTATGATTGATGTGGCCATGGGCAGAAAACTGCCTTTTAAGCAGGAGGACATTCATCCCAACCGCTGGGCAATGGAGGCACGCCTGAATGCGGAAGACCCCAGGACTTTCAACCCTTCATTTGGCCAACTGACTCGACTGACGGAACCGCACGGGCCGGCGGTCAGGATCTCCTCCGGCGTGTATGAAGGAGCCAATATTCCTCCCTATTATGATTCCCTGCTGATGCTGATCATGTCTGCCGGGGCCGACAGGGAGGACGCCATTCGCGTTATGGACCGGTGTTTGAGCCGCAGCCTGAGGGTTGAAGGAGTCAAAACCCTGGCCCCGCTGCTTTTAAGTATTGTCCGTCACCCTGCCTTTATCAGAGGTGATTTTTCCACCCGCTTCATTGAAGAAAACCTGGATGACTTGATTTCCACTTTTCGGGAAACGGACGATGAGGACGAAGCACTGAAAGTAGCCAGGTATGTGGCTAAAGTTTCGGCACTTGGCCCCCAGACTTGGATGTAAAGGAGAAGACATTATGAGCGATGCTGTATTTGTTACCCCAGGCATGTCGCCGCGAGAAATAGTGGCCCGTGTCCGCGCCCTGCCCGGAGTATGCTTTACCTCTACGGGAATGAGGGATGCCGGGCAGTCTGACTATAAAAACAGGCTGCGCCTTTTCGATCTGGCTACGCTGGCACCCCATTACAATAACATGGGACTTTTTAGCGCCGAATGCCACGGAGGCGCACGCTGGCATGTGGGGGTTATGAACCGCCGCGAAAGCCCGTTTAGGGAAATAAGCTGCTTGCGGGAAAAAATGCCCAATGTCCTTCTGCAAACGCTGATCCGGGAAACAAGCCTCTGGGGCTACCGGCCTTATCCCCGCAACGTAATTGAATATGTGATTCGCAATGTGGATATCGATGTCTGGCGCTGTTTTTCCTTTCTCAACGACATTCGCAATATGCGCCTTGTAGCCGAATTAATCATGGAACGCGGCAAGCTTTTTTCACCGGCCGTCTCTTTCACCCAGGCCGACTGGGCGGATGATGCCTACTATCTGAAAGTGGTCCGGGAGATTGTCGATCTCTGCGGCGGCACGGATGAAATTATACTTACGATTAAAGACATGGCCGGCGTCGGCAGCCCGGCACGGATTACCTCGCTGGTAGATACCATCAAGCAGGCTTACCCTGATCTGGTAATCCAGTATCACCGCCACGCCACGGACGGCCTTGCTCTGCCGGCACTTTTAGCCGCGGCCAAGGCCGGTGCCAAAATCCTGGACGTGGAAGAAGACTCCCTGACACGTTTTTATGGCCAGCCTCCCATTTTGGGTGTACATGCTTATCTGGAAGAATCGGGCATTCCGGTGCATCTGAACCGGACCGAAGCTGAAGCTGCCGTCCAGAAAGTGAGGGAATGGATCGGCCAGTATCACTGGGCAGAATCACCCTTTAAGGGCCTTGATCACGGCGTCCTGCAGCACAGAATGCCGGGCGGCGCTTTCCCCAGTTCTTTCGAGCAGGCGGAAAAAGGCGGTTTTTTGCACCTGATGCCCGCCATTCTCACGGTTATGTCCCTTTACAATAAAATAGTAAAATATTTTGACGTAACACCCGGCTCCCAGATTACCTGGACCACGTGCAGCGGCATTGTCAACAAATATGCCAAAGAAAAAGGGGACGCTGGTGTAGCTCACCTGATCAGCCTGTTGCGCCGTTTTGTCGAAGAAAAGGGGCAGGATTTCGAAGCAATGGATCCGGAGGAGCAAAAAGAACTGCTTAGACTGTTCCGCAATGCTCCCGGGGACTTTAAAAACCTGCTGCTCGGCCATTACGGCAGGCTGCCCATGGGTTGGCCGGCCGAATGGGTGTACAGGAGTGCTTTTGGTAAGGACTGGCAGGAAGCGCTGGCCGGCAGGGAGGAAGAATCACCGCTGGATATGGTGCCGGATGAAGATTTGGCTGCCTGCCGGAAGGAACTGGCTGAAGAGTTGGGCCGGGAACCGGAGCAGGAAGAGTTTATCCTTTATCTGATGCATCCCAAAGATGCCCTTGATTATTTTGTCTTCCGGGAACGATACGGGGAGGCTTCCTACGTGCTGCCCACCAATGTCTGGCGGGAAGGTCTGAAAAAGCCCGGGGATACGGTGGAATTTGAAATTAACGGCAAGCCTTTCTCTATTGAGCTGGTTTCTATCGGGGCGGAGCATGAAGGTATCATTCACGTGGTTATGCGCGTGAACAACAAAACACGCGTCTATAATATCCAGACGCCGCGCGTGAAAAAAGTTGAGGTGCGGATGGCCAAGACGCCCGCGGAAGTGGGTTCTCCCATCAACGGAACTGTCTGGCGCCTGGGCAACCCGAAGCGCGGAGTGATCAAAGTGGGAGACATTGTGCATAAGGGTGAAGAAATTGCCAATATTGAGGCCATGAAAATGGAGACTGCCATCCTTGCCCCGTATGATGCCCAGATCATGGAAATAGCCATTAAAGTTAATGAAGTGGTCAAAGAAGGGCAGCTGCTGTTTGTCCTGGAGAAAATCGAACAGCCGGTGCAAAACGGCGCCTGAGTGCGGAGCGGGAAGTGAAAGCATAAAAAAAAGCCTGTCACTGAACAGGCTTTTTTACTGTCATGGTGGGTCGTAGTGGATTTGAACCACTGGCCCCTACCGTGTCAAGGTAGTGCTCTCCCCCTGAGCTAACGACCCTTTTTGTTTTTACGCAAAATCTATTGTAACAGATGTGCCGGGAAAAAGCAAGTACAAGAGGGGCTGAAATCTTTGGCAGGTATAAAGTGCCTCCGGCGCAGGGAAAATAAAGTTACCTGAAGAAGAAGGAGGCCAGAAGATGCGCATAGCAAAGGAATCAAAGCCTATTAGCCGTGTAAGATGTGTCGTTGACACCTGCGAATACTGGGAGGCTGGCGATCACTGCCTGGCTTCGGAAATTGAAATCCAGCCGCCTAATGCGGCCGATACGGAAGAAACGGACTGCGCTACTTTCTCGCCCAAAAGCTACTAAGATTAAAAATGACGTGCTGACGTGCCGCGGCACGTCTTTTTCATATCCCAAAGCCGGTATGGAAAAGTATACAAAAATTTTCCCACACATATAATACTAGGGAAGGGAGATGACGGCGGTGGCACCAATTGTGATTGCCGTAAAGCATGTCACACCCGGTCTGAAAGAAAAACTTGAAGAATGCTTGTTTTTTTTTCGTGAATCCGGGAATATTGTTGCGTTGGTAGAAAAAGACGGCAAGGAATGGCCTCATTTTTTCTGCCACCTGCAGCCTGGCGAGACAGTTCCAGGCAGCCCTGTTCTGCGCAGTATGCTGGCAGACCGTCTGGCACTTTATGTGGTGCATGAGCAGGCACCTTACTTTTTGGCGCACATGGTTTCCCGTTATTATTATTATTTCCCGAAAGAAGAGCGACAGCAGATTATAAATTTGGCAAAAGCAAATTATGAAACAGACCCTGCCAAAGATGAGGGCGGTCCTGTTTACGCCGGGGTCCTGCAATGCCTGCAGGAATACCTGGAACAAAATGATTATCTTAACTTGCATGGCCTGATTACTTTCAGGATGCAGCAATGGATGAAGTTTTTGCGAAAGACAGTGGATAAAGCGGTGGATGAATTCTTAATGGAAAAAGAATACCAGGAGTTTGTGAAATTGCTGAAATACTTTGTGGCCCTGCAGGAGCCGAAAATTAAACAGGTACATGTCCTCCTGGATGAAGAAGGCCGTTTCCGATTTCTTGACGAAGACTGCCGACCGCTGACGCAGCAGCAGGAGATTGCCGGGAGCGGCGACGACGGTGTCAGTGATGAAGAAGACAAACTTGTAAGTATGTTGATCACCATGGCGCCACACCGCATAATCTTGCACAAAAATGTTTGCACCCTGTATCCAAAAGCGGCTGATACCTTGCGGCATGTTTTTGAAAACAGAGTGGTGCTTTGCAAGCACTGCAAACTGTGTCACGATGCAGGCAGGAACCTGCTGTAGAACGGCTTGTTATGAAACGTCGACAGACGTTTTTTTTCTTAAGCCCGTGTTACAATGGCGCCTTATCTGTTGGGACAGGCTTGACATGAAAAAAACCAAGAATTATGATGGACTAGAACATATGTGGAAAATCAAGCTTTAAGGCGAGAACGGGAGTGATGGTGTGATCAAGGTAACGTTGCAAAACGGCACTGTCAGGGAATACCCGGCAGGGACAACCGTTCTGAAGATACTTGACGACTGCGGCGGCAGGCTGAGAAAGGAGGCTTTGGCCGCACTGGTCAACGGTACTGTGGTTGACTTGGCAAAAAGCCTGACGGCAGATGCGGAAGTGCAGTTTCTGACTTTCGAGGATGAAGCGGGGCGGGATGTTTACCGCCATTCATCCAGCCATATCCTGGCTGCCGCGGTCAAAAGGCTTTTCCCCGAAACTAAGCTGGGGATCGGCCCGGCAATAAAAGACGGATTTTACTATGATTTTGACCGCCCGGATTCATTTACGCCGGATGACCTGGACAAAATAGCCGCCGAGATGCGGCAGATTATCAAGGAAGACTTGCCTTTCGAGCGCTTCGAACTGGAGCGGGAAGAGGCGCTTGCTTATTTTGACAGGCTGGGCGAGGTTTATAAAGTGGAGCTGATCAGGGATCTGCCGCAGGACGCGGTGATCAGCTGCTACCGCTGCGGTGATTTTGTCGACCTGTGCGCCGGCCCGCACCTGCCTTCCACCGGCAAGGTAAAGGCTTTTGCCCTCTTGAGCCTGGCGGGAGCTTACTGGCGGGGAAGCGAGAAGAACCCCATGCTGCAGCGGATTTACGGCACTTCATTTCCCAAGCAGAGCATGCTGGATGAATACTTGATCCGGCTGGAGGAAGCTAAAAAGCGCGACCACCGCAAATTGGGCCGGGAACTGGATCTTTTCAGCATCCAGGATGAAGGCCCGGGATTTCCTTTCCTGCATCCAAAAGGAACAATTATCCGCAACGAACTGGAAGCCTTCTGGCGCGAGGAACACAGGAAAGCAGGCTACGATGAAATCAAAACTCCCATTATTCTCAACAGGGAGTTGTGGGAACGCTCCGGCCACTGGGAACATTATAAAGACAATATGTATTTCACCAAAATTGATGAACTGGATTATGCCGTCAAGCCGATGAACTGTCCTGGGGCCATGTTGATTTACAAGACAAAAATGCATTCCTACCGTGATTTCCCCATCCGCCTGGCCGAGCTGGGACTTGTGCACCGGCATGAACTGTCCGGAACACTGCACGGCATGATGCGCGTACGTGCTTTTACGCAGGATGACGCCCATATTTTTATGCTTCCATCCCAGATTAAGGATGAGGTTAAAAAAGTTATTGCCCTGACGGATAAAATTTATAACGTTTTTGGCTTTGACTACCACCTGGAGCTTTCCACCAAGCCGGAAAAGGCCATGGGCTCGGAGGAAATGTGGGAAATGGCTACCGGTATTCTGCGGGAAGTCCTGGAAGAGCGTGGACTGCCTTATGTGATCAATGAGGGCGATGGCGCCTTTTACGGGCCGAAAATCGATTTCCACCTGCAGGATTCCATCGGCCGGACCTGGCAATGCGGTACAATCCAGCTGGATTTTCAGATGCCGGAAAAATTTGACCTGACTTATATCGGGGAAGACGGGCAAAAATACCGACCGGCCGTGGTCCACCGCGTCATTTACGGCTCTATGGAACGTTTTATGGCCGTTCTGATTGAACATTTTGCCGGCGCTTTTCCTGTCTGGCTGGCGCCGGTGCAGGCCGTAGTGCTGCCCATCTCCGAAAAACATCACGACTATGCAAAGCAGGTCCTGGAGAAACTGCAGCATGCAGGCATCCGGGCTGAAGCCGACCTGCGCAATGAAAAAATCGGCTATAAAATCCGGGAGGCACAGGTGCAAAAAGTTCCCTACATGCTTGTCGCCGGGGACAAGGAAGTGGAGTCAGGGACGGTGGCAGTCCGCCACCGCGGCACCGGTGACCTGGGGGCATTCGATCTTGACAGCTTCCTTGCCCGGATACGGGAAGAAATTGCCAATAAAGTGCGTTGACTTATGGCATAAGCTGTGATATATTATTTAGCGCAAGAAGAAGCCACCGCTTCTCACCCCAAGGCTCCGCCCCAAGGGTTACAGGACGCAAAGGTATTTTGTGTTGGAGAAAAGCAGGTGGATACACCTGCTTTTTTACTTAAACGAAAATACTGCGCGCACAAGTGGTGGGCGCTTCTGAAAAGGGCTTTTACAGCCTGCAGATTTCACCGGAGGTGGTAACCTATTAATAAGGACCTGCTTGTAAATGAACAAATCCGTGCCAAGGAAGTACGGGTGATTGACCCGGAGGGGAACCAGCTAGGGATTATGTCTGTGCGCGAGGCGCTGCAGAAAGCGGCCGAACGCAACCTTGATCTTGTGGCCGTTTCCCTGAATGCCAAACCGCCCGTCTGCCGCATCATGGATTTTGGCAAATACAAGTTTGAACAAAGCAAACGGGAAAAAGAAGCACGCAAGAATCAAAAACAGATTACCGTGAAAGAAGTAAAAGTCCGGCCCAATATTGAGGAGCACGATTATCAGGTTAAACTGAGGAATGCCAGGCGCTTCCTTACCGGCGGGGATAAAGTCAAGGCTACCGTTATGTTCCGCGGTAGGGAGATTACCCACCCGCAGCTGGGACAAAAACTGCTTGACCGGATGGCTGCCGACGTTGCAGACGTGGGCAGTGTTGAGCGTGCCCCGAAAGTTGAGGGACGGAATATGGTAATGATTCTGGCCCCGAAATCGAACTAGTTGAGGAGGTACCATTATGCCTAAAATGAAAACTCACCGCGGAGCAGCAAAACGCTTTAAGAGAACCGGCAGCGGCAAGTTTAAGCGCAGTCATGCCTATGCCAATCATATTCTGGAGAAAAAAAGTCCGAAGCGGAAGCGGCGCCTGCGTAAAAGCACTCTTGTCAGTGCAGCCGAAACCAAGCGTGTTGCCAAACTGCTCCCCTATTAGTTCTTCCCAGACAATGAAGCAAGGAGGTTCGACCTATGCCTAGGGTTAAACGCGGCGTCACTGCCCGTGCACGCCATAAAAAAGTGATTAAACTGGCCAAAGGCTACTTTGGCGCCAAAAGTAAACTGTTCAGAACGGCCAACCAGGCCGTGATGAAATCGCTGGCCAACGCTTACCGCGACCGCCGTCTCCGCAAGCGTGACTTCAGGAAGCTGTGGATTGCCAGGATTAACGCCGCCGCACGCATGAACGGCCTGTCTTACAGCCGCCTGATCAGCGGTCTGAAGAAGGCGGGGGTTGATATTAACCGCAAAATGCTGGCCGACCTGGCGGTAAACGATGAGGCAAGCTTTACTGAATTGGTTACCCTTGCAAAAAATAATCTGTAAGTTATACTGAAAGTCGGAAGCTTAAGCTTCTGACTTTTGCTTTTCCCGGAGGTTGCACGCTGTTCGGGAAAAGAAACAAATACGTACTCAGGCAGGATTTGCCGATGGAAGTCATAAGCGGTACGCACAATAAACTGCTAAAATTGTATAAAAGCCTGCGCACAAAAAAATGGCGGGACAGGCTGGGACTGGTGCCGCTGGAAGGCAGGCGCCTGGTGGCGGAGGTGCTGCAGCGCGGGATCCGGCCGGAGTTTTTGCTGCTTGCGGCCGGCAAGGAAGAAGAAATCTTGTCGCAACTGCCCGTCCTGCCTGCCGGCGTTCCGCTTTATGCGGTGGAAGCCAGGCTTTTTGCCCGGACAGCTTTTACCGAGTCGCCCCAGGATATCATGGCTGTGGTCAAAAAACCGGTCTGGACGGAAAAGGCTTTGTTTCCGCAGGAACCGGCGCTGCTTTTAGTGGCGGATCGCATCCAGGATCCCGGCAATCTGGGGACCATGCTGCGTTCGGCGGCCGCCGCCGGTGCCGGGGGAGCAATTCTTTTGCCGGGAACTGTTGATCCGTCCAACCCGAAAGCACTCCGTTCATCCATGGGAGCTTTCTTTGCCCTGCCAGTGGTGGAAATGACTTTTGCCGGCTTGCAGGCTTTCTTGACGAAGCAGAAAATTGCCCTGGCGGTTGCCGGTGTGGGAAGTGGTCTCATGTATGATGAATTCGACTGGAGGAAACCTGTGGCTGTAGTCATCGGCAATGAAGGCAGCGGCGTCTCTCCTGAGGTGGCCGGTGCAGCTGAAGCAACGGTAAGCATCCCCATGGCTTGTGAAATTGAGTCGCTGAATGCGGCTGTTGCCATGTCCGTGCTTTTTTTTGAAGCAGCCCGCCAGCGCCGCCGCCGATAGCGTTTTGTTTCTTTTCTTCCGGACCCTGCTTGTGCCCGTTCTTCCCATGTGCTATAATAAGAGCAATCCCATTCCAGGAAAAAGGAGTGGTCACATTTGATAGATGCCAACTTTTTCTGGAAGCTTTTTGAACGAACAGGGTCTGTGACAGCATATTTGCTTTACAGAAGGTTAAATGCAGCACGCATATCTTAAAGGCAATGACGGGAAGAGTATGTCAGAATACCGGCACATACAGGGAGGGGCACCGTGACTGAGAGTGCCCTGTGCGGCCTGGCAGAAGTTCATCCCCGATGCCGCCGGGCTGAAAATTGCAGTAGGCCCGGAACGGTTGCTCCCGTTACAGAGTAAGGAATGAGTTGAGTAGTTGAGTTTGTTTATATAAAAAACTACTAATTTGGGTGGTACCGCGGAAGTTCGCTTTCGTCCCTGGCAAGGGACGATTTTTTTTGAACATGTATAGCAGTTGCAAAGGGGTGATACAGATGCAGGAGAAGCTACAGGCGCTTGCCGCTCAAGCCAGGACGGAAATTGCAGCCGCAAGGGACGCAGAGGAACTGAAGCAGATACAGGTTCGCTACCTGGGGAAAAAGGGAGAGATCACAGCCATTTTGCGCGGTATGGGGCAGCTCCCGCCGGCGGAGCGCCCTGTTATCGGCAATCTGGCCAACAAAATCCGGGATGAACTTTCTGCTTTGTTCGCCGCACGGGAAAATGAGCTGCGGGAAGAGGAAAGGCGCAGGCAAATGGCCGCCGAACGGGTGGATGTGACGCTGCCCGGGCGCCCGCAGCAGCTTGGCTTTTTGCATCCCTTAACGCTGGTCATGGAGGAAATTGCCGAGATCTTTCTCGGCATGGGCTTTACCATTGCCGAAGGGCCGGAAGTGGAGACAGATTATTACAACTTTGAGGCGCTCAACATCCCAAAGGACCACCCGGCCAGGGAAATGCAGGATTCCTTCTATTTTCAGACAGATATCCTGCTGCGGACGCATACGTCTCCGGTACAGGTCAGGACAATGGAAAAAATGGCGCCGGAGGTGCCGGTGAGAATAATTGCGCCCGGCAAAGTTTACCGCCGGGATGATGACGCCACCCATTCGCCCATGTTCCACCAGGTGGAGGGCCTGGTGATTGACCGCAACATTTCCCTGTCTGATTTGAAAGGCACACTGCTTTTATTCGCCCGGCAAATGTTTGGCGAACAGCAGCAGGTTCGCCTCCGCCCCAGCTTTTTCCCGTTTACCGAACCCAGTGCCGAAGTGGATATTTCCTGTGTTATCTGCGGCGGTTCCGGCTGTCGTACATGTAAGGATACAGGCTGGATCGAAATCCTGGGCTCGGGTATGGTCCATCCCCGGGTGCTGCAAATGTCCGGCTACGACCCGGAAGAATACAGCGGCTATGCGTTCGGTATGGGTGTGGAGCGCATTGCCATGCTAAAATACGGCATTGACGACCTGCGCCTGTTTTTCCGCAACGATCTGCGCATGCTGCGCCAGTTTCGCTAGGTGAGGTGAAAAGATGCGAGTACCATATACATGGCTGAAAGATTTCATTGACCTGGAGATGCCGGCGTCGGAACTGGCGGAACTCCTGACGCAGGCCGGCATTGAGGTAGACGAAATAACATCACTGGCACCCGCCTTTTCCGGTGTGGTTGTGGCGGAAGTGCTTTCCGTGGACAGGCACCCGGAAGCTGACAGGCTGTTTGTCGTGCGTGTCAATGACGGGCAGGAAGAAAGAACGGTGGTGGCCGGGATCAATAATATGGCGCCGGGGGATAAGGTGCCTTTGGCCTTGCCCGGGGCGCATCTGCCCGGCGGGGTGAAAATCAGGCGCTCCAAACTGCGCGGCATCGAATCGGACGGCATGCTGTGCTCGGCGGAAGAGCTGGGACTGCCTGTGAACCCCGGCAGTGAAGGCATCCTGGTCTTGGATGCAGATACCGTCTGCGGCCAACCGCTGGCCGAAGCACTGAAACTGAATGACCCGGTGCTTGTCTTGGATCTGACCCCCAACCGGGCGGATTGCCTCGGCCTGGTGGGTGTGGCCAGGGAAGTGTCCGCCCTGACGGGCATCCCGGTACAAATGCCGGATAATACCCTGCAGATAAGCGTAACAGAGCTGCCTGTGCCCGTGATCAGGATTGAGGACAAAGAACTCTGCTCCCGCTATGCGGGCCTGGTGATAAAAAATGTCACCGTGGGACCCTCTCCGCTTTGGCTGCAAGTGCGCCTCCTGCAGGCAGGCATCCGCCCCATCAGCAATATCGTTGACGTTACCAACTATGTCATGTGGGAATGGGGCCAGCCATTACATGCTTTTGATTACCGGACCTTGCGCGACCACACCGTTGTTGTCAGGCGGGCCGTGGCGGGAGAAAGACTGACCACGCTTGACGGCACGGAACGCATACTTACACCGGAGATGATTGTCATAGCCGATACGGAAAAGGCGGTAGGCCTGGCGGGGGTGATGGGAGGCCTGGCTACGGAAGTAACGGAAAAGACCGATACCGTCTTTTTAGAATCAGCCCATTTCAACCCGGTCAGCATTCGCCGTACCGGCCGTGCCCTGGGGCTTTACTCGGAAGCCCAGCAGCGTTTTGCCAAAGGGGTGGATATAAACGGCTGTGCCGAGGCGATCCGCCGTGCCGCACGTTTGCTTGAATTCCTGGGGGCGGGCAGTGTGGACGGCGATGTGATTGACCAGTACGTGGCGCCCGTGTCCCCGCGCAGGATCACCCTGCGCCCTGAACGGGCGAGAAAATTGCTGGGCCTGGAGATTTCCCGGCTGGAGATGACAAATATTTTCCGGCGCCTGGGGTTTACCGTGGAAGAAGGGACGCAGCTCCATGTCGTCGTTCCCACCCTGCGTTCCGACCTGCAGGAAGAAGTGGACCTGATTGAAGAAGTTGCCCGTATTTACGGCTATAACAAAATAGGCACCACCCTGCCGGAAGGCCAGATTACGCAGGGCCGCCGGACAAAGAAACAGCGCGCCCTGCGAAAAACAAGGGAGCTGCTTGTCGCCTGCGGCCTGAGTGAAGTAATTTGCTATTCCTTTATCAGTCCCCGGCATTTTGACAGGTTGTTTGTCCCGCAGGAGAGCGGGCTGCGCCGCGCATTAAGCCTGGCCAACCCCCTGTCCGAGGAGCAGAGCGTAATGCGTACAATGCTGCTGCCCGGCCTGCTGGAGACGGTTGTTTATAACCAGAACCGCAATCAGGAGAATATCAGGCTGTTTGAAATCGGTAAAGTTTTTCTGGCTGAAAACGGCGGCCTGCCGCAGGAAAGGACGGCGCTGGGCCTGATTTTGACAGGCGCCACCCCCGTTTTCTGGCAGCAAAAACCGCAGCCCGTGGATTTCTTTGAGTTGAAAGGCATTGTGGAAACGCTGCTTTTGCGTTTGGGTATCGATGATGTGCATTATACCGAGGTGGAGCTTCCCTGGTGCCAGCCCGGACAAGCGGCAGCTGTCTTTGTCAAAGAGGAGCAGGCAGGCTGGCTGGGGCGGATCCACCCTGCCGTGCTGGACCAGTACGAGCTGGAGAAGCCTGTCTTTGCAGCTGAATTCGATCTGGAACGGTTCCTGGCGGAAGCACGGCTGGCAGCGGCCTACAGGGCGCTGCCGCGCTATCCTGCCGTTTTGCGCGATATTGCGGTGATTGTCCCCGAGTCGGTTCCTGCCGACGAGGTTGTCCGGACAATCCGTGAGGCCGGCGGTTCCCTGGTGGAAGAGGTTGCCCTTTTCGACCAGTATCGCGGCCCGCAGATTCCTGCAGGGAAGCGCAGCCTGGCTTTTGCGATCACTTACCGTGACCCGGACCGTACGCTGAGCGATGAGACGGTAAACAACGTTCATGGGCGGATTGAAAATGCCCTTGCTGCCCGGTTTGGTGCCGAACTGCGGGGCAAATAGACTTTCCCGGGCAGCGGCAGGATTTATGTCTTGCCGGGAAGAATTATAGTGAAAACTGCCGGGGGGGAGGGCGAAAGCATGGCCCAGGAAGGTAAAAACCGTGTGAATGTAAAGATTTATCACGAAGAATACACTATGTGCAGCCAGGCTTCACCGGAGTACATGAAGCGGATTGCCCAGTATGTGGATGAAAAAATGCGCGAACTTGGCGAAAAAAATGCCCGTCTGGGCAAAAGTAAAATAGCGGTGCTGGCCGCTGTTAATCTGGCCGATGAACTGTTCCGCCTGCGCAGGGAAATGCGCGAGCTGGAAGCCAGGTTAAACAGGAAGAATGCCAAATGATGCTGAACTGGTTTGATATCCTGCTTATTGCTCTGGTGGTTTTCAATGCCGTGGCGGGCAGGCGGAAAGGCCTGGTGCTGCAGCTCTTTTCCCTGGCCGGGACGGTTGTTTCCTACCTGGTGGCAGTTCGTTACAGCACTGAATTTCTTGCCTGGCTGAACAGGATTATACCGGTGGCGGACTGGTTCTCCAAGCTGTTTTCTTCACCCGGACTCCCCGGTTTCAGCCTGGGGGACATTATCCTGCGCCTGCTGACTTTTTTACTGCTTTTTGCCCTTGTCAACGGCCTTTTTGCTGCTGCCGGCAAGACAGTTGACGCCATTTTCAATCTGCCAGTCCTGGGTACGTTGAACAGCCTGGGCGGATTGCTTGCCGGTGTGGTAAAAGGGTTTGTGCTGGCACTGCTTTGTGTGGGACTTGCCGGCATGATCGGCATGCCCTTTTTTGACAAAGCACTTGAAGAATCCCTGCTGGCCGCTCCCCTGCTGGATACTTTCGCCCTGCTGTATGAACGCATGCTGGCCTTGCTTTTGGCCGAGTTTGCCTGAGATGGATAAACCGTCAGCCACAAAGTGGCGGGCGGTTTTTTCTGCCGCAAAAACTGCAAGCTTTGCTGCAGACGGAGACAAACTATAATTGTTTTTGTGATCATAACAGACGGGTGATACCGGTGAAAAACAGTGAAGTGGCAGAGATGCTGGCACGGACTGCCGCAATTCTTGCCCTGCGCGGAGAGGACCGTTATCGTGTCCGTGCCTACAGGAGAGCGGCCAGGGCTGTTGCCTCCCTTAAGGAGGAGGTTGCGACCCTGGCGAAGCAAAATCGCCTGGAGAGCATTGACGGAGTGGGTGCGGGCATAGGTGCGAAGATCAAAGAAATACTTCGCACAGGCTCACTGGCGCTGCTGGAGCGGTTGGAGACGGAACCGCCGCCCGCGGAAGGCGGCGAGCGCCGCTTCCTTTTGGCTTACGCCCTGACTTTTCACAGGCAATTCCTGCCGCGCCTGCAAAATATGCCCGGTGTCGCCTGCGCCGCGGTCACGGGAGACGTAAGGAGGTGCAGGGAGACGGTTGCCTGCCTGGAGTATGTCCTGGGAACCACCGACGCCGGGGCGGCCAAAAAAGCGGTGGCGGAACTGCCGCAGCTGCACCGTCTGCAGTGGCAGGGGGAAAGCTGCCAGGCTGTCCACAGCTACGGCATCCGCCTGTGTTTCCATTTTACCGCCGCAACTGATTTTTGGCGCCTGCTTTGGCTGACCACCGGCACTGATGCCCATGTCAGGCAGGTTGCGGCACGCATCAAAGCCAACTCCGGCAGCGACCCGTTTAAACACCTAGACGGAGCGTGTATTGCTGGGGAGGAAGAACTGTATGCCTTGGCCGGGCTGCCTTACATTGTGCCCGAGCTGCGTGAAGACAGGGGGGAAATCGCCGCCGCTGCGGCAGGGATGCTGCCCCGCCTGGTGGAAGCTTCCGCTTATAAGGGCGATCTGCATGTTCATACAAACTGGAGCGACGGTACGGCCAATGTGGAGGAGATGGCGGCCGCCGCTTATGAGTTGGGGTATGAATATTTGGCCATTACGGACCATTCACGTTCCCTGAAAGTTGCCAAAGGCTTGTCCCTGGAACACCTTGCCGCGCAAAAAGCACATATTGAAAGCCTGCAGGACAAATACGGGATTCGCATCCTGACAGGAATCGAGGCTGATATCCTGGACGACGGCACTGTTGACGCCCCGGACGAAATCCTGGCCGGCCTGGATGTGGTGATTGCCTCAGTGCACACAGGGCTGAAGCAGGACAGGGAAAAAATAACTTCCCGCATCATCCGGGCCATGCAAAATCCGTATGTCCAGATCATCGGGCATGCCACCGGCCGCCTGCTCGGCAAAAGAGAAGGATGTGACGTGGACATTGACGCCCTCCTGCGGGAAGCGGCGAGAACGGGCACCATCCTGGAGATCAATGCTTCCCCGGACCGCCTGGACATTGGCGATACCGTTGCACTGCAGGCCAAGCGTGCCGGCATTAAAGTGGCTGTCAATACCGATGCCCACAGCCGGATGGAACTGGCCAACATGCTCCTGGGGCTTGCCGTGGCCCGCCGCGGCTGGCTGGAGGACAGCGATGTCATAAATACGCTGGATGCCGGTGCCGTAACGGAAGTATTGCGGCAAAAAAGAGCCGGCTTTTAGTTGCCGGTCCTTTTCTCCAGGAAACGTTGCAGTTCCAGGTGTGCCTTTTGGGCGTGCAGTGCAATCAGCTGTTCCACATTCTGCCGGGTTGCGGCTTGCAGGTTTTGCGGTGTCAGGGGCTGCGCCTCCGGTTTTTTAATGATGCTGAAACTGCCGTCGCTTTCCAGGGTGCCTTCCGCCACCTCGTTGATATCGGCCACTCCCTGGGCGCGCAGTTCCTGTTTTACATCATCAAGGTTCATGCGCACGTGGGCAAGGTTCTGCAGCAGGATCCTGCCGTTGCGGATCAGCACGGTTGGCTTGTCTTTCAGGAACAGGCGAATTTTTTGGCTTTTCAGCGCCAGCTTTGCCGCCGCGATCTCCAGCAGCCCCAAAACAACAATAGGGGCAAGCGTGGGCAGGAGTGAAAGCTCTAGGTCCACCATGGGGGCGGCGGCTACGGAGCCGATAATGACGCCTACGACAAAATCCATGGGGGAAAGCTGCCCTATTTCCCTTTTACCCATCAGTTTGACCATAATAATAGTGACAAGATAAATGGCGGCAGTCCGGCCGCCCAGCTTCAGCGCTTCCAAAAGCATGGCTGTCAGGCCTAGTGGACTGCCTGCCCATCCGCGCTTGCGCGGGTCGAAAGCAGTTGTTCACATTGCTTGACCAGCTCCACCATGGCCGAATAAGCTTGGCTTTCAAACATGGCGGCCTGTGCCTGGGTTAAGCCGGAGATTGTTTGCTGCAATGATTCGGCAATTTGCCGGTCGGCTTGGCGCAGCTGTTCGTGAACGGTCTGGCTGACTTGTTGCAAAACTTGCCGGTAATACTGTATATTGTTGGCGGGACCTTGCAGGATTGCAACCTGCTTGAGCAGTTGTTCTATCCGGGCAGCCGTGGAGAGGGCAATGCTGGCCTGTTGCAGCATCTGCTGGATGTTCTGTTCTGTTTTTAACTGCTGCTGTTTGACGGCGGACTGCAGCTTCTGTGCCAGCTGTGACCACGCCGGGGCAGACTGTTGTGTTGCCATGTCGGCTGCGGTTTCGTTTGCGGCAATGTCTTTGTTTTTTTGCTCCAGTTCGACAAAAGTCTGCCTGTCTTTTTCCTGGTTGCTCACAAGTTACTCCTCCCTGTTGCTTCTAACAAGTAGTGTTCCTGTTTTTTGTATTAATTATTATCCTGCGGGATGTGTCTCTGATGCAGCGTACATATGAAGCAAACCTGCCTGCAAACTTTTACGATCGGCCGACAGTGGAAGTGGCCCGCCTGCTTTTGGGAAAGATTCTGGTGCACCATTCTCCCGAAGGGCTGGCAGCAGGCAGGATCGTGGAAACTGAAGCTTATCTTGCAAAGGAGGACCCGGCCTGCCATGCCGCCCGTGGCATGACGCGGCGGAATGCTCCCATGTTCGGTCCGGCCGGCACGGCTTATGTTTACCTGATTTATGGTGTACACTACTGTTTCAATGTAGTCACAGGGCAGGAAGGAGAAGGGGAGGCGGTCCTGATCCGTGCCCTGGAACCGCTTTGCGGCCTGGATTTGATGCTGGCCAGGCGCAGGGTCAAGGAGCGGTCAAAGCTGTGCAACGGGCCGGGCAATTTATGCCGGGCGCTGAATATTACCCCGCTTTTAAATGGGCATCCTCTGTCGCGTCCGCCGCTGTACCTTGCGAGTGACGGATTTGCTGGCTTTGAGACAGTAACGACGACCAGGGTCGGCATTACCCAGGCTGCGGATTTGCCGCTGCGTTTTTATATTGCCGGCAACCCTTGTGTTTCAAGGAAGTGAAGCGATTGGAACGGGAAATGCGTGTCCTTGAATTTGATAAAATTCGCCTGTCGCTGGCGGAAAAATGTATTACACCGCTGGGCAGGCAGATGGCTGAGACACTGGCTCCTGCCTGGGATGGTGATGTGTGCCGCCGGCTCCAGGCGGAAACCAGCGAGGCTGTCTCTTTGCTGTCCCGCCACTACCTGGGAATGGAGGCGGTGCCCGACCTCAACCGTATCTTCTCCCTGGCAGCCCGGGGAGGAATTCTGGGCGAGGAGCAGCTGTGGCAAATTTTAAAGCTGCTATTGGCCGTGACAAAGATCAAGCTCTTTTTTCAGGAAAAGGAAGGCTTCCCGCTGCTTGGTGCTTTGGCCGGCGGAATGAACGCCCTGCCGGCGCTGCGGGAAGAACTGAAGCGGGCTATAGACGAGGAAGGGCGCCTGCGGGAAGACGCCAGCCCGGAGTATGCCCGCCTGAACCGGGCTATTGCCGCCGGGGAAAGGGCTCTGCGGGAGCGCTTTGACCGCTTTGTGAAAAACCCGGCGAACCAGAAGCTATTGCAGGAAAACCTGGTGACTGTGCGCGGAGACCGCATGGTCGTACCGGTGCGGGTGGAATACCGCTCCCAGGTGCAGGGTGTAGTCCATGACCAGTCAGCCAGCGGGGCAACCCTTTTCATTGAACCGCTCTGGGCCGTGGAAGCCCACAATCAACTGTCAGTCCTGCGCCGTGATGCCGAGCGGGAAAAAAACAGGATTCTGGCCGCCCTGTCAAAAGCAGTCGGCGCGGCGGCAGAAAGCCTTGCCAGCACCCTCCGGCTTTATGCCGAGCTTGACCTGATCTTGGCCAGGGGACGCCAGAGCCTGGAGCACAAAGGCGTGGAGCCTTTACTGGATGACAAGGGACACTTGCGCCTGGTGGCCGCCAGACATCCTCTCCTTACCGGGGAAGTGGTCCCCATTTCCCTGGAAATGGGGGGAAAGCTGCGCACCATGGTGATCACAGGGCCCAACACCGGAGGGAAAACCGTCACATTGAAAACTGTAGGGCTTTTTGCCCTGATGGCGCAAAGCGGCCTGCATGTGCCGGCGGAAGAAGGAACCGCCCTGCCGGTTTTCCCCCGGATCTTTGCCGATATTGGCGACGAGCAGGATATCAGCCAGTCTTTGTCCACTTTTTCCGGCCACATGAAAAATATTGTGGAAATCATTCACGGATTGGTGCCTGATGCGCTGGTCCTGCTGGATGAAGTGGGTGCCGGCACAGACCCGACGGAGGGTGCGGGGTTGGCCATGGCCATTCTGGAATATTTGCACCGGCACGGGGCCATGACGGTGGCCACCACGCACTACAGCGAACTGAAAACGTTTGCCTGGCACACGGAAGGGATGGAGAATGCTTCGGTGGAATTTGACGTGGCCACCTTGCGCCCCACCTACCGGCTGCTGGTGGGGGTGCCCGGTGTAAGCAACGCCTTTGCCATCGCCAAGCGCTTGGGATTGCCGGAAGAAGTGATTGCCCGCGCCGCCGACTTTCTCTCCCGGGAAGAGTTGCGCCTGGAAAAGGTGGTGGCCGACCTGGTGGCCGACCGCAAACGCATGGAATATATGGCCCGGCAGGCCGAGGAGGAGAGAAGGCAGGCGCAGAGCCTGCTCAGGCAAGTGCAGCAGGAGAAGGAAAAATTGGAACAGCGGAAAGCGGAACTGTTGGCCAAGGCACGGGAGGAAGCACTGGAAATTGTGGCCAGGGCAAAGCGGGAAGCGCGGCAGATTGTCAGGGAATTGCGCAAAATGGCGGCCCAGCCTGTCGGCAGGGAGGAAAGCGAGCAGGCGGAAAAGCTGGAGGAAAAACTGCACTCCCTTGCCGGGGAAGTCGAGGCTATTCGTAAACCTGCCGCAAGCGAGAAGCGTTACCGGCCGGGGGAACTGTCCGCGGGCATGGTAGTACGGGTGCCGAGCCTGGGGCAGGCCGGCACAGTAGTGCAGGTTGAGGGAGAACAAGCCCAGGTACAAATTGGACCTATGCGGGTTACCGTTAATGTAACCGAACTAGCGCCTGCACCTGCAGCGGAAGGGGAGGAAAAACAAACTGTCCTCCCTCTGCCACTTGCTGTCCGCAACGATGTGCCGCGGGAAATTGATCTGCGCGGGCTGACTCTGGACGAGGCGACCATGAAAGTGGACACATACCTGGCGGAAGCCGTCCTGGCAGATTTGAAAGAGGTGCGCCTGATACACGGCAAAGGCACCGGCCGCTTGCGTGCCGGGCTGAAAGCACATCTGCAAGGCCATCCCCGCGTAGCAGAAATGCGTATGGGGCACCCTGCCGAAGGCGGCACCGGGGTAACGGTTGTACGGTTGAAATAAAGGCTGCTTCATCCGGGAAGATAGAAAAACCGGGGCAAGTCTTGCCGTGGGGAAAAGGTATTAAGAACGTGAAAAAGCGCTGCCGCATGACGCTGGACAGCGCTTTTCAATCAACCTGCCTGTTTTGGCATTAATCATTATTGTTGCTATTGCCTCTGCCGTTGCCGCGGCGCCTTCCCGGGGGCTGTCCCGGATTTTCCGGCTCTGCCGGCTCTGCCGGCTCGCCCGGCTCTTCCGGTCCCCCCGGTTCCTCCGGTTCGCCCGGCTCAAACGGTATGCCCGGCAGTGTTTCAATATTAATGCTTGTTGTCAGGGGGGCTGATTTTACACCCTCTTCATTGACTGCCACAACCTGGTAGGTATAAACTCCCGGCAGCTGGACGGTATCCGTAAAGGTCAGTACAGCCAGCGGGCTTTGCGTCAGCAGGACGTAATTCTCATCACCGGCGTCGGGGCCTTTGCGTGAAACCAGATACCCGACAGCCCCCTCCACTTCGTTCCAGGTCAGAGTGATGTCGCCAGTGAACGGGTTCTGCCAGGCTTTCAGGATAGTAATACCGTCCGGCCGTGAAGTGTGCAGATCACATGTTTCCGTTGGCGGCAGATTGACCGCATCTTCCGGACCGCGTCCGACCTTGCCGGCCCAGCGCTTATCCGTAGTGATGAATTCAGGCCGGTTGAAGAAGATTTGCTTTTCCCTGTGCTCCGGAGGGCAGAATTCGGAAGCCAGTTTTCCGGACACTGTGCAGATCTCCAGCTCGGTATGCAGGTTGCAGGTTTCCGTAGGTACGGCATTGCGCGGGAACCAATCGGTAGTAAGATGTTCCGGAGGGCAGAATTCGCCCGGCAGCAGTCCGCTTTTATTGCAAATGGTTACCTGGCGCAGGCTTTCCGGCCGCTTGAAAGAGCTTTCGGGCAGATCTTCATGAACGGTTTTTAAAATCGGATTCATGAAGTTGCCAATGACATAGTAAGATTCATAAATGCCGAACTCATCCTTGTCCGGCCATTTGTCCTCACCGATCCAGAAAACTGTTACATAATCCGGTGTATAGGCGGCCATCCAGGCATCACGTTTTTTGTCCGAAGTTCCTGTTTTGGCTGCTACTGTCCGGCCGATTTTCAGATATGTGGCAGTACCGCTGCGGACGGCGTCAATCAGACAGCTGGTTGTCAGCCACGCAGCCTCGGGAGAGAGGATTTCTTCCTGATTCGGTTCGTGTTCGTAAATAACCTTTCCGTTGCTGTCCACAATCTTGGTTATGGTGGTCAGGTCGGTGCGGATGCCTTCATTGGCCAGGACGGAATAGGCCTGGGCTACCTGCAGCGGGTTGACCCCGCCTGTCAGACCGCCCACAACCATGGCCAGTCCGGTATCAGCCTCTTCAAACTGAATGCCCATACGCGTGGCATATTCTTTTCCTTTTTCTATCCCCAGTTCATTCAGCAGGCGGGCTGCCGGGACGTTCCGGGAGGCGGCAAGGGCTTGCCGTGCCGTCATCAGCCCCTGGAAGCGCATGTCAAAGTTGTTGGGGTAATAAGGTGGTGTCCCGGGAAATTCAGTCGGCGCGTCATCCAGGATGGTTCCGGGAGTGGCGATGCCTTCATTGAAAGCGGGGGCATAGGCAAGGATAGGCTTTAAAACAGAACCTGCCTGCCATTTGCCGTCTGTGGCGCGGTTAAAAATGCCGCTGTTTTTCGCATCGTAATTGCGTCCACCCACAATGGCCGAGATGTGGCCGCTTTTCGGCTCAACTACAATTACGGCCGCCTGGGTTTCATCACGCAGTTTTTTGTAATTGTCAGGATTGTCTATAATCTCGGTGACAGCCTGCTGTATGCGCTGATCAAGAGTTGTATAAATGTGAAGACCGCTGGTGTAAATTTTGGCTTGAATCTGCTCAAGGCTAAAATCCTTGTAGTCCGGCAGTGTCTGCAAAAGCCTGGGCAGCTCATCCATGATAACATAGTCGACAAACCAGGGGTGCGGGTAAGAGCGGGACGGAATGCCGGCCAATTTTAGTTCTTCGGCGTAAGCTGCATCCGCTTCTTCCCTGGTAATCATCCCAACCTCAACCATGCGTTCCAGGATAACCTTCTGTCTTTTTTTTGCCTCTTCGAAATTGCGGTAGGGAGAGTATTTGCCGGGCAGGTTGGGGATTCCAGCCAGCATGGCTGCTTCGGCCAGTGTTACGTCTTTGGCGCTTTTGCCAAAATAGGTCTGTGCCGCCGCTTCTACACCGTAAGCATTGTAGTCAAAGAAGATGCGGTTCAGGTAGAATTCCAGGATTTCATCCTTGCTGAATACCTGTTCCAGCTTGTATGCCAGGTAAACTTCCTGGATTTTACGCTTGATGGTGCGCTCCGGTGTCAGGAAGGCGTTTTTTACCAGCTGCTGCGTTATGGTGCTGCCTCCCTGCATTGAGCCGGATTTATCGGTAAGGTTGAACCATAACGCCCTCAGGATGCCCCGCAGGTCGAAGCCGGGGTGCTCGTAAAAACGGTAATCCTCTATGGCCAAAAAGGCATTAATCAGGTACGGGGACATTTCATCAAGGGAAACAATAATACGGTTTTCAACTCCCATTAAAGGTGTGACCAGCTCGCCGTCCTTGTCGTAAAGGAAAGAGGTCTTGTCCGGTTCCAGCGCGCTTAAATCAAATGCGGGCAGATCCTTCATAAAGTGCTGTATGGCCGCATACGCCGTGATGGCGCCGGCGCAGGTAAAAAAAATAAAAAGTACCGCCACGACGGTCAACAGGCGTTTAAGTCTGTTTTTCTTCACCTTCCGCGGGCGTACATTTTTCCCCTCTTTTTTTCTTTGCATGATATGTTCTCCTTTCCCAAGAGAGAAGCTTTGCAATGATTATATCATACCCCCGGGATTACGGTAAACGAACAAATTGCCGGTAGAAACGGGCATATTTGGCATATACTTTGCAAAGAACGGTTCTCTGTGATAAAATTACATGAGAATTGCCGCGCAGGGGCAAGACTGGCGAAAACGGGGTGATACATATGGACGCAGAACAACAATTCCGGATCATAAAAAATAATACAGTAGAAATTATCAATGAGGATGAGCTGTTAAAAAAACTTCAGCGCTCTTTGCAGACAGGCAAGCCTCTCCGGGTAAAGCTGGGGCTGGACCCTTCCGCACCGGACCTCCACCTGGGACATGCCGTTGTCCTGCATAAATTGCGCGAATTTCAGCAGCTTGGCCACCAGGTCATTATTATTTTGGGCGATTTCACCGGCAAGGTGGGCGATCCTACAGGGCGCTCCGAGACACGCCGCCAGCTTACTGACGAGGAAGTCCTGCGGAATGCCGCTACTTATAAAGAACAGGTCTTTAAAATCCTCGATCCCGAGAAAACTCAAATTGTCTTTAACAGCGAGTGGCTGGCCAAGCTGAATTTTGCCCAGGTTATTGAACTGGCCTCAAAGCTTACCGTTGCGCGGATGATGGAACGGGAGGATTTTGCCAAGCGCTACCGGGAACAGCAGCCCATCAGCATTCATGAATTCTTTTATCCCCTGATGCAGGGTTATGATTCCGTTGCCCTGGAGGCGGATGTGGAGTTCGGAGCCACGGAACAAAAATTCAACTTGCTCATGGGACGCCACCTGCAGCGTGAGTTCGGGCAGGAACCGCAGGTTTGCATCATGATGCCCATCCTGGTCGGGCTTGACGGCGTCAACAAGATGAGCAAATCCCTCGGCAATTATATAGGCATTACCGAAGAGCCGGCGCAAATGTACGGCAAAGTCATGTCCATGGCGGATGAACTGATGCTTGAATACTACCGCCTGGCCACAGATTATACCATGGAAGAAGTGGCGGCTGTGGAGCAGGGCCTGAAAGACGGGTCATTGCATCCACGGGATGCCAAAATGCGCCTGGCCAATCGGATAGTGCGCATTTACCATGGCCAGGAAGCGGCAGACCGGGCGGAAGAAGAATTTAAGCGGGTTTTCCAGCAAGGCGACCTGCCGGAAGATATTCCCGAGGTGGAAGTCGGTGCAATTGCTGAGGACGGCAGGGTAAAACTGCTGCAGCTGCTTACCTTTGCCAAGCTTGTTCCCAGCAACAGTGAAGCGCGGCGCAATATCCAGCAGGGCGGCGTGCGGGTAAACGGTGAGAAAATAGACGATATCAACGCCGTAATACCGGCCGTGCCGGGCACAGTTGTGCAGGTGGGCAAGCGTAGATTTATCAGATTAAAATAAACATAATAATATTATAACCACGGCTGCGGCCGTGGTTTTTATTATGCTGTCACCTTTTGCTGATGCTTTTCATATAATGTACGGGGAGGGATGTGCCTTGTTCCGTCGCCGTTTTGGCATCAGCAGGGAAGCAGCAGTCTTTTTCTTTTTGGCCCTTTTTCTTTTTACCGTCATCCGCATCTTTATCCTGCTGGATCGCAGTATCCGGCCGTCTGCACAGGCCATTGCCAATATGAAGGCCAATGCGCTGGCAACCGAGGCCATCCAGGAGTCCATTTTAAAAAACGTCGGTGAATTAAGCTACGAAGATTTTATTTTTTTGACCAGGGACAACAACGGCAGGATTGTCCTGGCTCAGGTCAACAACAGGAAAATTAACACTTTTGTAGCTGAAACAACACTGGCGGTGAAGAATTCCCTGCTGGCATTGAACGAGACAAAAATCGGCATCCCGCTGGGGGAAATTCTGGGCAGCTATACCTTTGCCGCGCTGGGGCCGAAGATTCCTGTTACCATTACCCAAATAGGCTTTGTGGAAACGGCTGTTGCGGACCGGTTTGAAGAGGCGGGAATAAACCAGGTCCGCCACAAAATCTACCTGGAAGTGACAACCAAGGTGCAGGTGGCGATACCCTTTACGTCCGATGTTATGGAGGTAACAGCAACAGTGCCTCTCGTGGATGCCATCTACCCGGGTGAAATTCCCGATACTGTCATCAACCTGGAGTTTCCCCGCACAGAAAGCCGTCCCTAAAAGCGTAATACGGCTTTCCACAGCCCGAATAGGACAGACGCAACGGGAACAAACAGAACAATGACACCCGCAGTCCAGAAACCTAAACCAAACAGAAAACCTCTTTTATAATATTGCAAACCTTACCCTCCTCGAAATTTACTCCTTACATTTTTATGGCCGGGTTGCCCGTAGCATGCATTAGGCGGCAGTGCACAATTGACCAAAACGGAAACGGACGGTATGATAAAGGAGGCTGTTGACATAAACGTACGGGTAAAGCGGGTGAAGTTTGCGCAAAATGAATGAGCTACTGTTCGTGGTGCAGCAGCACCAGGCCATGCATCTGCACTGGGATTTCCGCCTGGAGATGGACGGAGTCCTGGTTTCCTGGGCACTCCCGGACGGGCCGAGCATAAACCCAAAAGAAAAAAGACTTGCTTTTCGGGTAGAGGATCATGATTTCAGGTATAAGGACTTTGAAGGCATCATCCCCGGCAATGACTATGCTTCCGGCAAAGTCCTCATCTGGGACAGGGGGAGGTATGAACCGCAAAATGCCGGGTCATTCTGCAAGCTGCATGAAAACTGGCTTTCCGCAGGGCGGCTTGAATTTGTCCTTTACGGCACAAAACTGCAGGGTGCATGGATAATCTTCCGCACAGAGGCAAAACTTTATGGTGAAGATACCTGGTACTTGTGCAAGAAAGACGATGCCTTTTCCGGTACGGTGGAAATTGTGAAAGCGGCTCCCCGCTCCGTCGTTTCCGGAAAAACTATCGACGAAATTACTGCGGCAGACGGCATTTTTGACCTCAACAACTACCGTTGAGCGGCAATAACAAGCCTTATGGCATATTATGAAAATGCATTTTGGCTATCCCCAGGCTCGCGTAGAGTTGAACAGTTGATTGAGTAGCCTTTCTCTGTCAGACTCTTTTAAATGAGCCTGGTTTTTCTTTTGCCGGATGCACCATGCATGATTTGGTTCAGCTTCGTACAGCAGATTCGATACCGTCAAGAACAGCAGGTGTCGCACCGGCCGGAAGGGACATGCCAAAGAGCATAAAAGTTATAAAAACCGGGCTGCGCAGAAAGAGCACAGCCCGGAGCGACAATCACCAGTTGGTACAGGCAGTATCACTTTTAACTTTAGAAAACCCCATGTTTGCGCGATAAAACAACGGCTCCCCGCCAGGCAATCAGCAGGACAAGAAAAGCGGCAAGGCAGATGTAGGGAATAAAACTGTACTTATAATAATTGTTGTTTTTGAATTGCCATTCCACACACAGACGATCACCGTGGTGGCTGTATACTGCCTCAGACGGATTATTTTCGCCATAAACAAACACAAGATCGTCAAAGATTAAGGTGAGATTGTTTCTGACCAAAACCAGCCGGAGCGGCGATACATCTTCCATCTCCTCACACCACGCGTCTTCCACCTGTTTTGACAACCTGTACACGGCCAGGTAGTTAAGATGGTCAAATAGCCCTGGTTTGGTTTGCGGCAACGCCTGTAACTCCTTAATGTCTTCCTCGGTGAGTACCTCTTTCTGGTCATAAGTATCCACAAGCTGCTCTGTGAGTTTGCCAATTTCGTAATGGGCCTGGTCACGCAGATAAAAACCGACACCGAGTGCCAGACCGGCTAACAAAAATGCCAGAGAGGTGAAAAGCAGGCCTTTTGCCACGCGGTGAGCCTGAAACCAGTTATGCTGCATGCCATGCATGACTGCTCCCGCGGTAAAAAACAGCACAGCCATAATCAAAAGGCTGTATGGTAGAAAATGCAGCTGCCGGTAGTTGTATTTTATAAAACCCCATTCCAGGTACCATTGTTTACCGACTTGATGACTCTTTCCGTATTCGTAGATAGGCAGCTGCCTGGCCAGTTCTTCACCGATTAGAGCATGTGTAGGGGTGTGGATTGGCGGCTTGCCATATACAAAGACTTTTTCGTACTCATAAATATGGTCATAAGTGGTTTTGCCTTGCAACTCCTGCGGGATGCGATAAAGGACCAAAAAACAGATGTTTTCGAAAAGATCCGCTTCCCTTGCGAGCAGGGATTGCAGCTCCTGCTTGTCTTCCGCGGTAAAATCCGTTTTTTGCCGGTATGTATCGACCAACTGTTCCATCAGGGTAAAGGTTTCAGCATATGGCCGGTCTCTGAAGTAGAAGCCCACCAAGGTTGCCAGGCCGATCAGTGAAACAGCCAGAGCTGCCCAAAACAACCGCTTCTTAATTTTCTGCGCCTTAAAGGTGTCTGCCAGTGCGCCGGTCAACTGTTCCTCCTCTCCGAACCGCTTAAGAGCTGCCTCAATGGCCGCATTTTCACTCAACCCTTCCGCTTTTAACTCCAGAACTGCTTCGAGAAGATGCGTTCTCATCTCTGCTTTCAGCGCTTCAATTTCCGCCTTGTCTCCGTCCACATGCTGAAACATGTTGCTTATGTATTCTTCTATGCGCTTCATTCATCTTCGCCCCCTTCTAAAAGTAAATCCATCATCTTTTTCAAAAAGCGCCATTCTTCCAGCTTCTCCAAAAGCACCTTTTCTCCCAGCGGTGTCAGCCTGTAATACTTGCGCCGGCCGCCCGGGCCCTGTTCATTGCCCCAGTACCACTCGACCCACCGGTTCTTTTCCAGACGTTTTAAAGAGAGGTAGAGCGTCCCTTCCTTTAATTCAAATTTGTGGTCGCTTTTTTCGCGAATCGACTTGGCCAACTCGTACCCGTACATTTCTTTTTCACGTAAAAGGGAAAGAATCAATGTATCAAGATGCCCCTTCAACACTTCTTTGTTTACTTCCAAATGTCATAGCCTCCTTTCGCCTTATTCTTGGGTTATTATATAATAGAATACTCTATAATGCAAGGTATATTTTATAACACACTATCTGTTGCTCAATCCTAACTTTTTGTTATTTAGTAGGCTGGCTTTGGTTTTTTTACTTATTAAAAGAGACTGGTAAAGGAGGAGGGCTCGGCTGAAACACGAGCAAAGTTAAAAAGATTTTTGCTTGAATATTTTGTAAACACCATATAATATTAAGAAAAGTACTAATATTGAGTAAATATGAAAGGAGAGAATTATGAGAAGGAAAACCTTTTCGGCAATAGTGCTCGCGATTTGCCTGTGCCTCGGCCTGGGATTGGCTTTTCCTGCATTTGCTGTGCCTGCCGACTACGACCAGATGTTTACAATTGTACACACAAACGATGTACACGGCCATGTCGATGTCGAGGCGTATGTTAAAGGCTACGTTGATGCGCTGAAAGCCGCGGGGAAAGATGTTGTTGTCGTGTCGGCCGGGGATGCTTTTGCCGGCACTGTTTTTGCAGCACACAGTGAGGGCATAGATGTGGCAGTTGTTATGAACATGGCCGGCTACGACATGTTTGTCGTGGGAAATCATGAGATGATGATGAAGCCTGAAGCATTGGCCGCCGTTGCCAAGACTGCCGAATTTCCTTTCCTCGGGTGCAATGTTTCCGACAAAGTTCGCGAATCGGTTCCGGAGATAAAGAACTACATAATAAAGGAAATCGGGTCCACAAAGGTAGCTTTTATCGGCATAGCTGCAATTCTCGGCACAACCGGTGAATACACCATTTCCGCCGTGAATAAAGCCATCGCCGACGCAAAAGCGGAGGGAGCCACTGTATTTATCGGCGTGTCCCACCTAGGGACAACCGATCCGGACGAGACGATCCGTACAACCTATATCATTGATTATTGCCCGGGCCTGGATGCGGTTATCGATGCTCACTGCCACACCGAGTATGCTAATGGACGCCTTTATAACGGTGTGATGATCGGCGAGACCGGTGAATACGGCAATAATATCGGTGTCATGGAATTTTACCTGAAAAACGGCAAAGTAGTAGACATAGAAGCAAGGCTGATTAAAATCAAAGGCAACGAAGCAGCCTCCGGCATAACTCCCGATAAGGAAATCCAGGACTATATCGCGGGTGTTAATGCCGAGCTGGAATATCTCAATGAGGTTGCCTTAACAACGCCCGTATTACTCCAGGGTGAGCGTGAATATGTCCGCTCCCGCGAAACCAATTTCGGCAACCTAGTTGCAGACGCAATGCTCTGGAAGTCCGGGGCCGATCTTGCTTTCTTCACTGGCCCTTATATCCGTGCTTCCCTGCAGCCGGGTGATATTACGCGCAAGGAGCTTAATGCCGCCCTTTACGCCGATGTTGACCTCTGCCTGGTAGATTTAACAGGCGAAGAATTTTTACAAACCCTTGAATTTGGTTTGACTGATTATCCGGCACTCAATAATGGGTTCCCCCATGTGGCGGGTGTCAGGGTGCTGTTTGATCTGTCAAGAGACAAGGGCGAGCGGATTGTCAGCGCCGTGCTGGCCGATGGCACAGAGCTTGACCCTGGGAAAACTTACAGCTGCGTCGTCCGGCTTGAGATAATTGACTTCCTCGCTGCTGTAACCTTCGCGGTTGAAAAATTGGTTGAGGGAGAAGATTATACAAAGCTTGGGACCACAATCTGCTCGGCACTTGTTGAATATATTGCTAGCGGCGCTGAAATTCCGGCAGAGATAGACGGCCGTATGCAGCCGGTGGCATTCTTTAACGATGTGGCGTCGCACTGGGCGGTGCAGTCCATATATGCCGCTGCCGCCAAAGGGCTCACGGACTTTGCAGATGAAGCTTTTCTGCCGGACAAAGCTGTCACCAAGGCCGAAATAATAACTATGCTGGAAAAATTTTTCGGTACAGAGGCGGAATTGAACCTGCCGGGAGACTGGGAGAACATGAAGGCAGACGGTACGGTGACAAGAGGGCTGTTTTCTGCACTTGTCTATTTGTTGCGTGACTACTTGGGGCTTACCGGGAACGGCAATGCAGAAAAAGGCTTTGCGGATATAACCGGACACTGGGCTGAAAAGGAGATCAACTTCCTGTACGCCAACGGCATAATTAACGGATATGGAGATGGGACATTCAAGCCGGATAAAGCAATTACCAGGGCTGAGGCAGTCACAATTCTGATGCGCATCCTGCAGAGGAAATAATTGTTGCAGGACCTGACAAGTTCTGATAGATACTGGATTAACAAGCCTCTCATCTTTAAAGCATGAGAGGCTTGTTCTTTGCTTGCGAATACAAGGGGCTGCCGGCGGTACATTATAAAAAGAGAGGGCTTCCGGCATTTTTGCCATTTTGCACACTTTTTTGGGTCTTGTTTTGTTAAATTGGCAGGAAGATGTTATCACAGAATAACTGCATAAGCTGACGCTTACCGGTTGACAAAGTCAAAAAAGCATGATACTATATGTTACGTGCCGCAAAAAACAGCAGCTTCAACTGCGGCGGCGGCAAGTTGCCAA
>JAAYMN010000105.1 GCA_012521345.1 Bacillota bacterium
CGGCAGCAGGTCCTGTTCGGTAAGGACCACCAGCTTTGCTTCCGGCAGTACAAAACCGGCATCCAAGCTTCCCTGGAGCAGGATGACGGTTTTCGGCACAAGTTCGGCGGCAGACGTCGCGTACACGGCAGGTACGCCTTCCGCCTCCAGGATATCCGCCACATTAGTGCTGCGCTGTCGGCTGCTTGTCAGGATTACAATACTGTACTGCTGCCGCTGCCATTGTTTTATTTCCTGTAAAAAAAGCTGCCACTGTCCCTGGAAGCGGGGTACAGGCTTGGCGGAGAGGGAAAAGATTTTGCGGTAAGGCACCGGCCTGCCCTGGTGGGCAAAAAGGGAAAAGGCAACTGTCTGTAATTTGACCCGGCCGAGCACTTCCTCGTATGACCACGTCAGGTCCACCTGCCGGGGCAAAAGTTCTCCCTGGGCGTAAAGGCTGCTTTTAATTTCCCCCAGTTCTTGATCCAGCTGTTCGGCCGCCTGGGCACAGCGCAGCGGGTCGCTGACAAAAAGCAGCGCCTCAGGCGGAAACCATTCCGCCAGGCTGACAGGTTGGTCATAAAAATACAGGAGATTCTGTTCCATTCCTGTAAAATAAATTTTTTCCTCCAGCTGCGCAGAAAGCTCTTCCAGCCTGGCAAGCATTTTGCGGGAAAGCCGGCTGTTTTTGGCGGCCAGTTTCTCCCTTTCCTCCGCGAGCAGGGCAAGGGCGCGCCTGCGTTCCTGCTCCCCGCAGATCACTTCCTGTGCAGGAGTAACGAACAGCGCAGCAACAGGTTCGCTGGAACGCTGGGTGACGGGGTCAAAACGGCGGAGAGATTCAATCTGATCACCGAAATACTCAATTCTGACGGGCTGCTCTTCCGCCGTGGGGAAAATATCCACAATACCGCCGCGGACGGAAATCTGGCCCCTGACTTCCACCAGTTCCACCCGCTCGTAACCAACGGCTGTAAGGCTTTTCAGCAGCTTATCCTGGGGGAATTCCTCTCCTGCCTGCAAAAAGATGCATCCTTTCTGCCACGGTCCGGGTGGACACATTTTTGCCACAAGCCCCGAAACGGTAGTCACAACAACAGGACGCTTTTTCCCGGCCAGCTGTGCCAGGACGGCAATGCGCCGGGCGGGAGTTTCTCCGGAAGCGGAATAAAGGTCATGATAATACAGGAGGTCTTTGCCGGGGTAAAGCCACACGTCGTCCTCGCCAAAGACAGCCGTCAAATCCTCATAAACTTTGTCGGCCTGCAAGGCATCCGGGGTGACAATCAAAAGAGGTCGTCCCGTCAACTGGCGGATGGCGGCCATCACTAAATGCCGTGCGCTGCCCTCCGTGCCGTAAAGCAATTGTCCTGTTTTGCGGGAAAACCCCGCCATAAGTTCCTGCAGTTGGTCAAGCTCAGCAATCCGGGCGGCAATATTTTGCATGCCATAACCTCCATAATTTGTCAGGAAGCACAACAAGGCGTGCCCGGTTCCGCACCGGGGCACGCTTTTTTTAAAGTAAAAATAAAGCCTTGTGTAAGCAGGAACCAAGGCCGTAAGAAACTTATCTTAATGAAGCAATTGCGTTGGGAGTGTCAGGTCCGTTTCGCCTTCTTCTCTTGCCAGGACGTCCTGGAAACAGTCGTCGCACAAGAGCAGGACCAGTAAATTACCCTCCCGGTCATGCTTTATTATATCGCTGTCGGCCTGTGCCGTCAATGCGGTGATGCGCGGGTCATCCGCGTCGGCGGCAAGGCGCATCTGTTCCCTCTGGCACCTGCGGCAAACCCAAAAAATAAACACAGTCCCACCTCTTGTCCGTAGCATGGACAAAAGGCCGGTATTTTATGCCCGGCTGCGCCGCAGCACCGGGTAGGAACCCAGTAATTTAAGCATGACCGCTTCTGCGGCCGCTTCACGGACGGCAGCCTGCACTGCCGCATCCTGCAGTGTGCCGTCAAGGTCAACAAAGAAAATGTATTCCCCCAGCCGGCTTTTTGCCGGGCGCGATTCAATTCTGGTCAGGTTAACCTTATACTCGGCAAAAGCACGGAGCACCGTGTAAAGACTGCCTGCCACATTTTTCACGGAAAAAACAAGCGATGTTTTTTCCGGCCGAAGCAGGCTGCTATTTTCCCGGCCCAGGGCAATAAAGCGGGTAGTGGAAATATTGTCCTCAATCCCCGCCGCCAATACCATGAGACCATATTGTTCGGCAGCTTTTCGGCCGGCAATGGCGGCGGTGCCCTTTCCCTGCGCCACTGCCATGGCTGCCGCTTCCGCTGTGCTTAAGACCGGGATTGTTGGGACTTCGGGGAAATTTTGCTGCAAAAAATTGCGGCACTGGTCCAAGGCCTGGGGATGAGAACAGATTTTCCTGATTGCTTCCGTCTCCGCCTCAAGCGCAAGCAGGCACAGTTCTATGGGCACATCCAGCTCCGCCTGTATTTTCAGTTCCGTGCCGGCAGTTAGAAGATCCAATGTTTCAGGGACTGACCCTGCCAGTGAATTTTCCAGCGGCACCACTGCATAGTCGGCCTCTCCCTTCTCCACGGCGCGGACACAAAGAGAGATGGCAGGATAAGGCTTGAGGAGGGAGAAACCGCAAAAACGGCCAAAGGCAGTGGCCGCCTCTTCGGAAAAGGTTCCCTGCGGTCCAAGATAGGCCGCCCTGATCATTGCCTTTCCACTCCCCTCACCAGCTTTTTGCCAAGCAGTGCAACCAGCCCTTCCACTGCAGCCATTAGTTCGCCGAAATGCTGCGGGTTAAGGGACTGGGGCCCGTCACAGAGGGCGGATTGGGGATCGGGGTGGACTTCAACAAGCAGACCGTCGGCACCGGCAGCCAGGGAGGCCAGGGCCAGCGGCTGTACCAGGCGCCAGTTGCCTCCGGCATGGCTGGGATCCGCAATTACCGGCAGGTGGGAAAGCCGTTTGGCCACGGCAATGGCGCTCACATCCAGGGTGTTGCGGGTAGATGTCTCGAATGTCCTGATCCCGCGCTCACAGAGAATAACCTGGTAATTTCCCCCGGACATGATATATTCCGCCGCCATGAGCCATTCTTCCACAGTTGCCGCCAGGCCGCGCTTCAGCAGTACCGGCCGCCGGAGCTGTCCCACTTCTTTTAAAAGCGGGAAATTCTGCATATTCCTGGCTCCGATCTGGATAATATCGGCCGTTTCCGCCACCAGTTCCACGTCTGCCGGGTTCATAACTTCCGTGACAACGGCAAGGCCCGTTTCTTCCCTGGCCCGGCGCAGGTACTCCAGCCCCGTTTCCATCAGACCTTGAAAAGCATAAGGTGAGGTCCTTGGTTTAAATGCTCCCCCGCGCAGGGCGGCGGCTCCATATTTTTTTACCTCCCTGGCCGCGGTAATCAGCTGTTCCAGGCTTTCCACGGCGCACGGTCCTGCCAGCACGGAGACATACCCGCCCCCCAGGCACACCGATCCTGTCCTGATTACAGTGTCATCCGGCTTCATTTCCCGGCTGACCAGCTTATACGGCTGCATCACCCGCAAAACTTTTTCCACACCCGGCATTGTTTCCAGGACAGGGGGGATTTCCCCCTTGGTCGCTCCGACTGCCCCGATCACAATCCGCTGTTCACCACGGATTAAGTGACAGCGGTAGCCATATTGCTGCAGAACATTTTCCACCGCCTGCAGTTCTTTTTCGCCTACATGCAAATCCATCACGACAATCATTTTCTTTCCTCCTGCTGGTTGTTTCTTTCCGGTAAAAAAAATCCGTCCCTGCAACAGGGACGGATGATTGCTCCGCGGTACCACCCATATTGGCGCAGCTTGCGCCCGCTCTTTACAAATACGGGATTGCTCCGATATTTGCCCCGGTGCTAACGGGCGGGGAAGCCGGCGCAGCCTACTCTTGTTCAGCCTGCAGCTCCGGAGGGAACTTCAGGTAAACCGTACCTGGAGCCACTTGCAGTCGGTGGTGGCTCCTCCCTGGAAGGCCGTGCCTACCCTACTTTTCTCCTTCATGGCTTTTTGCTCTTTCGTTTGGATAGTTAAATTTTACTTTAGCATAAAACATACTGCTTGTAAAGTTATATTTTTTGATTGAAGCGATTCATTGCCGCTTCAATGCCTTCGGCAAGGAAAACCTCTACGGCGCTTGCAGCAGCTTGCAGAACAGGCCCGAGGACTGCCTCCTCCTCTGCAGAGAAAGCTTCCAGAACGTAATCAACCGCATCGCTGTTCTGCGGGCGGCCAATACCGATGCGCAGGCGGGGAAACCGGTCCGTCTGCAAATGAAAAATCAGCGAATCCATGCCTTTATGTCCGCCGCTGCCGCCGCCCGGCCGCAGGCGTATCGTCCCCAGGGGCAGATCCATATCATCATAAATGGCCAGCAGCTGAGCCGGCTCCACGCCAAAGTGGCGCACAAGCGCCGCAGCCGCCATACCGCTGTTGTTCATATAAGTCATGGGTTTGGCCAGCACTACCTGCCGGCCGGCAAAAAGGCCCGCCCCCCAAAAAGCATGGCATCCCGTTTTATAAAGCGGGATTTTTGCCAAGCTGCTCACATGGTCTATGACCCGGAAGCCGGCATTATGGCGTGTCAGGACATATTGCGGCCCCGGATTTCCCAAACCGAGAATCAAAAACATGGGACGCAACTACTCCTCCGCCTCAGCGTCCGCAGCCCCTCCTTCAGCAGTTTCAGCAGCCTCGCCTTCAGCTGCTTCCGCCGTCTCTTCGGCACTGGGCGCCGATATGGTAACTATCACTTCATCCGGATCAGTAACAATCTCCATGTCCGCCGGCACTTGCAAATCGGCCACACTCAGGCTTTCCCCCAAGGCCAGGTTTGAAATATCAAGTTCCAGGTGCTCCGGAATGCTTGTCGGCAGACACTTCACGGTAACTTCGCGCAGCGGCTGCTGGAGGATGCCGCCCTCCTTCACCCCTGCCGCCTCGCCGACGACCACTACCGGCACCTGGACTTCCAGCTTGTCATGCAGGGAAATGCGCAGGAAATCGGCATGAATGATGCGGTCAGACAGGAGAATATCCCTGTCCAAGTCTTTCAGAATGGCAGGCGTGCTTTCGCCGTCCACCGTCAAGTCGATAATTGTATTCATTCCTGCAGGAGAATTTAAAATCCTGTGCAGGTCTTTTGCTTCCACGGCAATTGCCTTTGCTGCCGCTTTCTGGCCATAAAGCACTGCGGGAACCATACCCTGCCTGCGGAGTGTTTTCAGTTGCCCTTTGGTGGTTCCTGTCCGCGGCTGTGCCTGGATTTGCAAACGTTCCATGGTTATATCCTCCTTCTCCTGTTTTTCCTGGTATTATAACCTGTTTTTATGCGGGCAGTCAAACAGGCTTAATCAAAAAGCTTGGACACTGAAAGCTCTTCATGAATGCGGATAATGGCGTCGCCAATCAGAGGTGCCACTGAAAGGACCTTGATTTTGTCCAGCGTCCGCTCACCCAGCGGTATGGTATCCGTGACGACAATTTCCTTAAGCGGCGCTTCTGCCAGGCGGTCCAAAGCGGGCCCCGAAAGCACAGGGTGAGTGCAGCAGGCGTAAATCTCCCTGGCGCCATGCTTCATCAAGGCGCGTGCTCCCAGGGAAATTGTTCCCGCCGTGTCAATGATGTCATCTATCATAATTACCGTTTTACCGCTGACCTCTCCGATAATGTGCATAACTTCCGCTACATTCGGTTCCGGACGCCTTTTATCTATAATGGCAATGGGCAAGTGCAGCCGTTCCGCCAGCTCTCGTGCCCGGGTTACCCCGCCCATATCCGGTGAGACAACTACTGCGTTTTCCAGTTTTTTCTCCTGAAAATAATTGGCCAGAATCGGCAGGCTTTTGAGATGATCAACAGGAATGTTGAAGAAGCCTTGAATCTGTCCGGCATGCAGATCCATGGTTATCACGCGGGTTGCACCGGCTGTTGTCAGCAAATCGGCTACAAGTTTGGCCGTAATCGGGTCCCGCGCCCTGGTTTTACGGTCCTGGCGGGCATAGCCGTAATAAGGCAGGACAGCATTTATGCTTTTTGCCGAGGCACGTTTCATGGCATCCATCATAATCAAAAGTTCCATCAGGTTTTCATTGGCCGGACAGCAGATTGGCTGCACAATAAAAACATCCGCCCCTCGGACGCTTTCGCCGATGTAAATATTAATCTCCCCGTCACTGAAACGCTTTACCTCCGCCTTGCCCAAGGCAACACCGATATGGCCGGCAATAGCGGCGGCAAGCTTTTCATTTGCCGTTCCGGTAAAGATCTGCAACTTTTTTCCTCGATACACGCCGTAACCCCCTGACTGAATTCATTCAGTAAAAGTTTCTTCGCGAGGCGGACGGCTAATTCCTGCCAAAACGTCATTTTTCGTCATCATTATGCCCCAGCAGACGGGCGGCAAGACCGGGTTTATCCACCTGGCGGGCACGGGCCAGGGAAAGCGCCCCCGCCGGCACGTCGTTTGTAATGGTTGAACCGGCAGCAACAAAAGCCCCCCGGCCAATAGTGACGGGAGCAACAAGGTTGCTGTTGCAGCCGACAAAGGCGCCGTCGGCAATCACCGTTTTATACTTATTCCGTCCGTCAAAATTAACCACAATGGTTCCGCCGCCCAGGTTTACATTGCGGCCGATTTCGGCGTCCCCGATATAGGAGAGATGGGGTATTTTGCTGCCCTCGCCAACCTGAGATTTTTTAATTTCCACGAAGTCCCCCACCTTTACGCCGTTTTTCAGAACAGTACCCGGGCGCAGGTGGCAAAACGGACCTACTGTTACATTTTGCTCCAGGACGCTTTCCGTTACAACGGAATGCTTCACTTGTGACCCATCGCCGATTGTGGAGTCTGTGATTTCCGTCTGGGGGCCAAGCACGCAGCCTTCTCCCACCACTGTCCGCCCCCGGAGGATAGTGTTGGGAAAAATTACGGTATCCCTGCCTACTTTGACTCCTGCATCAACATAAACGGTTGCCGGGTTGATGATGGTAACACCTGCCGCCATCAGTTCACGGTTGATGCGCTCCTGCATTAAAGCCTGCGCTTCGGCCAGCTGGATCCTGTCATTCACTCCCAGGGCCAGCCTGTAATCGGACAGCAGGCATGTTGTCACCCTTCTCCCGCTTTTCATGATCAACTCAATACAGTCAGTCAGGTAATACTCCCCCGCTGCATTGGCATTTTTTACTCCGGCCAGACCTTCCCGCAGCGCCCGGACGTCAAACGCATAAGTACCGGTATTTATTTCCGCAAGCAGCTTCTCTGCCGCCGTTGCGTCCTTTTCTTCCACAATTTTTTCTATTTCTCCGCCCGGCCCCCGCACAATACGCCCGTAACCGAACGGGTTGGGAACGGTAGCAGTCAGGACAGTGGCTGCCGCGGCCGCATTCCTGTGAACAGCATACAGTTGCTGCAAGGCTTCGGGTGTAAGGAGCGGGGTATCCCCGCACAGGACTAAAACAGTGCCCGCGTCCGGCAGGAGCGGTTCCGCCTGCAGCACTGCGTGGGCTGTCCCCAGCTGCTCATGCTGTTCGGCATAGACAACACTGTTGCCGAAAACCGCCTTAACATCCTCCCCCCGGTGACCTACAACCACAATTATGTCAGAACAAATACTGCGCGCCGCATTAATAACATGCAAAAGCATGGGCTGCCCGCAGATTTCGTGCAAAACCTTGGGGCGCCGGGAATGCATGCGCTTGCCCTCTCCGGCAGCCAAAACAACCGCTGTTGTCATACCAGCACTCTGCCTCCTTAAGAATAGCTTCAATTTATTTTAACCACTTTTGCCGTCAAATGCTACCTTATTTTCAACCGGTAAGACAGGCAGGGGATATGTAAGCAAAAAAAAAGTGGAGCAAATTGCTCCGTTTCACGCTCCGACCAATTCCCTTTCCAACTCCGCGTTGTAGGCATCCAGCACAGCAGTTTGAATTATTTCACGCGTTTCCGAAGTAATCGGGTGCGCAATGTCCTTAAACTCACCGTCGGGAGTTCTTTTGCTGGGCATGGCCACAAACAAGCCGTTATTGCCCTCAATCACGCGCACGTCATGTACTACGAATTGATTGTCCAGGGTAATTGACACAATTGCCTTCATTTTGCCTTCATTGTTAATTTTTCTGATTCTGACGTCCGTCACTTCCATGTTTTATCACCGCCTTTCCTTCTATTGTGCTATTTCCACACAAGCAAAATAAATCCTGCTTCCAACAGGGAAAATATTTGTTCCCGCAATAATTGCCGGGCGGCAAAAGCGCCCATGGTTACAGCATAGTTCAAAAAATCACATAAAATTCGGCAAAAACCCTTCTTTCGCAGGGGATTTTGCCGCTGTAATCTTTACAAAAGCCGGCGCGCCAGGGCCAGGTCGGATAATTTGTCCACATCGGTGCCGATTTCCGGATAACGGGAAACTACAGCCTTTCCAGTCACAGCAAACAGTTCAGAAAAACGCTTTTCCAATTCGTTAATTGTTAGTTTGCGGAAGAACAGTTTTACAAGAAATCCGAAACCCAAAAGAGCAGCCAGCTTCAAAGGGCTTTTCCGCAATGCAAACACGCGTTCCAGGCGCGGCAGCGCCAGCTCCAGACAACCGGGATTGACAAGGATTATATTGCCGCCGGTAAACTCACCCTCGGCCAGTTTGACATAAGTACGTCTGACACCCGGAAAGCGCTTGTCATTGTCGCCGCGTTCCACAATCGGATAGTAAAAATCAGCGGTAAAAGGATTACAGGCAGAAATGAGGTCTTCCACCGCCCCCGGCGTCAGGAAGGGGATATCCGCGGAGCAGACCAGGAAATAACCTTCAGGCTGCAGTGCCTCAACGCCGTGCTTCACATTTTCGACAATTGTTTTTCCTTCCTGGACAACAAGTACGTCCTGATCTTCTAGACAGGCTTTAATTTCAGCTTCGGGACCCACCACGGCAATCCGGCCGACTCCGGCAGCCTGCTTCAGGGCGGCATGTACATACTGCAGCATAATCCGCTCCCCGATACGTATGAATGCTTTGTTGGCCACCCTTTCCGCCTCGGTTAACGCGGTGGGACCGGTAGTGCCTGCCAGGATGATGGCATCAACCATTTTCACTCACCTCCGGCCGCCGGCTGGGAAAATGTTTCTGTCAGCCATACGGCAATTCCTTCTCGCCTTAGGGAGAGGGCTGTCCTCTCCGCTTCTTCCCGCCCAGTGAAGAGAGCAAATACAGTCGGCCCGCTGCCACACATTAAAGACGGCGCCTTTCGTGCCAGCTTGTCCTTTAGGTCACGGATCGCAGGGTTAAGGCGGAAAGCGGCCGCTTCCAGCGTATTGGACAGGTTTGCCATGATGGCATCCCTGTCACCGCAAGCCAGAGCACGGAGCATGGGAGTCAGATCACAGCCTGGTTCCAGGTCCGTCCCTGTCAAAGAGCGGTAAATCTCAGCTGTTCGGACCTGAAAACCGGGATTGGCCAGAACAACATAAAAATGCGGGCACGGAGCAAGTGCCGTAATCTTCTCACCTCGTCCGGCACCAAGAGCCGTCCCCCCCAACAGACAGAAAGGCACATCCGAGCCTAGCCCGGCAGCCAGCTGAACCAATGCTTCTTTCTCCCACGGCAGGTGCCATAGTCGAACCAGCCCCCGCAGTACTGCAGCGGCATCGCTGCTGCCCCCGGCTAGGCCTGCAGCCACGGGAATCCGTTTGCGCAGCTTAATGTGGACACCGCGGGAAATGCGGTAAAAACGTTTCAGCCTTTCTGCTGCAAGCCAGACTAAATTATCCGGCCCTGCAGGAAGGCTGGGATCATCACAACTCAGGATGATTCTGTCTTCAGCAAGCGTTGTCAACTGCAACGTATCATGCAGTGCCAGGTTCTGGTACACCGTTTGCACTTCATGATAGCCGTCAGGCCTTTTGGCCGTTACTGCCAGGACTAAATTTATTTTCGCATATGCTTTCTCACAAACGGGCATAGCTACCCCTGCTCGCGGCCGTTTAGCTGTTATATTCTCTTTGGTGAAGGAAATTCCTGCTAAGTCAGGGCAACAGGCTTCTTCATGCCTGCAGCAGCAGTTTTGCTTTTTTCCTGCGGCCGCACAACCGATGCAAAAGCGTCAATTTCAGCCAACACTGTATCCAGCCGTTCATAAAAAACAAGAATCAAATCCCCGGGCAGGGCAGCCTTCAGGGCGTAGCGCACCGCATCCCGTTCATGCCGGAAAAGATGCAGCCAAGCCGGGTTTTTGCCTGCCTGCAGGGCGCCCTGTTTTAAAAGTTGCGCCACTTCCCCGCTCCTGCGCCCGCGCAGGTCTTCATCTTCCTTGATTAACAGCACATCGAAGGCCCGGGCGGCCGTCTCGCCGGCGGCTGTTATCAAATCATCGCAGCGGTCGCCGGGAACCCCGATTACCGCCAATGTCCTGTTTGGTTTCAGTTTTCTGGCCAGCTCGCCCATTTTGGCGAAACTGTCCGCATTATGACCATAATCAATTATAATGCTGACAGAGCCAAGCTGATAGAAATTGGACCTGCCGGGGTTGTCCTGGGGGCTGGCGGCAAAATTGCGCAGGTAAAAAGCCGCTTGTCGCGGAGAAAGGCCAAAGCCCCAACAGGCGGCTAAAGCGGCAAGGAGGTTTTCCACCTGGTGCTTGGCCCGTCCGCCAAAAGTTACGGCAAAGTCGCGTGTCTTTCCGACCAGCATCACTCTGGTCCCCTGGGCGGCCATAATGGTGCCGCGATGGATAAAAAGCGCCCGCCCGCCTTTGCTCAAGTGACGTCTGACGGTAATATTGTCTTCCTGCAGGCTGAAATAAATTAGACCCGCCCAGACACGCTCGGCAATGGCAGGGGTGGAGGGATCGTCGGCATTGAGGACAACCGTACCAGTTTCATAAACGGCCTCCGCAACCAGGCTTTTAATATGGACAAGGTCCTCCAGCGTCTTGATTTCATCCTGCCCCAGGTGATCGGGCCGAATGTTGCAGATCACTGCCACATCCGCCCGGTCATAACCCAGACCGCGCCTGACTATGCCGCCGCGTGCCGTTTCCAGAATGGCAACTTCTATTTCCGGGTGGGCCAGTACTGCCGAAGCACCGGCCGGGCCTGTCAGGTCGCCTGCCCTGACAAGCATACCGTTGTAGTACAGGCCGTCCGTACAACACATGCCCGTTTGCAGGCCATGCCGCCGCATGGCATATTCCAGCATCCTGGTAACAGTTGTTTTGCCGTTGGTGCCGGTGATGCTGAAGACGGGGACACGCACCTGCCGCCCCGGGGGGAAGAGTTTATTCATGATAATCTCTCCCACATTGCGGGGTTTGCCCACCGTGGGGAAAAGATGCATACGCAAGCCCGGTGCAGCGTTAACTTCAATTATTCCTCCTTCCTGCCCATCAGGCGGCAGGGTAATGTCTTGCATTACCATATCAACGCCGGCAATGTCAAGTCCCACCAGTCTGGCTGCGGCTACTGCCAGCATAGACTGCCGGGGATGAACAAGATCCGTC
>JAAYMN010000106.1 GCA_012521345.1 Bacillota bacterium
GGCAGGCGCCGGCGGGGTTCAGTTCCTTGGTGGCCTTGGCGTCCAGCCAGCTGACCGCACCGCACAGCCCCAGCCGTTCGGGGGTGACCACGCAGACATGGGCGGGAGCAAAGGACTGGCAGAGCGTGCAGGTATAGAAGGTGTCAACGCTTTCATCCGTGAGCGAAGCCAGCCTGTCATCCCGCGCCTGGTAGCTTGGGAGCGCCAGCTCCTGCTCCAGGGAGAGGACTTTTTCCTTGTCGGTGATGATTGTCACCTGGCACTTGTCAACAACAGAGCCGAACTCTTCATGCATCATGGCATAAAGCACTTCGCCGAAATGGCGGAGGCGCAGTCCCTTGGCAAAAGCGTCCTTGCCGATCCTGATCCAGGCCAGGTTCCGCTGCCCTACGTGCATGACGCCTTCCATATAATTGAGGAAGTAGTGGATTTTTCTTTCCAGGACGGGTTCAAAATCTTCCTCCATGTTTTTCCCCGCCACTTCCACCAGCACCGCCAGGGGCAGGTAAACCGGAGGCTCGCCGGCATCAATGTCGGGGCCGATAACTTCTATTTTATGGTCTTCCACCTCGTCGGCAGGCCTCATTTTCACCAGTTCCCAGGCCTTGCTCCGCTTGCTGCCGAACTCGGCGTAAATATTGTCCCTGCGGATCCGCTCCCCTTCAAAAGCGGCGGCAAAACTGACGGGAATGGGGATTTCTTTGATTTTGATTTTAATGCCCCGCGCTTCCAGGGACGTGGCCACCGTCTGCCCGTAGTCCTTTTGCGTCAAAAGCGCTCCCGGTACTTCCGGCACATCCACGTCGGCTATTACCGGGAAGCCCAGGGCGATGGCGCCCGCTCCCGCGGCTACCGTCACTTCGTCCAGCGGGCCGAAAGTATTGACAAAAGCCGGGATTCTTTCTTTCGTATAATTCAGCAGCCCCGGCAGGTCCCCGGGTGCAAGGGCGCCGAAAATGAGTGCCGCCCGGACAGCCACGGAAACAACATGAATTACGGCCGTGATCTCCCTGCCCACCGGGATTACCCTGAATTCCAGGCCAACTTTGACGTCGGACGCCGCAATTTGATCAACAACCTTGCCTACCAGGAAAGTAAGCAGCCCTTTCTCCTGGTAGTCCTTCACAATAGCTGCCAGGGCGCCGCTGTCCGAGGCCTCTCCCACAATAACGGCGATACCGGGAATATCCCCGGTAACAAGGGGCACGCCGAGGGAGCGGATCACTGCGTCCGGCACAAAACCGATGCCGCCGTCACCTGTATACGGTTCTTCAGTTACTGCATACTTGACGGCTTCAATGACCTCCGCGCAGACGGCGGTTGCCAGGCCTGAATGCAAAGCTTTGCCCAGGTCTTCTTCACCGGTAATAAGGCTGCCGGCCACATCCAGGGCGCCCTGCAGCTCAGCCAGGGTAGCTACTTTCTTGCCCGTAGCCGCGTAGATGACGGGCAGGGCATACGCAGTACCGGGAAAAACAACTTTTTTGTCCGCGCCATATGTCGTCACTGCTTCCGCCACGGCATTGCGGGCCAAATCCAGTGCAGCCCTGGAACCGGTATAAATCAAAGCAAGCAAACTCATAGCCCTTATACCTTCTTTCCTTTATTTTTTTTCGCCGGCTGCAGCCGGCCTTCACACAAAAGAGCCACTGCCAAAGCGGCGCAGCGGGCCGGCGCCGGGCAGACCTGCGGGTGCGGCTTACAACTCGAGGAAGGAGTCTGCGTACAGAGTTCTGCCCAGAATCATGTCACATGTCTTAATGGCTTCCATTACTTTTTTGTCGCAAGGGTTGGCAATAGCGGAGGTCAGGCCGCACATCATGGCCATGGCCACAGTATAAGCGTCCAGAATGGGCCGCAGTGCCTTGGGCGCACCGTTGGAGACATTGCTCAGGCCGCCCGTGGTTTTGAGGCCCATTTCACTCATCATCCTGACTGCTTCCAGGACCTGGACCTGTTTGTCCTGCATGCCCTTGATCACCAGAAAGAGGGGGTCGAACAGCAGGTCTTCAGGATCCATGCCCGCTTCCAGGGCCCGCTCTAGAAGCTGCTGGCAGTACATCATGCGCTCGTCATTGTCGGCAGGAATGCCTTCTTTGGCGCATAAGGCAATCACCATGGCATCATTGGCCGCCGCCAGGTTAATATTGTCAATCCTGTCGCCGGCATCGGCGGAGTTGATGATGGGCTTTCCCTTGGCACGGTTGTAAACTTTAATGCCCGCTTCAATTGCTTTTTTGTTGGCCGTGTCCAGGGCAAGGGGAACATTGTCGCATTCCGACTGGATCAGCTGCACTACCCACTGCATTAATTCCTCGCCGTTCTTTTCCGCCGGGCCGATGTTTACATCAAGATAGGCGGCCCCCGCCTTAATTTGCTCTTTGGCCCGCTCTAGGATCGGCCCCGGGTCCCTTTCTTCCAGCGCCTTTCTGATGACCGGCGAAATGCAATGGATTCTTTCTCCTATCACCATAAACTTTTCCATGGCTCAACCTTCTTTCTTCAGTTATTACCCAATGCTGCAGCGGCACCACCCGTGCCCGCTACTGCAGCTCGTTGAGGAACCTGGGGATCTGCAGCGCTTCTTTCGGCCCCACAATAACTTCCCAGCCGGGCAGTTCCTCTTCCACGTCGCCTTTCAGCACGGCAACCTTGCCGGGCAGGATCAGGCGCTTCCTGGTCAGCTTCTCTTCGAGGCCGCTTTCCTGGATCGCCTTTTTAATGACGCTTGCACCGAACTTGCCCGCCGCCCAGGAAGTGAGGACGGACAGCCCGCCTGCATCGGGGACCATGAGGTATGCGGGCACTTTCGACCTTTCCACTTCACCGGACACAACAAAGTAGGTAAGGGCGAAGTCGACTGTTACCAGGACGGGAGAATCCTCCCTGGGATTGCCGAATTCATATACCTTGGGCTCCACCCGCATCGGTTTCTGCGGGTCGGTGAAGATGTTCTGCCGCAGGCCGAAAAGCGGCAGGGCGACGGCATAAGTGA
>JAAYMN010000107.1 GCA_012521345.1 Bacillota bacterium
GGCGCCTGCCAGCCTGTTCCCAAGGACGGCCTGGAAGATGAGCGAAAAGGCGTCTGGGCGGCAGTCAGCAAGGCGGTGGAGGAGCGTTCGCAAGGCGCTGTTTCCCGGGTGTCCCTCTACAGCATCCTGGAAGACCCCATGACTTCCTGCGGCTGCTTTGAATGTATCTGCGGCATTGTTCCCGAAGCCAACGGCGTGATTATTGTCAACAGGGAATATGCAGGCACCACCCCGGTAGGCATGACCTTTGGCGAACTGGCATCCATGACGGGCGGCGGCGTCCAGACCCCCGGCTTTATGGGGCATGGCAGGCATTTCATCCCTTCCAGGAAATTCCTGGCGGCAGAAGGCGGGGTGGCCAGAATCATCTGGATGCCCAAGGAGCTGAAAGACGCCGTGGCGGAGAGGCTGAACGAAACAGCCAGGGAATTGTACGGCATTGACAACTTTGCCGATATGATCTGCGATGAAACGATTGCCACCGACGTGGAGGCAGTGGTGAATTTCCTGGCCGCCAAGCATCATCCGGCCCTGGAAATGGATCCCCTTGTATAACATCTTGGACAGCAAAAAGCGGGGCAGGCGGCATGCCTGCCCCCTGGTTTGGAGGTGCAGCCATGCTTGATGTGACAATCAACCTGCCGGAAAGAACCATGACGGTTAAAGCCGCCGCCGGCGAGAACCTGCTGCAGGTTTTGCGCACTGCGGGAGTCAAGCTTGACACCCCCTGCAACGGCAGCGGGACCTGCGGCAAATGCAGGGTGAGGCTGGATGGGGGCAGGGTCGAAAGACGGCACCGGGGACGCCGGGAAGCAGTCAGCCGCGGCGAGCTTTTGGCCTGTACCTCTTATGTCACTGCACCGCTGGTTGTGACCGTTCCGCGGGAAACACTCCTGGCCGAAGGCAGCGTGTCCCTGGAGCAGGACAGCTCCGTCTTCGAGGGCAGGTATTACAGGGTGAAAAAAGCATTTGAGACCCTCCACGGCAAGGAAAGCCACGTGCAGGCGGCGGTACTTAAGCTGGCAGAACCGACGCTGGATGACAACCTGTCCGATGTGGACCGGCTCGGGCGGCACCTTCGCGTTGACCTGGGGCGCGGCGAATCTGTCATTCCCCTGGACCTGGCCAGAAAACTCCCCCATGTTTTGCGGGAAAACAACTTCCAGGTTGCCGTCGTCTATTCCCGCCTGCCGGACGGGAGAGTCGCGCTGCTTGACGTCAAGGCGCCGAAGGCGCATCCTGGCTACGGCATTGCCGTGGATGTGGGCACCACGTCCGTGGCCGCCTGCCTGGTGGATCTGGCAACGGACAAAATCCTGGCGGAAGGGGCATGTGCCAACGCCCAGTCCCGTTACGGCGCCGATGTGATCAACAGGGTCATTTTTGCCACCAGGGGGAACGGGCTGCAGCTTTTGCAAGACGCGGTGGTCAGGGAAACGATCAACCCTCTCATTGAAGCATTGTGCCGGCACTGCGGCATCGGGGGCGACGAGATTGTGCTTGTCTCTGTGGCCGCCAATACGGTCATGACCCACCTTTTGCTTGGCATCTGGCCTGACTTTTTGCGCAGGGAGCCTTATATCCCGGCCCTGACCGCCACCGATAACCTGACAGTGACGGCGGTCGAGCTTGGCCTTTGCGTCAACAAAAACGCGCCGGTTTTGCTGGCCCCGTCCGTGGCCAGCTACGTGGGGGGAGATATTACTGCCGGCGTGGCGGCTGCCTTTTTGCGGGAAACGGAACAGAACAGCATGCTGATTGACCTGGGTACCAACGGGGAAATCGTCCTGGGGAACAGCGAATTTGCCATGACCTGCGCCTGTTCTGCCGGGCCGGCCTTTGAAGGCGGGGAAATCTCCTGCGGCATGCGCGCCGCTCCCGGTGCCATTGAAGCCGTTGCCATTGACGGCACTTACACGGCGCACCTCAAGGTGATCGGCGGGCAGAAACCGGCCGGCATCTGCGGCTCCGGCCTCATCGACCTGATCGCGGAGCTGAAAAGAACGGGGCTGATAGATGCCAGGGGACGCTTCCGCAGGGACGTAAAGACCGATAAGGTGGTTTATGACAGCTACGGTGTGGGCCGCTATATAGTGGCCGCCAAGGAGCGGTATGCCATCCCCGCCGACATTTATCTCACGGAAATTGACATTGACAATTTTATCAGGGCCAAGGCGGCAGTTTATTCCGCGGCCTGCGTGCTCCTTTCCAGCCTGGGGCTTGACTTTGACGACCTGGCGGAAATAAAAGTGGCGGGCGGGATCGGAAACCATATCAACATCGCCAATGCGGTGCGGATAGGCCTCTTTCCCGATATCAACCCTGACAAATTTAATTTTATCGGCAACAGTTCCCTGACAGGCAGCTATTTAAGCCTGGTGAACAAAAAAGCCACCGATTTTCTAAAGGAAACGGCGCAGCAGATGACATACCTGGAATTGAGCGTTTATCCCGGGTATATGGATGAATTTGTTTCGGCGTCCTTTATTCCTCACACGGACACTGACCGCTTCCCCTCCGCCGCTGCGCGCGCCTGAACAAAAAAATGCCGGCACAGCAGTCCAATTGCTATGCCGGTTTTTAGTTTCCGTGCTTTTGCATGTTTTACTTCACAATCAAGACGCTTGTCTGGACTTCCTGCAGCACCGCATTGCTTACACTGCCGAGCAGCGCCTTTTTCAGCCCGCCCAGGCCGCGGCTGCCCATAATTACCAGGTCATAATTGCCTGTGGACGCCATTTTAATAATGGTCCCGGCGGTATGCCCCTCCTTGAGAATGGTGTTTACTTCCGCATCCACCCCGGCAAAAACCTGGGCCGCCGCTTCCAGGATTTTTTCTCCTTCCGCCCTTTTAAATTTCTGCAAAAACTCGTATTGTTCAATTAAGTTCACGGAAGTATGGATGTCGCTTACAGGCAGGTCAACATTATATACATGCACTATATCAATTGCTTCCACTTCTTTTTGGCAGCATCCCGCCAAGCGGGCGGCCATCTTCAGCGCTTTCAGGCTGTGCTTGGAGTTATCCGTACAAACAAGGATTTTCACCGGGCTACCCCCCTTTGGTTTTGCGTTTCTTAATCTATGTAAAGCGCCTTCTCCGGCATAATCGGGTGGAAGCGGGCCTCCGGCGCTCAGACGCCCTCCGGCTTTTTGGCCCCGTTCTGGGCGGCGGGTGCTTCGTTTTCCAGTTCCCGCGGCTCCACGATGCGGTCCACCACAATATCAACCTGTTTTACCTTGTAGCCGGTAATGCCCTCCACAACCTCCACAATTTTTTCCCGGATTTTTTCTGCCATTTCCGGGATGTTGACGCCATACACCACAGCCAGTTTCAGCTCGTATGCCACTTCGCCAAAGCCGTCCTCATGCATATCCTCCCGGCGTACCGTCACTTGGGGCAAGTAACGTTCAAATATCCTGGTAAAACCGGAAAAAGGCCCTTTTTTCGTGCTGCTAACAATATTTTCAATATCTTTCAGCGCAATTTCCGCCAGGCTTTGAAAAACACTTTCGCTGACGCTCGTCCTGCCCTGCACGTCCATAAACTTTCCTCCTTAATCTGAAATTCCTGCTTCCTACTATAACATTTCGGCAATCTCCGGACATCTCCTGTCCGCACTGCAGCAACTTTTTGCCCGAGTAAAATTTTATAGGCAAATTTTTCCCAGTGGACACCGGCTGTCCGGGCTTTGCGCTAAAATAAAATTAATATAAAAAGGCAGAGAAATAATAAACAGAAAATTAAGGTTTTTTTTACAAAAAATATTGAAAAGTATTATAAATGTGTTAAATTATTGTTAAGACACTCGAAAGGGCAAACCTGTCGAAAGGCGGGGGCGCAAAGCCAAGGGTCTAAGGCACGTGCATGATGCTGCACGGGCTATGACAGCCTGGCCTGCCGAAAGTGTTACTTATTTTTGCCTCAATTGCTGCAGCAGCTTTCTTATATCCGCTCAAGCAACAGGCAGCAAGGGCCTGCGGAATGGAGGAGTGCAGGTATGAACCTTAACCGGTTTGCCGGCCATGAGACACAAAACAACTATGACTGGCAAATTGAGGCCGCCATTAAATCCTTATTCTATTTCGGCAGGGACGCCATCCTGTTGTTCGACAGGCAAGGCACGATCTTGCAGTGCAACAATCGCTTGCTGGCTCTATTTAGTTGTGAAGCGGAGGAAATCTTGGGACGGCAAGCCTCAGCCGTGCTTTCCCTCACAAAGGAAGAGCTGGTCCGGATACTGGGAGGGCAGCAGTTTGACAGGGTAATAGAAGCAAAGGATAGGATACTGCAGGCGGCTTTTGGCCCGCTTTTCAGCGAGACGGAAATTTTTGGAGGATATGCCATTCTTTTTGATGTTACAGAAACAAAAAGGACGGAAGCCATCCTCCAGGAGAAGGAACAGCGCATGCGCCACCTGGTCAGCAAGGCCGGCCTGGGAATTGTGGTTATCGACCAGGAACATAAAGTGCTGGAGGCAAACAGGCGCTTTGCCGAAATGCTGGGGTATACCATGGAGGAGGTCCTCGAGCTGCATACCTGGGACTGGGAAGTGATCCTCAGCGAAGAAGAAATCCGCCGGGATTTCCGTGACCTTTCCCAGATTGACGTTATTTTTGAAACTAAACACAGGCGCAAGGACGGCTCTATTATTGATGTGGAAGTGAGTGCCAGCGGCACAAAGTTTACCGGGCCCGACGGCCCCTACAACGTAGTCATCTGCATCTGCCGCGACATCAGCGGCCGCAAGCAGGCGGAAGCCGACATCCGCTATTTAAGCTACCATGACAGCCTGACAGGCCTTTACAACCGCCGCTATCTCGAGCAGGAGCTGAAGCGGCTAGATAGGCCGGAAAACCTTCCCCTTGCCATCATTGTGGGCGATGTCAACGGCCTGAAATTAATCAACGATGCCTTCGGCCACCTGCAGGGCGACATCCTTCTGCAAAAAGCGGCGAGCATCATGAAATCCGTTTGCCGCAAAGAGGATATTGTTACCCGCTGGGGCGGCGATGAGTTTGTCATTCTCCTGCCACGGACACCGCGTAAAGCAGCCCTGGAGGTTATGGAGCGCATCAGGAATAATGTTGTCCTTGCCGACGCCGGCTTAATCCGTATTTCCATCTCGTTGGGGGCGGCTGTCAAGAAGGAAGCAGCCGAAGACGTGCTGAAAATACTGGTTGCAGCCGAAACCGATATGTATAAAACCAAGCTTAAAGAAAGCCAGAACGCCATCGGCCAGGCCATTCATGTCATACACGCTGCGGTCCTGAAAAAAAGCCCCCAGGAAGCGCAGCACTCGCGCCGGGTGTCCATGTTATGCCGCCAAATTGCCAGGGCCATGGGGCTTTCCGATTACCGGGTCAGGGAGATGGCCGCCGTCGGCTATCTGCACGATATCGGGAAAATATGTGTAGCGGACCATATTCTGAAAAAAGCCGGGAGATTGAAAAGCCAGGAGTGGCAGGAAGTGACGCGGCATCCGGAAGTAGGCTACAGCATCCTGCGAGCTTCCACAGATACTGCCGAGCTTGCCGGCTACGTCCTGTCGCATCATGAACGCTACGACGGAAGCGGCTACCCGGCGGGCCTCGCAGGAAAAGATATTCCGCTGCAGGCAAGAATTTTGGCAGTGGCCGATGCGTATGATGCCATGACAAGTGACAGGCCGTACCGCAAAGCCATGTCCGTCCAGGCAGCCGTCCGGGAACTCAAGGCCTGCTCCGGGAAGCAGTTTGACCCTGAGATTGTTGAAATTTTTCTTAACAAAGTACTATCCAAAAAAGAGGTTGCCGCGGCTGCCGCAAAAAAGTACCTGCCGGCAGACAGCCAAGGAAATCAAGGGATAAAAGAAAGCACAGGGTGCGTTTGAGTTGCACACTGTGCTTTTATTTTGGTGTCAGGGTTATGTTTAGTTGACTGAGTGGCGCCGGCGGAAGAGCAGGTATCCGGCACACAGGAGCAGGATGGCAAGGAGCAGGTAATAGGGGGACAGGGTGTTTTTTTGGCTGATGGGTGTGGCCGGAGGAAGGGCGCCGTCCAGCTCAGCAGCCGTGTCGTCTGTCACTGAACCGCCGGCCAGTGCACGTCCGTCTTCCAGGGCATAAAAGAGGTCGTCGGAGATGAGCCGGACTGCCTCCAGGCCGGCAATGTCGTTGATCTGGGCTTTTGTCAGTTCTGCGGCGATTACGTCGTAGTCGTAGGTGCAGGTGACGCCCAGGTCGTTCAGTTTGTCCATGATGATTTTGGCGGACGGTTCCAGGCCGGCCAGGCGGATGGCTTCCAGTTCCCTGTGGTAGGCCTCATAATCTTCATTGATCATGGGCAGGTCGCGAGCCGGCTCTTCCACACTGCCGTCGGAAAAAGACGGGCTGCCGGCGCCTGCTCCATCGCCCTGAAGGAGCGGGGCGTCGGAGGCCGCCTCGGGAGGAGAAGGCGGGACGGCAATATCCGGGACGATTTCGAGCGTGGCGGCTGATCCGTACGGGGCAAACAGCTCGCTTAAGGAAGAGATGTCTTTGGTGTATTCCGGGTAGGCGGCCTGCAGATCTTTAAAACGCTGCACCAGTTCCGGCGTTTCGGTAAAGGCTGGGTGGATGCGGACACTGTATTTGTCGCCGGCCACCGCTTCCTTGAGGCGTTTATAAAAGTTTACATCAATTTTGCCTGCTTCCCGGCGCAGTTCTTCGCAGGCGGCGGCTGCCAATTCCCGCTCGCGGAGGAAATAAGTTTCCATGCCGGCGTCATCCAGGACTTCGCCTGTTTTTTCCCTGACATAGACGGCGCCGGTTTTGGCGGGAGCGGGAAGGTCGCCCGTGTCATACCGGGGGGTGTTGCTGCTGCTGACGGGTGCGTCCGGGTCGGCCGGGCTGTCCGGTGCGGTCTGTTCAACCGGCAGGACCGGCTCTGGCAGGGGCATTACCTGCGGCGGTGCCGGCTCAATGGCAGCGGACGGCTGGGAAGGTGCCACCTGCGGCGACGGGCCGTCTGCGGAAATTTCGTACTTGGCGCACCAGAACGATTCCTGCAAATACTCCAGGATGATTTTGTCCCCCTCAGAAACATGGACATGGTCTTTTGGTACGCCGTGCTTCTCAGCCAGGAAGTCAATGGCTGCCTGGCGGTAGTCTGCGGCAAAGCCAGGCAGGGCAACTGCCAGGGTGAGGACAGCGGCAAGCATGAAAGATAGTTGTTTTTTCATGTCAGGCCTCCTTTATGTCTTTTGCCCTTTAGACGCAGGCGTGTCCCTGCAGGTTCCGCGGGAGGATAAAAACAGAAAAAAACTGCTCCCGGAAGGGCGCAGTTATTTGACAACTAAAACACTGGTTTTTGCTTCCTGGACAATAGCATTGCTGACACTGCCCAGGAGGGCTTTGGAGAGGCCGCCCAGGCCCCTGCTGCCCACAACAATTATATCGTAGTTGCCTTCCTGTGCATAATCGAGAATGGTTTCGACCGGGTGCCCTTCCAGCAAGGCGGTATGGGCTTCTAGGCCGGCATCGACAAAAACTGCGGCTGCCTTGCGCAGGATGGCATTGCCCCGCCTGCGTTTTTCTTTCTTTATCAACTGGACAATATCCTGGCCGAGATTCAGCATGCTGTCCGTCAGGTGTTTATCCACCGTATAGGCATGAACAATGGTGATTTCCGAGAAGCCGCAGCGTGCAGCCAGACTGGCCGCTTCGTTTACGGCTTTCATGCTGTGGGGGGAACCGTCCGTACAGACAAGAAGGCGCATCTTTTTCTCATCCCTTCGCTTTTTATAATTATAATTTATAATTAGGCGGGAGGGAGGCCGGTTCCTGCCTGCAGATGAAGAATAACTTTTTGTTCAGAAATTAGTGTCGAAATCGTTTAAAAAAAGGAGAAAAAGAAAAGAATATAGAACATTTAAAAAAGAAAAAAGAAAAGGTACTGTGCCGGCAATTTCAGGCAGGAGGGGTAAGAAATGACGAAGCTTAAGTTGAAACTGGTTTCTGCCCTGGAAAGCCTGGAGCATCCGGACGGGCGGAAACGAAGAGCTGCATTCTGGTTGATTGCATTGCTTTTGCCAGCTATCACGGGCTTAGTTTACCTGCTGGGCGGCAGCAAGTATGTTTACGTACACCTGGTTTATATGCCGATTCTGTTTGCCGCAATTGTTTTCCAGGTAAGGGGCGGTATAGTGGCCGCTGTGGCCGCCGGGTTTTTGCTGGGGCCGCTGATGCCGCTGGACCGGGTTGCGGGGGAAATGCAGAAACCGCTAAACTGGCTTACACGTCTTGTCATCTTTATCCTGGTGGGGGCACTGTTCGGCCTGGCGGTGGAGCTTTTGCAGCACCTGAGGCGGCGGGCGCAAGAGACGGCTTATTATGATGCTTTTACCTCCCTGCCGAACCAGAACAAGCTGCAGGTGGTCCTGGAGGAGGCGATCAGGCAATACCCGGACGGACCGCTGAAACTGGTGATCTTCAACCTGGACAACTATATTGAACTGTTTTACACGCTGGGGACAAAGGCAACAACAAGCCTGCTGCTGCAGGTTTCCCGCCGGTTGCACTACTGCCTGCCCCAAGGGACTGATATTTACCAGCTGCAGACAAATAAATTCTGTGTTTTGCTGACTCCGGCTTCCGGCATCAGCGAGGGGGAATTGCTGTACAAGGTTGACTTTGCTTTCAACATGGAAATGTTGTACGTGGAATCAGTACCGGTGTATGTGGAAATCAGCAGCGGCATTGCCGCCTATCCCGAACACGCCGATAATGCGGAGGACTTGCTGTTGAAGGCCGGCATTGCCCTTTACGCGGCCAAGCGGATGTCGGAGCGCTACTGCTATTACCAGGTGCAAAAGGACTGGACAAGCAGGGGCACCTGGCGCTGCTGTCAACCATTCCCGGTGCCATTGCCCGCAATGAATTCATCCTGCATTACCAGCCTGTCTACCATTTGGAGAAGGGCAGCATTCACAGTGCGGAAGCGCTGGTACGCTGGCGGCACCCGCAAAGGGGGCTGCTTTACCCGAGTTCTTTCCTCTCGGAAATAGAAAACACAGCGTTAATCAACAACTTTACCCGGTGGCTTCTGGCCAAGGTGGTGGAAAGACTTGCGGTCTGGGAGGAACGAGGCATTCTGCTGGATGTGGCCGTCAATATTTCCCCGAAAAACCTGCGGGACGAGGAGCTTGTTCCATACCTGGCCGTCAAGCTGCAGGAGATGAAAGTGGACCCGGCACGCCTTTATATCGAGGTAACGGAAAACGCGGTGGTGGAAGATTTCGAGCAGGCGAAAAAGACCTTGCAGAGATTAAAGGGACTGGGAGTGAAAATCGCCCTGGATGATTTCGGCACCGGTTTTACTTCCCTGGCCGTCCTGCAGCAGCTGCCGGTGGACATTGTGAAAATTGACCGGACTTTTATTCAGGGGCTCGTCCGCAACGAGAAAAACAGGGCCATCGTCCATGCCATTGTCACCATGGCTGCCGCCCTGGGGATGAAAGTGACGGCGGAAGGGGTGGAAACTGAAGAAGTGCTTACTATCCTGGCGTCAATGAAGTGCGACCATGCGCAGGGCTATCTTCTGGGCAAGCCCCTGTCCGAGCTGGAACTGCTTAATCTTTTGGGCTGGAGAGAAGAAATAAAAGAATACAAAAGAAAAAGAGAGGAAAAGGCGCGAGGCAAAAGAGAACTTGCTCCCTTGCCAGAAAGTTTGTAATATTGTAGAATTATAGTAATTAGTTCGAATTTTAACAATTTTGCCGGCAGGGAGGGTAACTGTTGCCAAAAAATGCGCCATGGTTAAAAGACTTTATTTTGTTGTTTATCATGAATATTCTGATGTGGCTCGGAGTGGCACTCATCATTCCCACACTACCCCTCTATGCACGCGAGCTGGGGGCTTCACAGGTTGAGATCGGCTACCTGTTAAGCGGTTTTGCCGTGGCATCGCTTTTGATACGCCCCTGTGCCGGATATGCTTATGACAATTTCAGCAAAAAGACTGTGCTTTTTGTTTCGCTTGTCGTTTTTGCTGTGCTGATGTTTGCCCACGCGCTGGCAGCCTCTTTTCTGCTTTTGTTTATCATCCGCGTCCTGCACGGCATGGTTTTCGGCTTTGCTTCCACTGGCGGCGCCGCCATTATTGCCGATATTGTGCCTGTTGAAAGACGTTCCGAACTGATCGGCCATTACGGCCTGGGCAATACGCTGGCCATGTCCGTGGGACCGGCCATTGGCCTCTGGCTTGCTTCTACCTACGGCTACAAGGCCATGTTTCTTGGCTGCGGCGCTTTTATCGCCGCTTCCTGCTTCATGCCTGTTTTTCTTGCGCCGTCACCGCGGCTGCATACCGCCAGGCGCGGCTTTACTTACGAGACGGCTTTCGAGTCGCGGGTTGTTCCCATTTCTGTCACTGCTTTCATTATTGGCATGCTTTTTGGCGGCATTAATACTTTTGTTGCCATGCTGGGCGAAGAAATCGGCATTTTCAACGGCGGCATCTTTTTTGCCCTGAATTCCGTCGGTGTCGCCATCCCCCGGCTGTTTGCCGGGAGAATCCAGGACAGGCGCGGCCCCAGACCCATTATACCCCTGGGCCTCCTTTCCCTGGCCGTGGGCTTTGTTGTCCTTGGCTTCAGCAGGGAAATCATTGCTTTTTCAGCGGCCGCCCTGCTCACCGGTTTTGGTCTGGGCATCCTCTGGCCTGCCATGCAGGCCATGGTGGTTAATATGGTGGAGGCGGGACGCCGCGGCGTGGCACTTTCCACCTACGGCGCGGCGGTGGATGTCGGTATTGCCGCCGGTGCCACTGTACTGGGCTGGGTGTCCGACCTGTCGTCTTTAAGCACCATGTATCTTGTCAGTGCGGCTGCCGTTGTCCTTCCCTTTTTCGCCTTCCAGCTATATGTCTTCCCGGATTACGACCGCAAGGTGGCGGAGCTGGGGGACAGGACGCCGGCTGCAGCCGCCGGTGGGGGGAATTAAAAACATTTCCGGCGGGGTCTGGCCTTGTTCAGGCCCCGCCTTTTGTTTGCAGGATAAAAATTTTCCTTTTTTACCGCTTAAGGCAAAGGGAATGCCGTGTTTTTGTCGTATTATTTGAGGAAATATTAAAAAGCACAAGCTGTTTGCCGTTTTTAATGCAAGCAAGGGGGCATGGTGATGATAGATCATATTCAACATTTAATTCTGGAAGCGAAAAGCAAAGCAGAGGCGGAAAGCGGCGCTGAGGTGGAGCCGCAGTTCGCACAAAAAATTGACTGGCCCGTGACCTGTACGGTGGGGCCGGGGCTGGAGGGGGCCATTGCCTGCGAGAGCGCCGTCGGTTATGTCAACGGTACCGCCGGCAAGCTGATTTACCGCGGCTATGATGTTTTTGACCTGTGCGCCTATTCCACCTTTGAAGAGGTTACTTACCTTCTGCTCCACGGGGAACTGCCGACCAAAGGGGAGCTGGATAATTTCAAGGCGGAACTGTGCCGGCGCCGCCGCGTGACCCGTACCCTAAGGCAGCTGATGAGCAACCCCATTGAAGAGATGAACGACATGGCGGCCCTGCGCCTGGGAGTGGACTTTTTACGGCGGACCCGCTCCAAGGTTGATACCATGGAGGGCAGGCCGGAAAGCGAAACGGCAATCAGTGCCGATGAAGACTCCATTCCCATGGAAAAAGCTCCCTACGGAGAGAAGAAGGCCATTTATGAGTTTACGAAAAGCGCCCTGGGACCGAACAAGCCGGTGGATCTGGGCACATGCTACGACCTGATTGCCGCCATGCCCACCATTGTGGCCGCCATACACCGCATCAAGGCGGGCAAGATGCCCATTGAACCGCACCCGGACCTCAGCCATGCGGCTAATTTCCTCTACATGATCAGGGGGGAAGAACCGACGCCGCTGGAAGAAAAGGTGATGGACGTGGCGCTGATTCTGCATGCGGACCACGGGATGAATGCCAGCACTTTTGCCACCATGGTTGTTGCTTCCACCCTGTCGGACATTTACTTCTCCATCGGTGCGGGCATCGCGGCCCTGAACGGACCGCTGCACGGCGGCGCCAATGAAGCGGCCATTAAGGCGCTGAAAGAAATCGGCCACAAGGACAATGTCCGTGCCTGGCTGGACGAGAAGCTGGCCAGGAAGGAGAAAATACCCGGCTTCGGGCACCGTGTATATAAAGCGTACGACCCGCGCGCAAGGATCCTGGGGCCGCTGGCCAAAGAACTGGCCAAGGAGCACCCCGAATGCCGCACCTTGACTGAGACGGCGGAGGTGCTGGAAGAGGAAATGATCCGCCGTTTCGGCGAGACAAAAGGGATTTTCCCCAACGTGGATTTTTATTCCGGCCTGGTTTACATGACCATGGGGCTGGAGCAGCATCTTTTCACCCCCATCTTTGCCGTCAGCAGGGTTGCCGGCTGGACGGCGCGGACCATAGAATACCTGGAAAACAACCGTATTTTCCGTCCCCGGGCCGTTTACACGGGCTCTTTCGACAAAAAATACAAGCCGCTGGACGAGCGGTAGGAAAAGGCAGCCGGCGCAAGCCGGCTGTTTTTTTCCCGGGGGTTTCCCGGTAGACCGGCCCGGAAATGCATGTTATATTTGAGGTGGCGATATAAAACAGGAGGTACATGATGAAAAAGGCTGCACTAGGGCTCTTGCTCATTGTTCTGGCACTGGTCATTATTGTTCCCGGTGCTGTTTCCGGCCATGGGATCCTCTGGCGTACAGTCCGGCCGGAAGGCGAGATTATTGTTGCCAAAGCAGGGGAGCTGACGGAGATAAGACTGCGGGCGGGCAGCCGTCAGTATACTTTAGGCTTCCCCAGGCTGAACCTGCAAAAACACCATATTAAAATGAATAAAAGCGGCTTGCTGGCGGAAATGGTGCTGACCGCCGCCATCAACGGCAGCGACAAGGACACCCTCACCGCCACCGTCCGTATACTGCCCGGGGGCGATTTCATGCTGTTTCTGGAGGGATGCTTTGCCGAACCGAAAGCGGAGCAGCTCTTTCATTACCGGCTGGAGCTGGTCGGCGCGGAGCTGGACGAAATTTACCTCTGGCCGCAGTCGCGGGAGGGCGACTTCCAGCGGGTTGCGGCACAGGCCGGGGAGATTCCTACCTACCTGGCGCCGCTGCTGTTAAACTACCGGGACGAAGCAGGGGAACCTTCCGTTGTCTTGGGGCCGCTGCAGAATTATAACGATCTCGGCTACGGCATACGGCAGCATGTAGCCACGCCCTCGGTCCTGGATGTGCGGCAGGAGGGGGACATAGCCCTGCTTGTGCAGGAAAAGCGGAATAGTGAGAAAAACCACCGCATCTGCCAGTGGTTCGTGCTTTCCGGGAAGCGGCTGCTGGACGTAAACGACCCCGTGGTTCGCGAGGTGGTGGCCGGCAGCTACTACGGCCAGCCCAGGGGCCTGAATTACCTGACGGCGGCAGGGAGCTACCGAGAATCTTCGGCACTCTACCTGCCTTATGCCGAAGGGGCCGTTTTCCTCAATTACCAGGCGACAGCCGTCCACAACTTTCTTGACGCTTACAAGCTGTCCGGGTCCCCCTTCCTGGCCGACGTGGTTTTGAACAATGCCCATGCTCTTTTAGCCGGGCAAGGCAGGGACGGGTCCTGGCGCACCAAGCCCTTCTGCACATGGCTGGAGAAATACGGCATCGGCGCCGACTTTTTTGATACACGTCTCAACACCGATGCGGCGCTTTTCCTGCTGGCAGTGGGGAAGGAATTCGACCTGCCCAAGGCTGTTGCCGGTGCCGGCCGGCTGGTGAAGATGTATAAAAAAATGGTGGACGCGGGGCATGTTTTCACCACTCCAAACGGCTTCATGCTCTGTGATTACTGGCAGGAAGAGCAGGATATAAAATCGCACGCCTCCCTGAACCATGTTATCAATGAGCTGTATTATCTCATCTGGCTGTACGAGCTGACCGGGCGGGAAGACCTCCTGGACCTGATAGAACCCATGCTGCACAGCATTGAGGATTTGAATTATGACTGGGTTGGGCCGGACGGGGACTTTTACTACGCCATCTATAACGGAGACAGGATCGCGGACAGGGATTACAAGGTGGTCACCTACCGCGACCTGCGCATCCTGCAGAGCATGCTTTCCCGGGTGTTCCGGCAGGAATACCCCTTGCTGGCGGGCATGGCGGCGGCAAAAACGGCTTACCTCAAGTCCATTGACTGGCAGGCAAGGGATCTTGTGAAGGATGAACCCGCCATTTTTGCCAACCTGCCGGCATATGACACGGAAAGGATGGCGGCTTACCTGCTTACCATCAAAGGCAGGCCGGTCTACACCGCCGGCTTCTGCTTTTACGGGCTGGACAACAGCCTTTACTTCAAGGGGGCAAAGGCGCTGCAACTCCCGGACGGACGGCCCGTGGAGCTTGACCCGGCCAAAAGCTACAGTTATATTGAACTGCAGGGCGTTTGCCTGGTGGCGGACTATCTGATTGCCAATGCGACCCTTCTGCCGGGCAACACCTTGTCTCTCGAAACGCCCTGCCCCGGCGGCGGCATGCTGACCGTTTACGGCCTGGAGCCGGAAACGGAATATAAAGTCAGGGTGGGAGCAGAGGAAAGGACGCTGCTTTCAGACCAAAGCGGGATCATAGAGTACTGAGCAAAAGGCCGGGTATGGGAGAGCCGGATCCCCGGCAAAATTGCTCTTGCATCGCGGAAAATGATGTGGTAAGATTAGATAAACCGTTGAAGGGGAAGTAAAACTGCCAAGCGGTCTTCAGCGAACCGGGGAGGGTGGAAGCCCGGGAGATGCAGCGGCAGACAAATGGGCCCCGGAGGGCGGAGCGAACGAACGGCAACGTTTCAGTAGCTGCTGACGCCTTACCAGCGTTAACCGGTAGGAGTGTGTTGGCACTCTGTATGAGGGGGTGCCCGTTTGGGCGCCAATCAAGGTGGTACCGCAGGCTGACGCCTGTCCTTGTCAGGACGGGCGTTTTTTCATGTGGCCGCCTGTTCTTGCGTCCAGGCCGCGGGTGGACGCAAAAACTGCAGAGCTGCTAACAGCAAAAAACTTTGCCAGGAGGTAAAAGAGATGAGAAAAACAAAAAACCATTTTGCTTTACTCTGCGCCTTGTTTTTGCTGACAGCAGTCATGACTCTCACGGGATGCGCCGGTTCTGCGGCCAAAAAGGATAAGGCCACAATCGGCATTATCCAGATTGTGGAACATCCCTCCCTCAATACCATTCGGGAGTCGCTTTTGGCAGAACTGGAGGCAGGCGGTTATAAAGACGGGGAGAATATTACTATTGATTACCAGAACGCCCAGGGCGACCCCAGCAATCTGAAACCAATCAGCCAGAAATTTGTGGCGAACAAATATGATGTTATTGTGGCCATTGCCACGCCTTCCGCCCAGGCCGTGGTGGGAGAAACAAAGGAAATCCCCGTGATTTTCTCCGCCTGCACCGACCCGGTTGGTTCCGGCCTGGTGAAAAGCCTGGAAGCCCCCGGGGGCAATGTGACAGGCACTTCCGACGCCGTCTCGGCGGAGAAGATCATGAGCCTGGCCCTGCAGCTTACCCCGGAGATCAAAACGGTGGGCGCCCTGTATAACGCCGGGGAAACCAACTCCGTTTCCGTGATCAACGACCTGAAGGAATTTGCCGCCGCCAAAGGCCTTGCGGTGGTGGAAGCAACCGTGGCCAACAGTTCGGAGGTGCAGCAGGCAGTCACCTCCCTGGCCGGCAAGGTGGATGCCATTTTCATTCCCATTGACAATACCGTGGCTTCCGCCATGCCAGTGGTGGCCCAGGCGGCCATCAAGGCCAAGGTTCCCGTTTATGTCGGCGCCGATTCCATGGTGGCCGACGGGGGGCTTGCCACTTACGGCATCAACTACGTGAGCCTCGGCAAAGAGACGGCCAAAATGGTGATCCAGGTGCTGGAAGGCAAAAAGCCGGGCGAAATCCCCGTGCTGACCATTGAAGACGTGGAAATCTATATTAACGAAAAAACGGCACAGGAACTCGGCATTGAAATTCCGGAAGAGATCAAGGCGCAGGCCAAGATGCTGTAAAACTTGAAGAAGGAGACGATTCTATGAGTGTTGCCGCCCTGCTGGGCGCCCTGGAACTGGGTTTGATTTATGCCGTCATGGCGCTCGGTGTGTTCATTTCTTTTCGTACTCTCAATACACCTGATCTGACGGTTGACGGCAGTTTTGTCCTTGGTGCCGCCGTTGCCGCCGTGCTGATCAGCGAGGGCGGCAACCCTTATCTTGCCATGCTGGCGGCTTTTGCCGCCGGCTTGCTTGCCGGCTGCGTCACCGCCCTGCTGAACACCAGGCTTGGCATCCAGCCACTGCTGGCGGGAATCCTGGTCATGCTGGCCCTTTATTCCGTCAACCTGCGGGTCATGGACGGCAGAGCCAATATCCCCCTGATTGACAAGCCTTCCCTTTACCGCCTTTTCAGCGGTGTGCTGCCCGAAGGCACAGACACCCTGGCCTGTGCCTTCCTTGTCATTGTTCTCATAGTTTTTCTGCTATATCTTTTCCTGCAGACCCGCCTTGGCTTTGCCCTTCGTGCCACGGGCGACAACGAGGTAATGGTGAGAGCCTGCGGCATTGACAGCAACAAAATGAAGCTTTTGGGCCTGGCCTTGTCCAACGGCCTAGTGGCCGCCTCCGGCAGCATGATTGCCCAGTACCAGTCCTATGCCGATGTGGGCATGGGCCTGGGCATGGTGGTAATCGGCCTGGCTTCCGTGATTATCGGCGAAGTGGTTTTCGGCACCAGGCCGCTTTGGCGCCGCCTGGCGGCGGTTGTCCTCGGCTCCGTCCTCTACAGGGTTGTCATTGCCGTTGCCTTGGACTTGGGCATGCCGGCCACCGACCTCAAACTGATTTCCGCCGTCATCGTGACGGTGGCCCTCTCGGCCGGCGGCGTCAGAAAAATGCTTGCCAGGCAGGCGCAGCGCCTGCCCGGGAAATAGGAGCGGGTGGATGCATGATTACAATCGAGCACCTAAGCAAACGTTTTCATGCCGGCACTGCCGACGAGAAGGTGGCGGTGGATGATGTCAGCCTGCACCTGGAGCAGGGAGAATTTGTGACTGTCATCGGCAGCAACGGTGCCGGCAAGTCTACGCTGCTGAACTGCATAGCCGGCGTCTGCGAGGCTGATGCTGGCAGGATCATCCTGGACGGCACGGACATTACCGGAATGCCAGAGTACCGGCGCTCGCGCTGGATCGGCCGTGTTTTCCAGGACCCGCACATGGGCACGGCCTACGACATGACCATTGAAGAAAACCTGGCCATTGCCTACAGCAAAAACAAGCCCCTGAGCCTGTCACGCGGCATCCGCCGACAAGAGCGGGAGTTCTTCCGGGAGCGGCTGGCCGTGCTGGGCCTGGGCCTTGAAGACCGCCTGCAGGACAAGGTGGGGCTGCTCTCCGGCGGCCAGCGCCAGGCCTTGACCCTGCTCATGGCAACCATCGTCCGTCCCAAGCTGCTCCTTCTGGATGAACATACCGCCGCCCTGGACCCGGTTACTGCCGCCAAGGTCCTGCAACTGACCACCGAGATTGTTGCCGAAAGCAAACTCAGCACTTTCATGGTTACCCACAACCTGCAGGATGCCCTGACCGCCGGTACCAGGACAATTATGATGGACAGGGGGCGCATCATCCTGGATCTGAAAGGTCCGCAGCGGGAAAGCATGTCGGTGGAGGAACTGATCGCCCTCTTTGCCGAGAAAAGCGGCACCAAACTGCGCACGGACCGCATGCTTTTACAGTGAGGCACCGCAGCCGCTTTTGCGTGCCTGCTTTTTTCTTGTTCATCTGTACAGAAACAAGCACCGCCGCCGGTCAGGCTGCCGCAGTATTGTCCGGCGGCGCAAACTGTGTTATGATGCCATAAAGTCCACTGCTTGGAGGACTGTGCCATGAATCCGGCAAACCAAGTGAAAGAGCTGTTTTGGGCGCACAGGGACAGTGAACTGGCCGTCCCCATGGCCAAATACATGAAGGACAAGTTTCCTTTTCTGGGCATTAAAAAGCCCCTGCGGGAGGAGCTGATGAAGCAGTTTTACCGGGAGAGCGGCATCCTGAAGGAGCCTTTCCGGGAAGATTTTGTCCTGGCTTTATGGGAGCTGGCGGAGCGGGAATACCAGTACGCCGCCCTCAATTACATCGGGAGGTCGCTCAATAAACTTGGCAGGCAGGACCTGCCGCTCATGGAAAGACTGATTACAACAAAGTCCTGGTGGGACACCGTCGACATGCTGGCGCAGCACCCCGTCGGCACAATTGCCCGCAAGTACCCGGAAGTCATTCCTGAAACCATCATGGCTTGGGCAGTGGGGGAGCAGCTCTGGCTGCGCCGTACCGCCATTCTGTTCCAGCTGAAATACAAGGCAGAGACTGATGAACAGCTTTTATTCAGAATTATCAAACAAAATGCCGGCAGCAGCGAATTTTTCATCCAGAAAGCAATCGGCTGGGCGCTCAGGGAATACTCGAAAACCAACCCGGCGGCAGTCAGGCAGTTTATTGCCCAAAATAAACTGCCCGGGCTTAGTGTCCGGGAGGGTAGCAAATACCTGGATTCCGCCTGATTTTACGTACAGCGGGCCTCCCAAACAAGGATTTGGCGGGAACAAGTCGAAATATTAGCATATACATGTCATAACCAGTTATTTATTTTTCATTAAAGGTGGTGTGCGAATGACAGACGATGTGAAAGCTTTGCAGCAGGAAAGAACTCAAATCCATCATGACTTGATGGACAACAAAATCCCCAAGAGGGTACCGGTTACAGCCAATTTATCGTTGCAGCCGCTCGCGGAGTGGGCGGGCATTGACCTGCATGCAGTCCACTGGAAGCCTTCGCTGATAGCGGAAGCGGCGGACAAACTGTGCCAGGTGTTATACTCCGACACCCTTCCTGCCAGCGGCTCTTTGCGTTACCCGTCTTTTTACGAGGTGCTGGAATCGCAATCCTTTGTCATGTCCTCCAGCGGTTTCATCCAGCATCCTGAGACGGTGGGTCTGGAGGTCGAAGATTACGACTACTTGATTGAAAAACCTTATGACTGCCTGCTTGAGCGCGTCATTCCCCGGCAGTACAAAGCTTTGAACCTGGACGATCCTGTCAGCATGGCACTGGCACTGACAAAAAGCTATATGGGCTACTCCGGCGACAACCAGGAACTGGCGCCCATCTTTGGGAAGCTGATTGAAAAATACGGCTATTATCCCGGACCACCGCCGGGTTCTTCGGGCTTTACAGCCACGCCTTTCGACTTTCTGGCCGACCAGTTGCGCGGGTTCCGGAATATCAGCATGGATATCCGCAGGATGCCGGGGAAGGTCCTGGAAGCATGCGAAGCTCTCTATCCCATAGTCTTCAAAAAAGGCCTACCGGCCAACCCGTCAAATTACGGGGCGGTGGCCATGCCGCTGCATATGCCGACCTACATGCGGGAAAAAGATTTCGAGAAGCTTTATTGGCCTACATTTAAGCGCATGCTGGATGAATATGCCTCGCTTGGCATCCACTGCAGCATCTTCTGCGAGGACAACTGGATGCGCTACCTGGACTACCTGTACGAACTGCCCACCGACACCATTATCATGTTTGAGTACGGCGATCCCAAGCTGATCAAGGAGAAGTTGGGCAAAAAGCATATTATCGTGGGCATGTACCCCCTGGTGATGCTGCGGACGCACACCAAGGAAGAATGCGTGGACTACTGCAAACGCATGCTGGATGTACTGGCACCGGGCGGCAAGTACCGCTTCTTCCTGGACAAAGGGCCGGTTTCCATTAATGACATCAACATGGAGAACTATATCGCCGTGGCAGAGACTGTCCGCGACTACGGCGTCTACGACAACGCCGGGGAGGTGGCGGGCGACCAGTTCAACAAGGAGGACTACAAAGTGGAACCGTCCAGGCCTTTTGAAAGCAGGTATTTCACCACCTGGGAGATGTTCAAGGCCAAGCATCCCAATGTTTCCGAACACGGCAAAGACAAGCTGCAGGAATTTGAAGAAAGGCTCTTCCAGTACTTAATGTGGCTCCTGTTGTAACAAACGGGCATATGCCAAAATTAAAAGCCGCAATCCTTGCGATTGCGGCTTTAATTTTCCCATTCAAGCCGCTGCCTTTGCAGCCATGGCATAAAGACGGAAAAAAGGGTAACCCTTCCTGCAATACTCCCGTATACTGTATTGTCTTTACCATACTGCAACAAGGAGGAGTAACCGGTGCACGACAAACCGAAATCCTGCGAAAGCCCAAAGTGCCATGATTGCGTTTGCGAATACAACCGGCTGGAGTAAGCCCGCTTCTGGACCAGGATCATGATGGAACATGCCCTTTTTATAAAACTCGGGCTACCGGCCAACGAACCGAAACTGCGGGCGGAAGCGGAAGATTTCAGGGAGAAATTCGCCAGGCTGCTGGAGCGGCTGGAGTGTGCGGAGAAGCTGAAAGGGGACCTGCTGAAGGACTTGACCAGGGCGGTTGAAGCTTTTATTGAATTTAAAGCCTTCCTGCTGAAACTTCTGATACAGTGCAAGGCCGACCCCGGCAGCAATTACCCGCTCTTGCTGGACCATATCAGGAGGGAGGCGGAGCGCTTCCTGGGCCTGCTTGTTTCCCCCGTTGCCCAGGACCCCCTGACGCTCTTGCTGCAGCAGGAAGTTTTCTGGCTGCGGATCATGAAAGAGCATATTGAATTTGTCATCCACCTTTTAGACCCGTCGGAAAGGGAGCTGATCGAACAGGCACAAATTTTCAGAATTACCTTTTCCCGCCTGCTGGAAACAGCCCGCGACCTTGAGTCCATGGCTGCCGTCATGCCCAGGAGGTTCAATACCGTAATCCGCTTTACCCAGGATGTCATCAACCACACCATGCAGCTGCGCGACTTTAAGGCGGCAGCCTTTGAACTGGCGGAGCTGTGCAAGCTCCTGGGCATCGTCTCCACGCCGCTTTTGCTTGACCATATCAGGCGCGAAGCGGACAAATTCCTCGACGAACTGGGTGTGCTCCTGCCGGAAGTGAAAAACTGCAGCTCCAACTGCTAAACCGTCAAGAGAGCAAATAAGCCGGTCCTGCAAAAGGGCCGGCTTATTTGCTGTTTTCCTATCAACAGTCCCACGCACACACCTGTTACATCAAGGGTTACAGCAGACGAATATGTAACCGGTTTGAAATTGAAATGCTTTTTCCTTGAAATTGCAGGGAAATGCTCCGGTAATGCCTTCATGCTATAGTCTAATCAGCAAATCAAAATTCTCATTAATAAAGCTTGTTTGTTCTGCATATTAATTCACCGCATGTTGAATTATGCTGCCTGGAACGTTCTTCTGAAAACGGCTTCCTGATGCTTTGGCTTTGTATATGCAGGAACAAATATGGTATACAAGGGGGACAGAGCAGTGTCAGGTGGAGATTTGCAGGAAAATATCCAGCTGGGTGGCTTGAACTTTCATATTCGCATTCAGTTTCGGCAGAATGCAAGCTGGCAAGGTACAATCCACTGGCTGGACAGGAAGCAGAGCAAAAATTTTCGCAGTATGCTGGAGATGGTGATGTTAATACAGGATGCCATAGAAAAGCAGGCAAAGGATGCCGATACTCTGCGCACCTGGAGCAGTAAGGAGAACATTTCTTAACTGCGGTAGAAAGTGGTGAGATGATGACCAATTTACAACGGCGCCTGGCAGCATACCGCCGTCGCCGGGCAAGAAGGGAAATGATTTTCATGTTGGTAAATCGGCTGATTAAAGCGACCCCGGTGATCATAATAGCCGCCCTCTTATTTGTGCATGTGACCCACCTGCCCGAAGCTCTATCTTTCTTTACCGCCACAGAACTCTCGGATCCTATTACAGTTGCCCTCCCGAAAGAAGACTTGCACATCACTGCTGATATAACTGATCTAAGCTTTGGTGGATCTGGAAAGAGAATGTCTTTTGTTGAAGGATCCGCCCCCGGCGGGACAGTCACAGCTACAGTTGCTTTCGCTGCAGAAGATTTGCCGTATCTTAATGATATCAACCTTGCTTCAGTCACTGTCAGCTGCGGTGGCAGCACCTGTACAGTCACCAATATCAACCTGAGCGAAAATGGATTAATCGTAGAATTCGACATCAGTACCGTGTTAAGCAGGTTGAATTTTGCAGAAACCGACGAAGACTATATAACCATTCCCGTAGTTATCACAGGGGAAGGTGAAAACGAAACACAACTGATTTTCTTCCAGGCAACCAATGAACTGCTGATTCCTGTTATTAAAGAAGAAGCACCCGATGAAAATGAGAATAAAGGCAAGGGAGAACAAGGGCCTGATGAGCTTGAAGCGCCCGAACCCGGAGAGACCGGAGGACCCGGTGAACCTGGCGAACCTGGAGAACCCGGAGAACCTGGCAAGCCCGGTGTGCCCGGCGAACCCGGTGAACCTGGAAGCCCTGGTGAACCCGGAGAACCCGGCGAGCCCGGAGAACCCGGCGAACCCGGTGAACCTGGCGAATCTGGTGGCCCCGGGGAACCTGGTGAACCTGAACAACCCGAGGAGCCCGGCGAGCCCGCATAACCAGTTAACCGTTGTGGATGCACCGGCCCGGAAATTGGTATTCAACTTGATATGGTGATGCTGCATCTCGGTAGTGATTACAAAACAGTAAACAGTGAAGGCGGTGCGGGAGATTAATGGTTAAATGGGAGACGGTAGAAATGGAATCACCCAGCGTTGCTGAAAGCGCAGTAACTGCAAAAGCGCCTCATGCCGGATTCAGACGCTTTGCCGGAATAGTTGGAAATGTCCTGTTTGCCATCATTATGGTGATTATGGCGCTGCTGGTATACTTCCTGGTGCAAAGCAGGCTTTCCGGAGGCCCTCCCGCCGTGGCCGGGCACCAGATGTATATCGTTCTCAGCGGCAGCATGAAGCCAACTTTTGATACCGGCAGCCTGATCTTTGTCCGCCCCGTAAGCGCCGATGCAATCGTGCCGGGCGATATCATAACTTTTCGCAGTGAAAATACGAACTCACTGACTACCCACCGGGTTGTGGACGTTTTGCAAAACAGCGACGGCATCAGCTTTGTAACACGGGGCGACGCCAACAATACGGACGATCCGAACCCGGTCTCGGCAGACAAGGTTGTCGGCAGGATGGTATTTTGCCTCCCTTATATCGGCTATCTGATGAGCTTCGCGCAGACTAAAGCAGGTTTAATAGCCCTTGTCTTCATTCCCGCTGCAGTAATAATCATCTTTGAAATGCGGAACCTGCTGCAATACGCAAGCGAAGAAGAAAAGAAAAAAGCTGCGGAAAAGACTGACAATGAAGTTGCGGCCGGCGACAGTCAATAGTGACACGGCGGCCCGTGCAGGTAGATTGTTTGGAATTTGCCCGAAAAGGGGATGAACACAGTATGAGAGTAAAAGCCCTTATGAGTATCATGGTTATCGCCCTGGCAGCTTGGTTGGTGGGCGGCGGCACGGCAGCCTGGTTTTACTCCAGCACACCGTTAATGTCTTCAGATCTCTTTACTATGGGATCTCTGGATGTAAGGATAGAGGGAATGACAGGACCTTTTCAAATGGATGAGGGGCCGCAACCGCTGACCTGGACCTTTGTTAATACCGGCACAATAGATGCTTATTACCGGGCGAGAATGATATCGGTTGGGCAGAACAGAATCACATGGGAGTTATTAAGCGATAATCAAGAATGGGAACTGCAAGGTGAATGGTGGTATTATCCCAATCCGGTCAAAAACGGTGAAAGCGTTGCAATCACCTTGATTCCGAACGGTTTTTGCAGTGGCACCTTCCAGCTGGAAGTTGATGCTGTTCAGGCTACAAATGGTGCAAGAAAAATTAAATGGGGATTTTAAAAAGTTTATTATAAAAGTTTCCCCAAGGGGTGTGATGCGGCAGTAGAGAGGTTTTCAGAGGATGATGGTTGCAGTGTTGTCGGTTGTTGTGTTTCAAATGATAAAGGCAAACCTGTCGAAAGGCAGGGACGCAAAGCTATAGGGCCTTTCTAAAATAGAATGGCAGCCTGGCCGCCGAAGTGGAGAGGAGAAAATTATAATTTTCAGGAGGTAAGAGAAATGAAAAGAAAAA
>JAAYMN010000010.1 GCA_012521345.1 Bacillota bacterium
CGGACATTACCGCCCACAACCTCCCCGCAGCAGGGAGTACTCTCTAACATTTCAGTTATTTTATGTTTAAAAGTAAAATGGCCTCTAGGTTTTGCTTCCTAAAGGCCATTTTTGTCTACAGTCTGAATCAAGCCCGCCCGGCTTGATTTTTTATTTTATTCAACCTGTTTTTTCACACCGGCCGCTTTATCCGGAAGCTGTGCTGATCGGCGCACAGGATAACGTACGGAAGTCTGCTTAAGGACGTCGGGTGCAGATTGTTTCAACCTGCCCAGAGTTCGCAGTACAATGCATGATAAAAGAAGATGCAAACGCTCTCTGGCGCTTTCAAAGTTAATTTTAGTAAGCTTTTTTATGCAGCCAAGCCGGTAGGTCATTGTGCTGCGGTGAATAAAAAGTTCAGCTGCGGCCGCTTTGAGACTTTTATTATGCTTAAGGTACGTTTCAAGTGTCATGAGCAGGTCGGTTCCATTTTCCAGGTCATAATTATATAGACGGATCGCCTCACGGTTGCAGAGCGGGTAAAGCGGCACTTCGGCGGCAATCCGCCCTACAATATATTCCGTTATGGCATCACCAAACAGGCTGATAGGTTTGTCCTGTCCCGCTGCGGCAAGGGCAATTTTCGCATTACTATATTGCGCATCAAGCTGCAGCAGGTTATTGAACGGAAAACTCACACCGCACCGGGCTTTATGCTTGACAAGCTGCTTTTCCAACTGGGGCAGGCATTTGGACATGAGATCAGCCGAATCATTATGTACCAAAAGCACAAGACAATCCATATACACCGTGGCAATAGCGTCAGGAAAAATCCGCTCATAGATATGCAGGTAGCGTGCAAGTGTCTCTGAAGTTGTTTCTTCCTTGGGAAATTTAATGAGCAGGAGTATGTAGTTGTCATCAACATGCCAGCTTAACGAGGCAAGAATGTTGGCTAGCAGAAGGGGATCAACCGGCTCCCCGGCAATGATGGCGGCACATGCGTCGCGCAGGCCTTTACGGTTTCCGCAAGTGGCGGTCCTCAGGGCATATAAATTGGGGGCAAGCAGTTCCGCAACATATTCCAGCAGCATCATGTGACAGACGGCCAGGGGCTTGTTTGTTTCGGAAACTGTCAGTACCAACAGGCGGTTCCCTTTTTCAAAAAACTGGTGCGTCATAATTCTCGGCAGACCGGGGCCAAGCTCTACATAGTCGGTAAAGTTCATCCTGACAGCCTGCAAGTTGGCGCCGTGTTTCCTGGCCTCCGCCATGAGCAGCTCCGACCGCTTGCCCGTCTCGAGTGTCTCTTTCCAGTAGGGCACGTTGGCGTCCGGTGCAAAGCGGCTGCTGTAGTCAATCAGGTTGCGCTCAGTATCATAAAGGAGAACATGGTTTTGAAAAATTTCCGCGCACAAGTTCATGATTTCCCTAAGCGGCGCCTTGGCCCGCAGGGCGGCAACAAGAGCGCTTTCCAGCCGGTTGTATTTGAGAAAGATGTTTTGGATGGCGCTGAAAACAACCAGCGGGTCGTCATCCTCAGCCATGATAAAACCCGTTAAATTCCTGCTTTGGAAAAATGCCAACGCTTCTGTGCCGCCGCCAACGCAAACAAGATATGGAGGGAGTCCACCTTCCGCCGCTTTCAGTTTCGACCATTCAGCAAAATACAGGATCTCCTTTTCATACGGCCCCTTGCCGAAGAGCAAAAAACGGACATCACTTAGAGTCAGCCCATGAGCCGGAGTACCGCAAACGTACAGTGGCGGCGGCGTCAGCGCAGCGGCAATAATCCCGGTATTCAGCTTCATAAGGCCTCCCCTCCGCCGGATTAAACAGTTAAATTTTGGATGGTAATGTCAGTATAATATACAAGCAATATAAAATCAACAGAAGACTGTACCGCCGGCACAGTAAAAATACAGAAAAACAATACTCGCAGTGCATTAACCCAACCTGCCTGCAGTGTTATTATGAAATTGTTCAGCTAGTCCAGGTCCTTTTGCCTGTACTGCTAATCAAGAAAAGGAAGGCTGAATTGCGAAAAGAATCAAGAAAATTCTGATTACTGCCCTTTTAATTCTTAGTTTTTCGGCAGTTTTTGCTACTCCCTCCGCGGCGGCGGCCGGAGCACCTAAAAACATAATTATTATGATTGGCGACGGGATGGGCTTCAACCAGGTCCTGGCGGCCGATTACTACCTGTACGGCAAAGCCGATGCCAATCCCTTCGCCAATTTCCCGGTCCGCCTGGCCATGAGTACATATTCACTTGGCGACAGTCCGGGACCGGAGGATGATGCGGCGCAGGTGTACAGCCCGTCTCTCTACGGCAGGTTCGACGAATGGTGCATTAATGTGACGGAATCGTCAGCCGCCGCCACGGCCATGTCAACAGGTAAAAAATGTGCCAACCCGTCCATCGCCGTGGCACCGGACGGCAGGCTCCTCAGGCACACGTCCCAGGATTTCGAGGAGCAGGGCAAGTCGACAGGCGTTGTAACGTCCGTGCCCATTACCCACGCCACGCCGGCCGGTTTTGTCGCACACAACGCCAAGCGCAGTGCATATGCCGCCATTGCGCAAGAAATGATTAAAGAAAGCGCCACTGACGTTATTATGGGCTGCGGCCACCCGCTTTACAGCGACGACAACGAATTGTTTGCTGAACCAAACTACGGCTATATCCCCGAGGATCTCTGGCTCGATATGTCCGACGGGGAGATCATGGGAGCCGATGCCAACCATGACGGCACTCCCGATCTCTGGACGTTTATTGAGACCAAGGAACAGTTTGAGGCGCTGCTTTCCGGTCCCGTTCCGGACAGGGTGCTTGGCGTTGCCCGCGCCTGGCAGACGCTGCAATGCCTGCGGGTAGAGGAAGACTGGGCCAAGCCGGCGTACACAACACCGTTCAATACAGGCGTTCCGACTTTAGAAACAATGGTAAAAGGAGCTTTACGTGTCCTGAGTAAAAATCCCAAGGGCTTCTTCCTGATGATTGAAGGCAGCGCCCAGGAATGGGCGGGGCACTACAGCCAGCCGGGCCGCCTGATAGAAGAGCAGGAAGACTTCTATAACACTGTTCAGGCTGTTATCGACTGGATTGAAACCAACAGCAGCTGGGATGAAACGCTTCTCATCGTCACAGCCGACCACGAAACCGGCCTCCTTTCAGGCGCCGAGGGCATCCTCTCCCCGGTTGTCAACAACAGCAAAGGCGTCATGCCGACCATGTATTTCCATGTTGGCACCACCTACGGCATCCCCTGGCACAGCAGTCAGCTTGTCCCGTTTTATGCCAAGGGGGCAGGGGCGGAACTGTATTTTGCCGTCGCCGACCAGTATGACCCGTACAGGGGCTGGTATCTTGACAACACGGAAATCTCCGCTGTCATCCGCGAGCTGTGCGGCATTAAAAATACAAAATGTCAGGATATACTTGCCGCCAAGGAATTGGGGCTCGTGCCGGCAGGTCTGCAAAACTATGCGGCCGGGATCACCCGTGAAAACTTCTGCATACTGGCATATGAGCTGCTGCACAAAGCCGCGGGCACTGAAATCATCACACCGCATTACCAGAACGATCCAGATCCCTTCACGGACCATACGTCATATATCAGTTATAAAATCTTTACGCTATATAAGCTGGGCATTGTCAACGGTGTAGGCGAAAATAAATTTGCCCCCGACAAAATTTTGACCCGTGAGGAAGCGGCAACAATTCTCAACCGGATTGCAGCATATCTTGGCAGCATATCTTGGTGTATCCATCCCGCAGTCTAATGTTACATTCAACGATGCCTCCTCCATCTCGCCCTGGGCTGCCGACGCCGTGAAAAACATGGCTGCACTTGGTATTATGACGGGCACCGGCGGCAACAACTTCTCCCCCAAGGCTCCATATACCGGCTATCAGGCAATCCTCACCATGCTGCGCATGTATAATGCAGTCAAATAATAGCTTTTTACCCCCCCAAACAAGCCGTCCTGGCCGTGTACGGCCGGGGCGGCGCTTTTTGTTTTGCGGGCAGTAAAGCCATTGTTCCGCTGCCGGCTATAAAAAATTATTTGCCCATCGGCAAATTAATAGTATAATAAAATATAGAAACTCTGTTAGGTGAGGCTACTATACAAACATACGCTACTACCCTGAAACATCGAGAGATGCCAAAGGGTGAACAGGTAACATCGGCTTAAGGTGTTACCTAATGTAGCTGGGTTTCCCTACGTTGTATAGTGCTAAAGCTTTACGAGAGGGGTATATTTTTTTGTATTGTTCCCTCACCTACTAATAGGTTGAGGGTTTTTCAGTTTATACTATGACGGAGGTGATTGTATGGACCCTGGACCAGGAAGACAATCTGACCCGGAATTAAAAGGGCTTGGGAGCAGGCAGTCCTACATTCACTTCTATCGCACATGCCTCCTCCCGCACATATTGTGATGTGACCACAAAGCAGAAAAGGAGGCTGATTTGCCATGGATCTTACCACTATCACCAATCTGCTGGCAGAAAAAAACTATTACCGGGTAAAAGAAATTTTAAGCAACAGTCAGGTTGCAGATATTGCCGATTTCTTAAGCACGCTGGATGGGGCAACCGCTCTTTTGGTCTTTCGCCTTTTGCCCAAAGACATGGCGGCAGATGTTTTTGCCTACTTGTCTCCCGCCCGCCAATCAGAACTGTCAGCTTTGGTCAATGACAGGGAGCTGCAGCAGATCTTAGAAGATCTATACTTTGACGATAAAATTGACTTTTTGGAAGAAATGCCGGCTAATGTCGTTAAAAGAATCCTGCAAAACACCTCTGAAAAAGAAAGAAAACTGATTAATCAGTTCCTGAATTATCCGGAGGATTCTGCCGGCAGTCTGATGACCATTGAATTTGTTGATTTAAAAAAGGAAATGCTGGTGCGTGACGCGCTCGCTAAAATTCGTGAAACCGCACCTGATAAAGAAACCATTTATACCTGCTATGTAACTGACGCCAACCGCGTTTTGGAAGGCATCCTCTCCCTGCGCGACCTGGTTATTGCCGAGCCGGACCAAAAAATAGGCGATATTATGCGCCGGGAGATTATTTATGCCAATACCCACGATGATAAAGAAGATGTTGCCGAACTCGTGAAAAAATACGACCTGCTTGCCATTCCGATTACAGACAATGAAAAACGTCTGGTTGGCATCGTCACAGTCGACGACATCCTGGACGTGATTGAAGAAGAGAATACGGAAGACTTTCACAAGATGGCGGCCCTGTCGCCTACGGACATGGAATACCTGGAAAGCGGCGTTTTTGCCATGGCACGCAAACGCATCGTCTGGCTGCTTGTTTTAATGCTTACAGCCACCTTTACCGGCTATATCATCCGCAACTATCAATCGACTCTGGAAAAAGCGGTGGCACTGACCGTTTTCATTCCCATGCTTATGGATACGGGAGGCAACGCCGGCTCCCAATCCTCAACGCTTATTATCCGCAGCCTGGCTCTCAATGAAATAAGCTTTCACAATATCCTGCAGGTCATCTGGAAAGAATTCCGGGTCAGCCTGGTGGTGGGCCTGGCTTTGGCTGCGGTTAATTTCCTGAGGGTCCTTTTGATTGAACGCTATTCCATAGTCATTGCAGGGATAGTTTCCTTGACATTGATCTTTACAGTTATAACGGCAAAATTGGTGGGTTCAAGCTTACCCATTCTTGCCAAACAGCTTAAAATTGACCCCGCCATTATGGCCAGCCCGCTCATTACAACCATTGTGGATACCATTTCCCTGATTATTTACTTCTCCCTTGCTTCCCGCATCATGCTTTTGGGTTAGCAAGAGCCCACCCCCGAATATGGATTGCCTTATGTAAAAAAGCAGGATTCCGCTTCGGAGCCCTGCTTTTTTATACCACTTCTTGTTTGCCTTCCCGGTTAGTTTTCTACCCTCTGCTTTCCCGGAGCGGAATCTGAGCAACCGGGTTCTGCTCCCTTTAAATCCTCAACCAGGGAAACAATAGGATAGTAGTCGTTATAATGCTTCTGTAAAAACATGGCATTGCGCTTTTTAAACAACCTTTCCGCAAGCTTGTCGGCAATGGGGAGCAGCAGACGCTCATGGGCGCATAAGACAGGCGACACCAGGTCGATGCTGCCGGTTGCCTGTTTATTCAGGCAGCCGCAGAAATGGTTGCAGCGCTTCTCACAGCACACTCGCGGCAGGTTTCCTTTTCTTTTTCATTTTGCCGGTATAATTGTTCCCGTTTTTTCTCATTGACTCCCGCATAGACGTCGCCGAGAGCGTAGTTGTCATCGCCGACAAACTGCACGCAAGGGTACAGACGGCCGTCAGGCGCCACTGAAAGCTGCTTCATGCCCAGTTCGCACCGTTCCCGGCAATATGTTTTATGGTTGATGTGCGAGCTTATTTTAACCTCAAAAGGGCTTAAGTAAAATTTTTCCTCGGCCAGCGTCAGCCGGTAGTAAAAAGCAGCCAGTCTCCGGTACTCCCCGGCCAGCGTTGCTAACTCATCTTCCTGCCACGCCGCAGCGTAGTTTAAGGAGCAGATCAGATAACGAAAGCCCAGCCGGTAAAGGTGCTCCACCGACTCGGCAAAATATTGTGCCGTATCAGGATTAACGGTCATGAGCGCCGGGGCGTAGGGACGGGCGGCAAGCAGCATTTGTGCCTTCTCCGCAAGCGTTTTATATGTGCCCCGGCCTTTTATGTCACGGCGGTATCTGTCATGGGCGGCTTGAATGCCGTCATGACTTAAGGCGATAAAGAGATTGTTTCTGCGCGAGTACTCAAGAAAAGCTTCATCCAAAAGCAGACCGTTTGTCGTCACTTTATAGTGAAAATAACAACCGGCCCGCTTTTCTTTCCAGTTCGCATAAGCTATGGTTTCGTAAATCAATTCCTTGTACAAAAGAGGCTCGCCGCCGAAAAAAATAATACCGGCAGAATCGCCTCTGGGAGTCAGAGCGGCGGCCAAATCGACGGCCCGGTAGGCGGTGGCAAAACTCATGGACTGCAGCCTGGAGCGGTTTACATAACAGTAAGCGCAGGCCATGTTGCAGTCATTGGTTAAATGCAAGGTAAAATGCAAATGTTATCATCCCTTTAGATAATGTTTTGGCCTTTGAGCCAGTGCAAAAAATCACGTACTTGTTCCCGCAAATCTGCCTTGACCCGTTCCTTGAGCTTCTCTTCCATCAACGCAAAGTCACTGGCGCTGCCGTTGATAATCTCCTGAATTTCAGCCCTTTCATAATCGTAATGCGGGTCATAGAAAACAGCCACTTTCGCGCCACCGGTCTGGCCTTCCAGACCTTGCGCCAGTATTTTGGCGGCTTCCAAAAAGCGATAACTCTCCACTGAAGACCAGAGAGTTTCATTTTTCTTTGCCCATTGCACAATATCATCCCGGGAGACAAATTCGAAAGCCAGTTTTTTATCCGCACAATAGCCGTCCAGCACCAGGTCGCCTTTTTGCTTGCCTGTATTCTCTTCTTCATCTGAATAGTAAAATCTTGTCTCCGGCAGTGTTACACCCTGCAGAACAGGAGCCTCCTTTGTAAAGACAATACCTTCCCGCCGTGCTTCTTCCTGAATCACAGAAAAGGCTTCTTCCTCGGACAAAAAAGCGGGCGGAGCCACTGAAACACAGCCAAAACTGCCCCTGCCTACGCCCCTGATAAAGACAGGCGCAACCTGCACTGCATCCTGCTCTTTCTCCGTAGCCCTGTCTTTGTCGCTGCATGCCGTCAGGGTCATCAAGAGCAGCGAAGAAAGGGCCACGGCGACGTAGGCATTATTGCGCCAGCGTGCAGGCAGTGAAAGCAGGATCCCGGGATTTTTCAGCGTCTCTTCTTTATCCGGATATTTGGGGGTTTTATAACGCCTGACCGGTTTGACCTGCATCTGAGACTACCTCCTCCTTGCCGGGACGGTTAGACGAAGCCCGGATTCATTTGAACTTTATTCTATCTGACGCCCGGGGCCAGGGCAATGTTCCCGCCCCTCAAAAACTTGCCAGGATTATTTTCCCATCTGCGGCACCCGCAACACTTTAAGACCGGTGAGTGCCTGCAGCGGTACGGCCGGGTAAAAAAATCAAGCCCGCCCGTGGCTTGATTTTTACCCTTAATCAGCCAGTCTTTTTTCGCCGCTGATGGCCTGCAGCGGGGCAATATCCTGCGTCACTTCCATGACGCCGAGGAACTCCCCCTTGTCATTCCTGACGGCAAAATAACGGATAAAAACATACTTGTCTCCCATGCGCAGCCAAAAATCCTCATGGTCCTTTTTCCCCGACCGCAAATCCTCGATAATTTTTTCCACGATATGTACACTTGCAGGAGGGTGGCAGTTCGTGACCTGTCGCCCAATAATTGTCTTCGGGCGGGCAAATATCCGCTCCCTGCCCTGGGAAAAGAATTTTACCGCTCCGTCTTTGTCCACGAATGTGATGTCGACGGGTAAAGTATTAAAAATTGCATTAATTTCCTCCGGTTTTAAGATACCGGCGGAAAACCTGATATACCCCTCGTCAAAAGCCTGTTCTCCCCCGGCCCGCTCTTTCGCCTCCACATCAACCCTGGCGGGCTGCCATTTCCCTTGCGGCCCTGCCAGCGTGTAGCCAATCTCGTCGCTCTCCTCCGCAATTCTGAGCCACTCGTCTTCCGCCAGGGTATCCGCCACCATGGGAAAGAGAATGTTTTCCTCCTTGAAAATCATTTCTTTTACCCTGTCAACCGCCGCCCGGGCCTTCGCCAAAAGCTCATCCCTGCCGCCGCTGTAGTCTGCCAGCGCCCGGCGCACTTCTTTTATGGCGGTACGGATCTCGTCGTCCACACCCCACATAACTTTCGGCGGAGCCGTTATGCCGTATTTCTCAAGGTAGGGAAAAAGCAGGTTTTCCTTACGGGAGTAATGCTTGTCTACTTCCCAAAGGTCGGCAAAGGCCTCGGTCAAAAGGCGGACACTGTCAGCACCGTCATCCTCCTGAAAACGCTGCAGCAACGGCAGGATTTTTCCGTTGATCAACCCCTCCAGCGCCCTGTTCTCACGCTTGAAAGTATGCAGGGGATGTCCCGGTATTTCAGCAGGGTTCTGCGGTTTATGGATATCCTCGATTGAACCTTTAAAGACGGCGGCATGAACATCGCACAGCCGCTGGATTTCTTCCACGGGCATGCCTTCCCTGATTAAGGCCTGTTCCATTTCCGCGATTTCACTGGCGGCAACTCCCTCTATTAGCTTTTCAAAACGCTCCTTGACCTCGTTCACGCTCTTCCCGTCATGCAGCTCTTTAATCAGCTCTTTCAGGACTTTTTGCCGATATTCCCTGTTGTTAATAACTTCGCTCATCTCAGCGCCTCCTTTTATTCACTGATTATAGATCCTCTTTTCCTGAATGCCTCCTTGATCCTCTCCGGAACCAGTTCCTTCCTTTTTTAAAAATATACATCGTTTTCCCAGGCAAATTCCTTAAATTATGCTTACACGTTTTCCTTTTTGGCATCCGCTTTTTGCTTTTTCCCACTCCCCGCAATTATAATGCTGTTTAACCAAAAGCAATATTCAAAAAGCCCCGTACCTTTATCGTCCCTGCCTTGGGCAGCCAAGGCGTAGACACGTCCGAAGGGCAGAAAACCATTCTTGCCGGTTGCAACATAGCAGAAGAAAGCATAGGTATACCCATTATTGTTCAATGGAAGTTGTGCGCTACGGTGAACCGGCTCTGGCAAAAAAAGCTTAAAAAGGGTATAATTAAGTCCAACAAAAAAGACGCGGCAGTAATTGCCTGCCGGTGCAGGCCGGGAGAGGAAATTACATATGGATTTATGGGGAATATTGCTTGGTGCTTTTTTCATAGGCTTTTCAGGTGCCATGATGCCCGGACCACTGCTGGGGGTTGCCATTGACGGCAGCCTGAAAAAAGGCTGGACGGCGGGTCCATCTCTTGTCCTGGGCCACGGAATTCTGGAATTCTTTCTGATAATCGTTATGACATTCGGGCTGAAAGAATTTTTTGCCAAGCCGGTAGTTGCCGGGCTGATCGGGCTTTTTGGGGGCGCCTATCTGGCCTGGATGGGTTACGGCATGCTGAAGGCGGGCATAAAAAAGTCGGTTTCCATAGAAAACCCGGCTGCCGGCGGCAATGCCGGAGCAAAGAGTCTCGTGCTGGCAGGTGTGCTTGTCAGTGCCACCAATCCTTACTTTATCCTCTGGTGGGCAACAACGGGAATGGAATCGGTACGGCTTTCTTATGACCTGGGGCTGCTTGGCGTTTTCTGCTTTTTCTGCGGGCATATCTTCTCGGATTTTGTCTGGTATACGGCAGTTACCACGGCTTTATCCCGTGGCAGGAAAGTAATTCGTGATGCAGTTTATCACTGGATTATCATCCTGCTGGGGGCCTTTCTTCTGGTCTTTTCCCTCTATTTTTTGTTAAACGGATGGCTGATGCTTAAAGCTTAGGGAAGAGGAATTATTATCAGTTCAGGGAATCTATTACCAGGGCAATGATAATATTAAAGCAAGGGAGGTTTTTGGGAGATGAAAAACAAGATCAGGTGGCTGGGGCATGCCGCCTTTGAAATCACCACGGCAAAGGGAACAAGGATCCTGATTGATCCCTGGCTGACAGGAAACCCCGCCTGTGCAGTCAAGGCCGATGAGCTTGAACCACCCGATTTGCTCCTTGTCACCCATGACCATCACGACCATTACGGCAGCGATATACCAAAACTGCTGGAGAAAGGACAGGGGACCCTTATCTGCCAGCCTGAGGTTGCCGCCAAAGCACAAAAAAGCGGTGTGCCGACTGCAAAAATAATAACAATGAACATTGGCGGCACTGTGGCAGCGAAAGGCGTAAAAGTCACCATGACCCAGGCCGTGCATTCAGCGGCGGCCGGTACCCCCTGCGGCTATATAGTTATGCTGGAGGACGGGAAAACTGTTTACCATGCAGGCGACACAGGCATTTTTGCCTCGATGAGGCTCCTCGCCGAAATCTACGGCATTGATGTTGCCCTTCTGCCCACCGGCGGCGTTTTTGTCATGGACCCGCTGCAGGCGGCCGCAGCGCTTGCTCTTTTGCAGCCCAAAATCGCAATTCCGATGCATTACGGAACATTTCCCGTGCTGGAACAAACTGCCGACAAATTTATTGCCCTGGCAAAAGAAAAAGCGCCACAAGTGGCAATAAAAACACTGCAGCCGGGAGCAGCCACGGAATTTTAAAATATTCATTGCAACTGTCTAGTCGCTGTGCCCATGCCGGGCATGCAGTCAAAAAAAAGCGGTGGCTTAGCACCACCGCTTCTTATTGTTTTAAGCACTAGCACTCTTTCTGGCGGCAATTTCTGCCTGCATGTTCTTGAGGCTTTCAGGAGTAATGCGATAGAGGAAGTAAATGCAAATGAAGCTGATGACCAGGATAACCGCAGGTACCAGGGTAAAGCCGGCCCTTAAAGCGCTGATCAGTTGCGGAGTGGGAGCTGTACCGGCTACATAGCCGCCAATGCCCAAAACAATAGGAATAACAACCCGGCTTAACAGGATACCGATTTTTAAGGGGAAAGCATAGAGCGACATGATAAAGCCTCTGGCGTTTTTCCCGGTCTTCCACTCGCCGTAGTCAACCGAGTTGGCATACATGGCAATGGCCACCGCATCAGGCATCCCGTAGCCCAGATAGGTAATAAACATGATTATCAGGAAGACAGTGGGGCTCATGGGCACGAAATAAACCAGCAGGAGGCCGATAACAAAGATTACCAGTGAAAGAGCGTAGGTATTCTTGTCACCGATCTTAGTGGCAATGGGACGTGCAAGGAGTGCACCGACAAAAAGCGAGATATTCATGCCGGTGAAGAAAGTGCCGACAATGGCCGGAGTACTCATAACGTCCCTCATAAAATACACTGCCATGCCAAAAATAACGAATCTGCCAAGGTATCTGCCGACATCGCCGATCAGCATGCCCAATAAGGGCGGGTTGACAAAGATTTGTTTGATCATTTCCCAGACTGTCAGTCTTTCCTCGGCACTTACGTGTTTGTTATCAGCTTTGTGCGCATAGTCCATAGTGATGAATGTCAGGATATAATAGCAGGCGATCATAACCAAGCCGCCCCAGAAAGCGAACCAGGTAAAATCGGACGGGCTTGTGGCTTGGCTTAATCTCTGGGAAATGAACAAGGAAAACAAAATAGCCCCTAAAGCATTAAACATACCCCTGTTGCTGGACATGGTAACTCTTTCTTTGCTGTCTTGTGACAAAACGGAGTTTAAGGCCAGATGCCCTGTATAGAAAATATTCCAAACCAGGTGGCTGATCGCAAAACCGATGGTAATTAAAACGGCATTAAGGGTGACACTGCCAATCTTGGCAAATTGGAAAATGTAGAAAAGCAAGGCTATCGGAGGCCCGATCAGCATCCAGGAATGAAATTTTCCCCATTTTAAGTTGGTCTTCTCCAAAACAATACCGCCTATGGGCACCCAGAAAACATCAAAGAAACCGGTAATAATCATGACAACGCCCAGTATCGCTACGGGCAAAAGCGCATAGTCGCTCAAAAAGACGGAAAAGAATTGAATTTCCAGGGTTACCCAGAACTGAAAGCCGAGCGACGGTATACCGAATAGGTTAATGATTGAACGCCTTAAGGGTTTTTCCATATGATAATGCCCCCCTTATTTCAAAATCACACGCTTATAATCTACTGATAAATGCTAACAGTAACTGCCGCCAGTTTCCGGCTGCTTTTCTGTCTAAAAACACCACCTCCTGGAAAGCTCTCATATTTTAATCTGCTCCCTCCCTCCTTCCACCGGTGCTCTCAAACATCACTTGTCTTTAAGAAAAACATTACTAATAAAAATTATACTGAAATATTTTAATTTTAGCAACATTATTTTACATTCTCTGTCTGACGACCGCCATTCTTTGGAATTAAAGGCAATAAAAAATGCAAGATAAGGGAACCCGTTTTTCTTAAGTTGCCAAAACAAAGGAAACCCTCTCTTGCATTTATAGCATAACACAATTCTATATTTTCGGCAATTACTTCTTCGGGTTGGCCAAAAAGCACAGAACCGGCCAAAATGCCTGCTATTCTTATATTTCTCGGGCTTGCTGCAAATATTGTCTTTGCAGCAGAAATTTACCAAATAATGTACAGGCTATCGCCAATGCCGGTGCACCGAAAAAGACAGCCGGTTGGGATGCCGGCCTGCCTTTTTTTATGCCAGACTGCCCGTTTTAGTATCCCATCTCTTTTAATATCAGGGAAAGCCTGCGCAGGCGCTCTCCCAGCAGCTCCCCGTCTTCACTGAGTACCTGGCTAAATAGTTTTATATCCTCATTAATTTTCTCATTGTCCATGCAGACAGCTACCGTCATGGCATCTCCCTGCAAAGCAACACGGTCGATGACCGGTTTTTCGGGATCGTACAAAAGCTCATACCGGTAAGCATCCTGAAAATAACGCAGCGCCCGGCAAACCAGAATCGCCAAATCAAGCACACGATGCAAGGGCAATTCTTCCGACTGCCGGGACCATTTTTCCCCGGTATGGCGCCAGACTTTGGCCGAGATTTCCACCTTCCCGCGGTCATTCCATTGAGCAAGCCCCAATGACAGGCCCTTGGCATCTGTCTGATAAGCATAACGGCCGTCAACGTTTTCATAGTTGTCCGCCACAATCACCGGTTTATGCTTTAAAGTTGTGGGTATCTTCATTGCTTCCCCTCCTTTTAGTCAACTACTAATTTAGTAAGTTACTTCTCAAGTATACACTTCCCGTTTCTCTGCGTCAAGTAAAAAAGCAGCATCACACTGCCCGCCAAAAGCACAGCAGAAACGCTGTGGGCAGACAAAAGCTTCCTGCAAGAAAAATACCTGTGGTCAAAAAACACCGCTATGTCGCACGCCAGTACTCGGGCAGAACGTGGTCAAGTGTTTCTATAATCGATACCGAAACATTTGAAGCAACCGTACTGCCGGAAAGTGAGGAAGTTCTTGCAATGGCGGATTTCGAAGCAACCACTGCTTCATACATGTCGGAGTTTGAAATTGACAACTGGCTATCCGAAACCGGCATTAAAATTAATTTCGGCTGGTCCACTGAGAATAACCGCTGGATTCAAGGTTCCTACCATTATTCCATCCCCGCCAACTCATTTACAGTGGTTGAGATCGAAGAAACCGAGTGGTAAAGCTTTCAGTGTAGGTTTAGCATATATACTTTACATTTTTTTCGGTTCTATAGGTGTCCATAAATTGTATATGGGCAAAACCCTCTGGGGAGTTATTTGTCTTCTATTAGGGGTTTTAGGCTGGATTACTATTTTTGCAGGCGGGATTACCCTCTTGGCAGAAGACGCCGGCTCAGCAGCCGGGTTAGGTTCATTTGGTATTATTTGTCTTATTATACTTGGCATATTACTCTTGATTGATCTATTGACAATTCCAAGACAAATAAGAAAACAATATGAAAAAACAGAAATAGAAATTATAAATAAACTATTGGAAAACAATTAACTAAACAGAAAAAGACCCTCAACTGGGTCTTTCTGCTTTTCTTATGGTGGAGATGAGGGGAATCGAACCCCTGACCTCTTGAATGCCATTCAAGCGCTCTCCCAACTGAGCTACATCCCCGTATGCCTTTTTCAATGACAAAGACTATTATAACGGCTTTCTGCGAGGTTGTCAACGGCCGCTGGCTAGTAATTACTGCCTTCGACAGCAAGTTCCACCCTGGGAGCATGGCCCCAGAGGCGTTCAAGCTTATAAAAATCCCTTGCCTCCGGCTGAAAAAGGTGGACGACCACAGAACCGTAATCCAAAAGTACCCAGAGCCCCTCGTCATAGCCTTCCTTGTGGAGCAGCTGGTAGCCTGCCGCTTTTGTTTTTTCCATAATGTTATCGGCTATGGCATGCAGTTGCAGTTTTGTTTTCCCGGTTGCAATCATGAAATAATCGGCAATTAATGAAACCTCTCCTATTTTCAGCACTACTATATCCTCTGCTTTTTTGCCCAGTGCGGCGGCCGCTATCAAATCGAGCAACATTTGGACGTCTGCGGTCAATAAGAACCCTCCCTATTCTCCGCTACTGTTTTCTTCGCTATCGTTTTCTCCCTCATGATAATTTTTCCCAATAATAACTGTCACTAATACATTGCTGTCTGCACTTTCTTCCTTTAACAGCTGTGCATTGGGGATTAAAAGGGCAACTTCCTTCGCGGCCTGCAAATTGTCGGTCCGGCAGATAACCTGTGTCACCTCATATTCAAAATTAGCCGCATTGCCCACGCTGACAACGTTAAACCCCTCCGACTCCAGCATGCTTGCCACCGCCCCGGCAATACCGGAAACCCCGCAGCCGTTCAGAACTTCTACAGTTATCCGGCTTCTGGGAAGGGAAATCGTTCCGTCCGCCAGCCAGCCTGAGAGGACGGGAATGCTTTCCGCATCAAGCGCCCAGTACCCGGTACCGTCTTTGTTGACCACGGTGCCCGGTACAGGGTAGACCTGGACACTTTCCGCGTAAGAAGCGTCTTCAAAACTGCGGAGCAATGCAAGCACCCCACGCCAGGACAGGTTGGTCTGCAGGGCGGGAGCAACACTGCGAAAGCCGAAGAAATCCTTAACTATACCACCCTGGAGTGCTTCCCGCAGCACTGCCGCCAGGACCAGGCGGCGGCGCTCGGTTTTTTCCTGTGCATTCAGCCCGCCGGCGTTCAGGTAGGCAGGCAGGTTGTCGATGGCAAAGGACGGAATGCCGGCGTTATCTTTTTCCAGCCTGGACACCAGCTTGCTTAAGGCATCTTCGCTTATTTCCATGAAGACATGAATTTGGGTTTGCAAAAGCTGCTCAACTGCCTGGATGAGGCCTGGGCGCCCTGAGGAAGACAAAACCTTTACCAGGTCAACAGGCACTTCCCCTTCAGGGTTTATCAGGGTTTCCACTGGCAGGGCAAGATGGCGGACAACTTTTTCCGCTGTATGGACCGCCGCCAGGGAAAGGCTTGTCAGCCTCTCTTCCGGAGATATGGTATAAAGGAGTACATGCATTGCCTGTCCTTTCTCCGGCGCAGGCAGGTTCTGGGCCCAACTGCTTTCATCCTGGATCGCTTTAAGCGTACCGAGAAAACGTGATGCAAAAAACAGCAGGAGCAAAAAAGCAAAAATGGCCAACAGAAAGAGTAAACGGCTTTTCTTTAACCTGCGCCGTTTCGTCTTTACTGTATAAGAATAGGCCATGAGTCTACACTCCCCTTGCAATATTTTGCACCAGGTTGTTCCAGTAGGCTATGGTCCGGGGATGAATTATTTGTTCTTTTGAGAGCAGGTATGTTATTGTATTAGCTGTCGCCAGGCGCAATGCTTTGGAAAAATCAAGCTTACTGACTCTCCTCACTTCTGCCACGCCGGGATAGCAGCGATAAGGTTCTATTTTATCTGCCACATAAATTATCTGGTCCAAAAGCGGCATGCCGGGAAAGCCAAGGGTATGGTTACTGATGGCGGAGAGGATTTCCTCGTCCGCAATACCCCATTCTTTGGCTACGACCGCCCCGACAGGCCCATGTAGAAGAACAGGTGCTTTTTCTGCATATTCATCGACAGGAATGTTGGCATTTCTGGCAAACTGTAAAAGCTTTGCATCCGGCCATTCCCTTGTACAGTCGTGGAGCCAGGCGGCTGTCCGGGCTTTTTCCGCATCAATCTCCAGCGTTTTTGCCAAAACCTCTGCAGTGTCTGCAGTCCCGCGGCAGTGGGCAAAAAGCCGGGGGGAAAGTAGTTTTTCCAGCTTTTTGGTGATTTGTGCCTCATCCATATTCTCACCGTTTCTCCTTTTCGCCAAAAAGGCAGGCTTTTCCTGCTTCTGCCTTCCCTGGCAGCAGGAAAACCTGCCTTTCTCCTTATTTTATTAGTTGTATGAGGAAAAACCACGGGAAAAGCTCCAGCCGCAGGCAATGGGACACGACACATTCTAGGAAGGACGCGGCTTTGCTTCGTTGACTACAAGTTTTCTGCCTTCCAGTTCACTGCCGTTTAATTCAATAATTTTTTCCGCATCCTGATCTTCAACTTCCAGGAAGCCATACCCGCGCGAACGGCCGGTTGCACGCTCCGTAATGATCCGGGCACTAATGATTTCGCCGTGTTCACTGAAAAACTCTTTCAGCTGCTCTTCCGTTGTGGACCATGGGATATTGCCAACATAAATGGTTTTTACCATGCCCGTACTCACCTCGCTTTCAGGTCCTGCTCATAGTATCTGAAGAAGCGCCGCTTTTATACTTTTACTTTGCATCCCGGTAGAGGCCGTTTTTTAAAATATATTCATTTACCGAATCAGGCGTCAGGTACTTGATCGGCTTGCCGGCTGCAACACGCTGGCGGATCAGCGTGGAAGAAATTTGCATGGCAGGTATCTCCAGAATGGAAATATTGCTCAGTATTTCCGGGCATGCTTTGCCAATTGTTTCTTTCAGTTTGTGCAGGCTGTAGCCGGGGCGCGTAGCGGCAATAAAATGGCAGATTGAAAGCAGTTCTCGGTAGTCTTTCCAGGTGGGTATTTCCATAATGGCATCCGCACCGGTGATAAAATACAGTTTTACTTTCGGGCCGTAATATTCTTTAAAATAGCGAATTGTGTCGATGGTGAAACTGTAGCCTTGAGGCCGGTCGATTTCCACCCGTGAAACATGGAAATGCGGGTTGTTGATTGTCGCCAGCACCGTCATCATATAGCGGTGTTCCGGATCGGTCACTTCCCTGTCCGCTTTATGCGGCGGGAACCCTGTCGGTACAAAAATAACTTTGTCCAGGTTGTACTGAATGCGTACCTCCTCGGCAATTACCAAATGTCCCAGGTGAATCGGGTCAAATGTGCCGCCTACAATGCCAATGGCTTGCTCCTCTCCCGACTGCGGCAATTGCACGCTCATGCTATCCACCCCAAATCAGTCATCTTCTTCCTCCTGCCAAAAAGTAAATTCCAGGTCACGTATTTTTACTGTGTCGCCGTTTTTTGCTCCGGCCGCTTTCAGCGCATCTTCGTATCCCCGGAGACGGAAAAGCCGCTGAAAACGCTTGCTTGCTTCCTCATTGTCAAAATCGGTCATGGCTGCCAGTTTTTCCAGGCGGGCACCACGCAGCACAAATGCTCCTTCCTCCCGGGTAATGGTGACCGGTTCCGCTTCCGCCTCCCCGGGTGTCAAACGAACCGCCTCTTCTGCCGTAGGCTGCACCTGCGGCGCCTCGGACAGTAAGCGCGCCGCTTCCAGCAGCACTTCTTTAACTCCTTCCCCGGTTACGGCGGAGATGGCAAACACCTTGTCTTCTCCCAGCTCCTTCCGGAGCAGCCCGAGTCCCTCCCCTGCCTGCGGCAGATCAATTTTATTGGCCACAACCACCTGAGGCAGGGAAGCAAGCCTTTCATTATACAGACTTAATTCGGCATTAATCTGGTGGTAGTCTTCCACCGGGTTGCGCCCGTCCACGGCGGCCGCATCAATCAAATGGATCAGCACCCGCGTCCGTTCAATATGGCGGAGGAAATCATGACCCAGCCCGACGCCGGCATGGGCGCCTGCAACCAGCCCGGGGATGTCGGCAATGACAAAAGGTTCTACACCGGCATAATCTACAACGCCCAGGTTTGGCGACAGCGTGGTAAAAGGATAATCCGCCACCTTGGGACGCGCGGACGTTACCCGGGAGAGAAAAGTGGATTTGCCCGCATTGGGGAAGCCGACCAGCCCCACGTCTGCAATCACTTTTAATTCAAGCAGCAGCCAGCGCTCTTCACCGGGTTCCCCCTTTTCCGCAAAACGCGGCGCTTTTTCCGTAGCGCTGGCAAAGCGGGCGTTGCCCCGCCCGCCGCGACCCCCTTTGGCCGCCACAAAGCGTTCCCCAGGCCGTGTCAAGTCGGCTAAAAGCTCATTTGTCCCTGCATCCCTGATTTGCGTGCCAGGTGGCACTTTGACAATTTTGTCCTTGGCACTGCGGCCATGCTTGTTATCGCCCTGGCCGTGCTCCCCGCGGTCGGCACGGATATGGGGCCGGTAGCGAAAATCCAGCAGCGTGCGCAGGTTCGGGTCCACTTCAAAAATAACGCTGCCCCCGCGGCCGCCGTCACCGCCGGCAGGCCCGCCCAGCGGCACATATTTTTCCCTGCGGAACGCCACAATGCCGTTGCCCCCGTCACCGCCCCTGACAAAAATTTTCGCGCGGTCCACAAACATCACTTACCACTCCTACAACAGCTGTCTGCATTATTGTGCGCCCGCTGCTCCGCGCTTATCCCAAATACAGGGAAACTTCACCGCCACCTTGGTTGAGGACAACCTCCAAACCGTTTTTCACCGCCTCGGCGGCAGCCTGCTGCCACAGGGCGCGGGTGTTTGCTTCATCCGCCAAGCTTAAGGTAAGACTGGGCCGCCGCCCGCCGCTGACAAAAACGTGCAAAATGCCGTTCGGAAACTGTTGCAAGGAAGTCTGTATGCTTTGCAGCGTCATCTGCAGTGCCGCCAAAACTTCAGGTTTTAGCAGCGGAAGTGTTCCGTCCACCCGGAGAAGATATGTACCCTTAAAATCCTGCAGTAAAAACTCATACACTGCCAAGGCCAGGCGCGGGTCACCGCAGCCGATCAGGCGGCCAAACTGCTGAATTTCCATACTGGCTTTCTGAATAAAAGAAAGAAGCCTGTCCGTTTTCTGCAACTGGGCAAGGCCGCTGATAACCTGCAGGATGTTCAGAAAGTCATGACGGTAATGCTGCAGGAGTTTCTCCATGGCTTGAGTCAGCTCTTTCATAACCTCTCCCTCAACAGAAGACCTTTATTTTGTTCCGGCATTTCTGAAAACGACATACCCGCTTGCCGCCGCATTGCAAACGGAAGTAAAAAACCGGAGGGAATCTCCGGTTTATCAGATCATACCTAAACTGCTTTACCGTTGGCGTAAACGCTGACCTGCTTTTTATCCCGGCCCTTGCGCTCAAAGGAAACAACACCGTCAATCAAAGCGTAGAGCGTATCATCTTTCCCTCTGCCTACATTGTGCCCGGGATGAATTTTGGTACCACGCTGGCGAACCAGAATACTGCCGGCAGACACGATTTGACCGTCTGTCCTTTTAATACCCAGGTACTTGGGATTGCTGTCACGTCCGTTGCGGGAACTTCCCACACCTTTTTTATGGGCAAAGAGTTGCAAATTCATAAACATCGGGGTTCACCTCCTATTCTTCGCTCACTTGCAAAAATCCCGGGTAGCTCCGGTTGATTTCATCCAAGCCGACCAGCATACTCTCACCTAGAAGTGTCACCTGCTCCTGCAGGGCGGGAGCAAGGTCCGTCGGGATAGACAGGCTGAAATGCCCGTCGCTGATGTCCGCTTCCACGTCCAGACTTAAAAGGCGCTGCAGGCTGAAGAAAAATGTCTGTACCAGCACGGAAACGGCGGCACAGATAATATCTTCTCCTTTCGGCGCACAGCCGGCATGGCCGTCGGCACAGACGCGCACAATGTGGCCGTTCCGCCTGGTGACACGGATGCGGATCACCGGTTACGCCTCAATCTTTTCAATCAGTACCCGGGTGTAAGGCTGGCGGTGCCCCTGCTTACGCCGGTAATTCTTTTTCGCCTTATATTTGAAGACTATAATCTTTCTGCCTTTGCCGTGGTCTAGTATCTTGCCGCGGACAACGGCTCCCTCAAGATAAGGCTGTCCGACATGCAGCTTGTCGTCTTTTTTTACCGCCAAAACGTGGTCAAAGTTAACGGCTTCTCCTTTTTCCTGCGGCAGCAGTTCTACGTCGATAATTGTTCCTTCCTCGACACGATATTGCTTGCCGCCGGTTTCAATAATTGCGTACATGAAGATCTGTCACCTTCCTATCCAGACTCACCGGACAAGGTACCGCTGTGGTTTTTTGACCTTGCCCGTGTGGTTGCGATGGCCGCTTCAATATTCTAGCATAGGGTCTGCCGCTTGTCAATTCATACAATTTTGGCGCGGGCAAAGGTCTTGGTGACCTCCTGTATTTCCACGGTCACCGTTTCCCCCACATAGGCGCCTCCCGACTGGATGTCAATCACAAAACCGTTGATGCGGGCAATGCCGTCATAAGGGTTGTTGGCATGTGGCTCTTCCACCTTCACCAGGTGTTTTTCCCCCACGGCCACCGGATAAGCCAGTTTCTGCACTTCTTCAAGCGAACCGAAAGCAATGATGCGATATTTTTCCACGTGCATGTTTTCATTGCCGCGAATAAAAATGGTTTTGCCCGTTTCTTCCTCCAATTTACGCAGGTGGGAGCCGCCGGGGCCGATTATCAGGCCGGCCACGCTTTGATGCAGTTCCACCAGGACGGCCTCGGCGTCCAGCCCGTCCAGAAAGCTGCGCAGCTGCCTTTCCGTGCGGGCGCTAACCACATCGGCCGCCAGCACTTTGCCGCGCCCCTGGCAGTAGGGGCAAACCTGCTGCAGCATTGCATCCAGCCCCTGTCGGGCTTTCTTCCTGGTCATCTCCACCAGTCCCAGGCCGGTCAAGCCTAAAACATGCGTTTTTGTCCTGTCCAGCTTGCTTTTTTCAACTAAAGTCGACAACACCTGCCGTCCGTGCTCTTCATTTTCCATGTCGATAAAATCAATAATGATGATACCGCCAATGTCCCGTAGGCGGATCTGGCGCATTATTTCCACAGCCGCCTCCAGATTTGTTTTCAGCACCGTATCCGCCAGGTTGGTTTTGCCCGTGTATTTTCCCGTATTGACGTCTATTACCGTCAGTGCTTCCGTATGGTCAAAAACAAGATAGCCGCCGCATTCCAGCCAGACAATTCTTGACAGGGCTCGCTCAATCTCCGCTTCAATGCCGTAAAAATCAAAAATTGGAGTCTTTTTGCGGTAATATTCCACCCTGCTTTTCAGGGAAGGCTGAATAACCTCCAGGGTTTCCAGGATTTTTTCATACTCATAGCGTGTATCAACAACCAGACTACTGATCTCTTCCGTAAAAAGATCCCGGATAATACGGTAAATCAGGTCCAAATCCTGATAAATGAGACTGGGGGCTGGCTGCTGCCGATAGCGCGCCTGCAGGCGCTCCCAGAGCGGCAGCAGGAAATTCAGATCCTGCTGCAGAACGGGCAGATCCACTCCTTCCGCCACCGTCCGGACAATCAAGCCCATGCCGGGCGGGCGCAGGGAGGTAACAAGCTGCCGCAGGCGCTCCCGTTCTTCCGCATCCTCAATCCGCCGGGAAACGCCTGTATAATCCGCCGTCGGCATCAATACCAGATGCCTGCCTGGTATGGTTATCTGCCGCGTCAGCCGGGCTCCCTTGCTGCCAAAGGGTTCCTTGACGACCTGGACCATAATTTCTTCACCGGGGCGCAGCAGCTGCTCAATGGACTTTTTCCCCTTTTCTTCACCGTTGGCGGCAGGCGGGAGATAAGCGTCATCCACATACAAAAAAGCATTACGCTCCAGTCCGATATCAACAAAGGCGGCCTGCATTCCCGGCAGAACATTGGCCACCACGCCTTTATAAATATTGCCCACCACCCGCTGATGCACAGGACGTTCCAGGTAGATTTCCACCAGCCTGTCGTCTTCCAGGACGGCAACGCGGGTTTGCTTATTGTCGCAGTTGATAATAATCTTTTTCTGCATTAAAAGACACCTCTTTTCCCTTTAGCAACACAGCCATGGGTGCCTGCAGATACGCCCCCGCGGCAAGCAGGATCTCATCACGCTGCAGCCCGTCCCCCGGCAGCGCCAACAGTTCCAGCACTTCCCGCGGTTTTGCTCCCCCGTCTGCCCCCGCTAAAAGCAGCATGGTCAGCCGCCGCCCCGGCCTGTCCACGGCCAGCCGCAAAAGAGCCGGCCGGAGATCCACCGTTTTTTCTCCTTTTTTTCCCTGCCGCCGCACAGGCAGGGAAGCGGCGCCTAGCAGTTCCTCTACACGGGCTTCAATTTGCTGCACATCGTCCGGCAAAGGCACCGACCAGGCCGCCGCCCGCACCAGGCTCATCAGCGGTGGAATGCCCTCCGGAACAGGGCGCCAGCATAAAACAGGAAGTCCTGCAGGTAGCGCGTCCTGCAGTTTCTCCATCTCGGCCGCCCCAATTCCTTTGGCAAAAGAGATATCGGCATATTCGGCTGTGCTCGCCACACCTACAGGCAGGGCGGAAGCAAAAGCTATTTTCGGGTGAGGGTTAAAACCCTGGCTGTAGACCAGGGGCAGGGCGGCGCGCCGAATGGCGCGCTGCCAGGTCCGCATCAGGTCAAGATGGGAAAGATAGCACATCAAATCTTGTTTGGCAAATTTAATCCAGATCCGCACGGGTACATGCTCCTTTATCTTCTTCCTCCGCCAAAAGCAGCGCCATGCCGCAGCCCAGGCAGCCTTCCCGGCAGTCGGGCGTTACTTCTCCCCGCAGTGCCCGGCGGTATTCACGCAGCAGGTATTTTTTGCTTACACCGGCATCCAAATGGTCCCACGGCAGGGGAGCAGACTCCGCAAAACTTTTCTCGGCGCAGGCCGCCAGGTCCAGCCCATGCTCCGCAAAAGCCTGTTGCCAGAGGTCAAATCGGAAATAGTCATCCCAGCTGTCCAGCTTGCAGCCCAGTTCCGCCGCCCGCACAAGCACCGGCGCCAGTTCGCGCCCCCCCCGGGAAAGAGCAGCTTCCAAAAGGCTCATCTCCGCCCCGTGCCACTGAAAATGGACGCCGGGCAGGCGCAATGCCTGCCGCAGCAGTCGCTGGCGGCGCAGAATTTCGCCTTTGGGCAGCTGCCCGTGCCACTGGAAAGGCGTATGAGGCTTGGGCACAAATACAGAAACGGAAACCGTGACACGCGGCCGGCCGCGCCCGCCTGCCTCTTTATAAGCCTGCATGACACGTCCCGCCAGGGCTGCAATGCCATGCAGGTCCTCATCGGTTTCTGTGGGCAGCCCCAGCATGAAATAAAGCTTTACGCTTGTCCAGCCGGCGGCGAAAGCCTCCCTGACGGCGGCCAGCAGGTCTTCTTCCGTAATATTTTTGTTGATAACATCACGCAGGCGCTGTGTGCCCGCTTCCGGGGCAAAAGTGAGCCCGCTTTTGCGCAGGCGCTGTACTTCCCGGGCCAGTTCCCCGGAAAATGAATCCAGGCGCAGTGACGGCAGCGACAGCGACACTCCTTCTTTGGCCAGCTCCACTCCCAGTTCATTGACCAGCTCCGTAATGGCGCTGTAGTCTCCCGTGCTGAGGGAACTTAATGCCATTTCCTCGTACCCGGTGGCTCGCACCATTTTGCGGGCCAGTGCTAGCAAAGTCTCCTTTTTTCGTTCACGGACCGGACGGTAGATCACTCCCGCCTGGCAGAAACGGCAGCCGCGGGTGCAGCCGCGGAAAAGCTCCAAGACCATGCGGTCGTGGACAATGTCGCTGTAGGGGACGATAAAAGCAGTCGGATAGGGAGCCTTGTCCAGGCTGGCGACCACCGCTCGCTTAACTCTGGCAGGATAGTGCGGTGCTACAGGTTTTGTCCCCAGGTAAACACCCGCCTCATCCCGCTCCTCCCGGTAAAAGGCAGGGACATATACTCCCCGGATGCCGGACAGAAGCTCCAGGCGGCGCCGGCGGGAAAGGGCTTTCGTTTCTTCCAGAAGCCGCAGCACTTCCGGAAAAGCCTCTTCCGCATCGCCCAAAAGCACAAAATCAAAAAAAGGGGCCAGCGGTTCAGGATTAAATGCGCCCGGACCGCCGGCAGCCACAAAAGGATCCTTTTCGCTACGCTCGAAAGCCCAAAGCGGTATCCCCGCAAGTTTAAGCATGCGCAGGATGGTGGCATAAGACAGCTCGTACTGCAGGGTAAAACCTACTATGTCAAACTGCGAAAGCGGCGTCACCGTCTCCAGGGAGCAAAGGGGAAAACCCTCTTTGTGCATAATCTCTTCCAGATCACTCCCCGGCATGAACACCCTTTCCGCCGCCCAGTGCGGGACGGCGTTGATAATGTGGTAGAGTATTTTCAGTCCCAGGTGCGACATGCCGATTTCATACAAATCGGGAAAGGCCAGGGCTACTTTCATGCTGCACTGTTCATGTGCTTTGGCGACCGCGTTGATTTCATTGCCCAGATAGCGTGCGGGCTTTTGCACGCGCGGCAGGATTTTTTCCCGGAAATAAGCTTGGTAAGACGACATACTGCCTCCAGATAATGAATGCATTTACTGTATTTTTTCCTTTTTACAATTTTACATGACTTGTGGTTTTCCCTCCCTGCACCTGAAAACCTGCCGGAAACTCATGCAAAAGTCTGTCTTTTCCCGCTTATTTTTTACTGTTGCAGGTCAGGGCGGCCTCCGCCCTGGCAAAAATGCCTTTGGCAATGACTGTGTCTACAATATCGTTTTCCATGGCTTCCCCCAGAATGCGGCCATCTTTTGCCACAATCAAAATCCGGTGATATTTTTTCATGGCAAAACGGCGCAGGATTTCCTTGAGCGGTGTATCCGGCAAGGCCAAAAGAGTTACCAGCGGCATCACCCCCTGTTTTTGCAAAAGCAGCTTTTTCCGGCTCAGACTGCGGATGAAGGCATACATGGCCGCAGTCCGCTCTTTCTCGGAAGCATAGTATAAAAAGAAAGCGGCCGCCACCAGGGTAATTTGCAGATTCCCCAGGTAATAAAGATACAGCGCCAAAAAAAACAGCAAGAGCGCCAGGAGCCGGCTGAGACGGATGGCCAGCTCCGTCGCCTGCTGAAAACCAAGCACACCGGAAAGGCGTGCTCTGAGAATCCGGCCGCCATCCAGGGGCAGGGCGGGCAGGAGGTTAAAAAAACCAAGGGTCAGGTTGCAGCGGATGAAAAAAAGCAGGATTTCGCTTTCCCGCCAGGCAGGGATGTTGGCATAGAAAAGCAGGCTTGCGGCAACAAGGGAGAAATTAAAAAGGGGCCCGGCCAGAGAAACAATACTTTCCACCTGCGGATCAAGCTCCAGGACATCTTCTATTCTGGCCACGCCGCCGAAGGGAAACAATTCCACCTCCCCCACTTCCAGCCCCTGGACCCGTGCTACCAGCAAATGGACAAGCTCGTGTCCGAGCACCAGGCCGAATAGTATCGCCGTTTCCGTGAGATAGCCCAAAAGGGCGAGAACGAAAAGCAAGACAAGAAAAAGCCAGTGAAAATGAAAGTTTATACCGCCAAGCCGGAACAGTTTCAAATGCTGCCTCTCCCTTAATAAATGTCCGTCCCTTCCTGCAGCGGGCTATCCTGCTTTATCACATTGCCGGAGTTGACCAGGTATGTTTCCGGGTCCACAGGCTGCTTCTCCTCCCAGATTTCAAAATGCAAATGCCCGCCCCCGCCTTCCTTGGGCGCCACTTTTGCTATGACCTGCCCCGCCGCCACCTCCTCTCCGGCCGAGACGGCAACATCAGCAACACGCCCGTAAATTGTAACCATGTCATTTTCATGCATAAGATAAATGGTGGTCCCGTATATTTCATGTTCCTGCACCAGGTTGACCATCCCGGCAAAAGCTGCATAAACAGGGGAACCGGGGTCGGCGGCCACGTCAATCCCGTAATGCATCTCCAGACTTTCCCCGTCTGCAGCTACTCTCGTCCCGAAGGGGCTGGCCAAAACCCCATCCACCGGAGCAACCATTTTGCCTAAAGGCTCCCCTGGTTCATTTTCATCTTCAACCGCTGCCGGGGGAGCTTGACTACCTCTAAACCATTTAAATTCACGCATGGCCTGCATTACAGGCTTTGCCGCATCGATCCAGGATGCGGGATCCATGTTGCTGACAGTAAGCCGGTAGGCATACTCAGTAATGCGCTCCGCCGGGGAAAAATTGAACAGGCTGCAAACCCCTAGGCAAAGCACTACAATAATGGCGGTCACTGTCTTCTCAAACATGTTGTCCCGCAGCTGTCTGAGCAGTGCCTGCGGTATATCTGCCAAGCCCTCTCCCCCAAAACCGTCCACACCGCTGTAAGTGGACTGGCCGCTGCGCTCCCTCCGGCTTTCAAGCCGGGCACGCAGGCTTGAACGAGGTCTCTGCCACCTCTTCTTCTCTTTCAATTTTTCTCACTCCCCGGAGGTTTGTCCTTTTCCATGTATATTTATAAAAAGCATGAATATACCAAAATTATTTCCAAAGCATCCTGTCCGGGCCATAGGCCGGACTCATTTTCTGCCGGAAACAGAAAAACCTGCGGCTGCATATGCCGCAGGTAGAATATCCCCGACATTGATTCTATGTCTTGTCGACTTTTTTATTTGAGACGCAGTTCGGTCAGAACATCAGTTTCTGGCGGCGCATGCCGATGTTGAGAACAACGCCGATGGCCATCATATTCATCAGCAGGGAACTGCCGCCGTAGGACATGAAAGGCAGGGGCATCCCCGTTACCGGCATTATACCGATGGTCATGCCCACATTGACAAGGACATGAAAAGTCATCATGGTGGCAACGCCGATACAGACCAGCATACCAAAGGAATCTTTTGCCTGGGAAGCAATGCGGATAATGCGGAGAATCAAAAACATGAAAAGCACAAGCAGGATTACGGAGCCGACAAAGCCTGTGCCCTCGGCAAAAGCAGAAAAGATAAAATCAGTATGCTGTTCCAGTAGAAAACCGAGATAATTCTGCGTCCCCTGGGCAAAAAGGCCCTTGCCGTGAATTCCGCCGGAGCCGACGGCTATCAGCGACTGGATGATTTGATAGCCGTCATTGAGAGGGTCTTTGTAGGGATCAAGAAAAATAAAGAGGCGCATACGCTGATAATCTTTCATGTTAAACCAGAGTAGCGGAAACCCGACAACTATCCCTATAAAGATATATGTCAGCAGGTGTTTAAAATTGGCGCCGGCCATAAAAAGCATGCCGAAAAGGATAACAATAAACACCAGCGATGTTCCCAGGTCAGGCTGTTTAAAAATCAGCACCATGGGCACAGCCACATGTAAAAATGCCGGCAGAGAGCTGAAAAAGCTCTCGAAGTTTCCTTCCTGCGCCGCCAGGTGCCGCGCCAGGGAGATGATAATGCCAAGCTTGGCAAACTCGGAGGGCTGCAGTTCAAACACTTTCAGGTCAATCCAGCGCTGGGCGCCGCCGCTGTCCTTGCCGGCAAAAAGAACCAAGAGCAAAAGGGCGACATTGGCCAGGTAAATATACGGAGCAAAACGGTAAAAATAGGTGTAATCTATACTTACAATTATGAGCATGAGAAAAAAACCGACTGCAAAACGGACAGCCTGGCGTTTGACATAAAATAATGGATCGGATGTGGCATTTATTGTTGTACTCGCAATAATAATCAAGCTGATGCCGACAATGGCAAGCACATTTATCAGCAGCAGCCAGTCAAAATTGCGCCAGAGTCTGCGTTCAAACACGTTTTCACTCCTGACTCCATCGGGCGGCGGACAGAAAAAAATAGTGCACGGGGGCCTCCCGGCACTACTATTATACGGCAGGTTCAGCGGAAGGTAAAGCGGGAACAAAAGGGAACTAAAAAGTGCGCCGGATGGCCTTGACGGCCAGATTTGCCTCCAGGACAGCCGTACCCTCGCTGCGGTGCATCTGAATCACCGTATTGCCCTCATCAATTTCCATGTATTTTGAAATAACGCGAATTATTTCTTCTTTAATGATGTCCAGGAATTCCGGTGAAACACTTGCCCGGTCGTGGACTAGCACCAGGCGCAAGCGCTCTTTCGCCACATCTTTACTGTCCTGCTTGCCCGTAAGGGCTTTGAGCAATGCTTTGAGGTTCATGATCCACTCCTTTCTAGCCGCCGAAGCCGATGAGTTTTTTCAGCCTTCCCAGGAGAGAGCGGTTCCGGTAGAAATTAAGAAAAGGAACTTCCTCTCCCATAATCCTGCGGACGATATTGCGGTAAGCCTGTCCGGCAAGAGAACCGTTTTCCTGTGCGGCTACCGGCTCTCCCCTGTTGGTGGAAATAATGATTTTTTCGTCATCCGGCACAACACCAATCAGGTCAATTGCCAGGATTTCCAAAATATCGTCAATATCCAGCATGTCACCGCGCTTCACCATTTCCGGCCGCAGGCGGTTAATCAGCAAGCGGGGGCCGCGCAGCCCCGCCGCCTCCAAGAGGCCGATAATGCGGTCGGCATCGCGAACGGCAGAAACCTCCGGGGTGGTAACAATGATAGCCCTGTCCGCACCGGCAATGGCATTGCGAAAACCCTGCTCTATCCCTGCGGGGCAATCCACAAATACATAATCGAATTCTTCTTTCAACTCTTCGCAGAGCTTGCGCATCTGTTCCGGGCTGACGGCACTTTTATCGCGCGTCTGGGCTGCGGGCAGCAAATACAGGTTTTCATAGCGTTTGTCGCGGATTAATGCCTGTCTGGTACGGCAGCGTCCTTCGACCACATCCACCAGGTCATACACAATCCTGTTTTCCAGCCCCATCACCACATCAAGGTTGCGCAGGCCGATATCGGCATCAATGAGCGCAACTTTTTTGTTTAACAGAGCCATTCCGACCCCGAGATTTGCTGTAGTGGTAGTTTTTCCCACCCCGCCTTTACCTGAGGTAATAACAATAACCTCTCCCATGCACTTCAATCCCTTCTTTTCAGTCTTTATTAAACGCGTTTCACCTGGCGGTAATCGCTGCAATCAGGATCCGGTCATCATTGACATAAGCATATTCGGGGGTGTCGGGCAATGATACATTGTCCGGTGCACGGGAAATAACATCGGCAATGCGCAATTGTGTCGGCGCCAGGCGCAGGGCAGCAACGCAAGCATTTCTGTCGCCGCCAACACCGGCATGAGCAATCCCGCGCAGTGTGCCAAAAATAAAGATATCACCGTCCGCCACAACTTCAGCACCAGGATTAACATCGCCCATCACGATCACCGTACCGGGAAAACGGATATACTGCCCGGAGCGCAGTGTCCGCTTGATGACCAGGCAGTGTCCTTCCTGAAAACCGTCAAGGTTCAGCTCTTCCCTTTCTCTTTGACGCCTGGTAGCTCTCACGGCCGGGGAACGCTCTTCTCCGCTTTGTATCTCCGTAATCCGGAGGTGGCTGTACCTGGTAATAACATCCACGAGGGCTTCCTTCTCTTCCTCGGACAATTCACGCCGGCCCACGTCAACTTTTACCGCGGCTTCACCAAAAAAAGCTGAACGTTCTTTCAGACGTTCCGCCAGATCAGCCAAAATATCGTCAAAAGCAGCGTCTTCCAGGCAGAAGATTGTCAACCCGTCTCTTGTTCCTTTAAACTCAACGGCATATTTATGCATAACGTCCTCCGTCGGCAAACCAATGTCTTCAGTTATTTTTCGTCAGAGAGCGCCATATTCCTGCCAGCACGTAAAATAAACGACATTGATTCTATAAAAAGGAAAACGCTCCTGCGAGCGTTTTACTCATTGATTTCAACGTTATCTTCAGCGTAATATTCGGCCAAAATCTGCTTGGCCAGCGGCACAGCCGCCTGGTAACCCAGGCCGCCGTGCTCAACGATGACGGCAAGGGCAATTTCCGGATTATCCGCCGGTGCAAAACCGAGAAACAGGCTGTGCGGCAGGATGCTGTCATCCTGACTGGCCTGGGCTGAACCTGTTTTGGCGGCCACTTTGACGGGCAGTGTCCGCAGGCTGCTTCCCGTTCCGCCCGGTTCGGTAACTGCCTTCAACCCTTCATGGATGGTCTGCCAGGTAGTTTCGCTGACATCCATTTTGTTCAGCACTTCCGGCTCGGCAGAAAAAATCGTTTTGCCCTCGGGAGAAGTAATTGTCTGAACCAAATACGGCCGGTAGTGCGTTCCTTTGTTGGCCAGTATAGCCCCGTAGTTTGCCAGTTGCAAAGGCGTGATGGCATGCCCCTGGCCGATGGCCGCAGTCAGCACATTGCCCGGATACCAGGGCTTGCCCTCCTCCCGGCGCAGCAGTGTTCCCTTGACTTCCCCGGGCACATCCCTAAGGCCGGTGGGTTTTCCCAGGCCAAAGTCCTCAGCATATTCAATGATGGTGTCTATACCCATAATTTTGCCCAACTCAAAAAAGAAATTATTGCAGGAAACCTGCAGGGCACGCACCACATTGGAAGCCCCGTGCACGGCGCCTCCATGGCAGCCCCTGGGAGGTTCTCCACGGAAATAAACCTTGCGGCCGACGCAAACAAAACGGGTCGTTGGGCTGATGAAACCTTCCTCCAGGCCCGCCGTACCTACAATCATTTTAAAAGTGGAGCCGATAGGGTAGGCGCCGGCAATGGCTTTATTGATCAGCGGCAAATCCGAATCGCTCATTAATTGCAAATAATCTTGATTAAAAGTGTTGGGGTTGTAAGCCGGGTAGCTGGCCATGGCCCGGATTGCGCCTGAATTGGGGTCAATGGCGACAACGGCCCCTTTGCCTGCTTGACTGTTGCCTCCTTCCTGCAGGCCAACGATGATATCGGCCAGTGCTTTTTCGACAATTCGCTGCAGGCGCGCATCCAGGGTCAGGGTCAAATTGTTCCCGGAAACGGGAGGAACTGTGCCAAGCTCCCTGACCCGCTGCCCGTAATGGTTTGTTTCCACCACTTCGGCGCCGTCCTTGCCCCGCAGGTATTCCTCAAACGCCAGCTCAATCCCTGTCTGCCCCACAATATCAGAGATGCGGTATCCTTTTTCCTTGCCCCATTTCTGATACTGGTCGGCCTGAATGGTACCGACATAGCCAAGGACATGGGCTGCCAGTGTTTGCCCTGGATAAATACGGACAGGCGTGGTTTCAATAATCACACCCGGCAGTTCAGTCTGGTGTTCCGCCACCTTGGCCACGATTTCCGTAGAAACGTCGTCGGCAATGCGGATGGGAGCAAAACTTTTATACTGCTGCGTGGCAATTTTGCTTTTGATTTCTTCCGGGCTGACAGCCAGAATTTCGCTGAGCAGCGCAATCACTTCGTCCTTATAGGCTTTTTCCAGGTCCAGCAGGGACACGGCAAAGCCCGGCCTGTTTTTGGCCAGAACTTCTCCGTTGCGGTCCCTGATTTCACCGCGGGCCGCCGTGATAGGCAGTTCGCGCAGGCGGTTGTTTTCCGCTTTGGCAACATAATATTCATACTGATAAATCTGCAGCCAAGCCAGTCGGGCAGTCAGCAGCATGGTTACAATCAATACTGCCAAAACAAAAAAACGCAGTCTTTTTTGCAGGGATTTTGTCATAAGCTTCCCTACTCCTCGACAGATTTTTCGGGAAATAAAGCATGCCGCCGCTGGACACGGAAAAGCGGCGGGTAGATAACACCCGTCAGAAAGAAATGGTAAGCAATCCTCACCGCCACATACTCCTGCAAATAGGCCGAAAAGGCATAGGGCAAGGGCAGTGCAAAAAGTTTTATCAAGAGGTAGGTAAAGAGATCGGTAAAAGCGCTGATGAAAGCAATTAGCGTCATCGGTGCCGCAGTCATATCCTTATAGATATCATCGGCAAACATCCCGGCCAGCGCACCTGCCAGCATTTTGACAGCGGCAAAAAAGCCAAGGGGAGAGCCAAAAAGGATATCCTGCAGCAGCCCGGCACACGCCCCTATGATGGCACCGTTTTTCGGCCCGCCCAGGATACCCAGGGACACTGTGACAATCAGCAAAAAATCAGGATGGACGCCGGCGGTGCCGGCCAGTGCCAGGACAGAGCCCTGCAGGGCGATACCAAGGACAAAAAGCAAAGCTGTAATTAAAACCACCATCTAGGAAACATCCCCTTCCTGCGGTGGTTCTTCCTTACTTTCCGGTTCTGTTACGGCTCCCGGAACCACGACAAAAACTTCTTCCAAACGGTTGAAATTGGCAGCGGGCTGCAGGGTGGCATAACTTGTCAGCCCCTGTTCGTCTTCCTCTACTGCCAGCACCGAACCGATTAAAAGTCCTTTGGGGAAAACTCCACCCAAACCGGAAGAAACCACTGTATCCCCGGGCAGGATATTGGCATCCCGCGGCAGCTTCATCATCCGCAGGTAGCCGGGACTTTGCGGATCACTCTCCACTGTACCCACCGCCCCTGTTTCCCGGGAACGCTGGACAACGGCGCTCACACTGCGCCGCGTGTCGGTTAACAGCTGCACCTGGGCTGTGGATGGCGAAACGGAAAGGACGCTGCCGATGAGGCCGTCTGTGGTAATAACAGCCATCCACTGTTTTACGCCATGTCTGGAACCTTTGTTAATGGTTACAGTGGAAAACCAGTTGTTCGGGTCCCGGGCAATTACTTCCGCTGCAATCAGCTCATATTCCGAAGTTTCACGCAGCCCAAGCATGCGGCGCAACCGCTCATTTTCCTTGCGCAGTTCCGTCAGGCGCGCCTCCAAGGCAACGGCCCGACTTAGCCGGGAGCGGAGTTCCGCGTTTTCCGCCAGCAATTCCTGGTAGTGTTTGATTGCCGCCAGCATTTCCTCCACCGCATAAGTCAGACGTTGAAAAGCCCCTTGAACAGGGGCTACTACTTCCTGCAAAATTATTTCCGGCCACGTTGCACCCTGCCGGTTAACCGTATAAGCGGCAAGCAGAAGTAAAAGAACCATAGCGGACAAAATGGCCAGCGTCTTCTTCAGAATTTTTTTCCGCTGATTTTTATTTTTGGGAATAAGCACCGGTTTCACCTTTTATCCCGTCCCCGGCTGCTATCCTACCCGGCGCGGGGTAAAAGCAATTTTACGCAACAAATCAATTTCGCTCAGAGCTTTGCCTGCCCCCGTAGCCACGCAGTCAAGCGGGTTTTCCGCAACATAGACAGGCATGCCGGTTTCCATGGCCACAAGTTGATCCAAGCCGTGCAAAAGGGCGCCCCCGCCTGTCATCACAATGCCTTTGTCCATAATATCCGCCGCCAGTTCAGGCGGTGATTTTTCCAGGGTAATTTTGATAGCTTCCAGAATGCTCGCCACCGGGTCGGCCAAAGCCTGTTCGATTTCCTCATCGCTGATCTGCTGTGTCTTGGGCAGGCCGCTCACCAGGTCGCGGCCGCGGATTTCCATTGTTTTGGGATTGTTTTTGTCACGTTTTGCGGTACCGATGGTAATTTTAATTTCTTCCGCCGTTCGCTCACCAATCATCAGATTGTAGTTCTTTTTAATGTAATGGGCAATGGCCTCGTCCATTTCGTCGCCGCCCACTCTGATGGAGCGGCTGACTACGATGCCGCCGAGGGAAATGATGGCGACTTCAGTAGTCCCTCCGCCGATGTCCACAATCATGCTTCCCGTTGGTTCTTCCACCGGCAAGCCGGCACCAATGGCCGCAGCCATGGGTTCTTCAATTAAAAAGGCTTCTTTGGCCCCTGCCTGTTTGGTGGCATCAATTACCGCCCGTTTTTCCACTTCAGTGACACCGGAGGGCACACATACAACGACCTGCGCTTTGAACATGCTTTTCCGCTTGTACGCTTTTGCAATAAAATGGCGCAACATAGTCTGCGTCACGTCAAAGTCGGCAATGACCCCGTCCTTCATAGGCCTGATAGCCACAATATTTCCCGGGGTCCGGCCAATCATTCTCTTGGCCTCTTCGCCAACTTCGAGAATGGCACCTGTGTCACGGCGAATGGCAACAACGGAAGGTTCCCGCAGGACAATACCCTTGCCTTTGACAAAAACCAGCGTATTTGCCGTTCCCAGGTCAATACCAATGTCGCGTGAGAAATATCTTGTAATAAAGCGCATGTGTGCGTCTCCCTTCATTGTTGAATCAGCTACTTGTTATTATATCAGTTTTCAACACAGACACAATAGAGAAGATATTGTCAGCCAAAAGCAGCTACCGCAGTATGGGCAGCAGGCCTCGTTCCCGGAAACTGACAAACCTCCCGTCGCCGATCACCAGATGGTCAAGCACTTCGATGCCCAAAAGCCGCCCACCTTCACACAGGCGGCGCGTCACTTCCAGGTCCTCCCGACTGGGTTCGGGGTCTCCACTGGGATGATTGTGCAGCAGGATAACACTGGCACATGCTTTACGGATGGCCGGGCGAAAAACTTCCCGGGGGTGAACAAGGGAAGTATTCAGGCTGCCAATTGAAATCTCTTCCAGACCCAGGACTTTGTTTTTTGTATCCAACAGCAAAATGCGAAAATGCTCCCGCTGGTAATGGCGCATTTCCTCCATGACCAGTTCCGCAGCCTCGGCGGGGGTGGAAACAACGGCCGCCTCCTGCCGCAGTCGGCTGCTGAGACGGGCGGCAAGCTCGGCTGCCGCCAAAAGTGTAATGGCCTTGGCCGGTCCCAGGCCCTTGATGGCCGTTAAGTCCTCCAGACTGCTGCGCGGCAGCTCCGTTAGCCCGCCG
>JAAYMN010000108.1 GCA_012521345.1 Bacillota bacterium
AGAAGCCGTTTTCTTGCCACAACTTTGCCCGTCAGGCGCGCCGTCAGGTACAGCAAAGCTGTGTTCATCACAAAATTCAGGGCCAGGAGATCTTCAACATACATGAGTCACACCCCGCCCCAGGCGAATGGTTGGACAAAACCGCTACATTATATGTTTTGCTGCCCATGTCTATGCCACATTATAAACCATCTCCGCAAAGAAATTTGTCACACCCTCGTGTCGAAGGCTAAATTGTTCTGCCGCCTGCCGTACCTGCAAAAAAAACGCTGCGGGGTCACCCGCAGCGTTTTTTTCTATCAGGGGCGTTTGCGGCGCAGGAAAGCCGGGATATCAATATCCTCGCTGGCAAAGTTTTTCTGCGCCAGTTCATGCATGATCTGCTTGCGCTCGGCGGCACGGTTGTCAAAACCGGTGGCTATGACGGTGACGCGGACTTCATCGCCCAGGCTGTCGTCAATCACGGCACCGAAAATAATATTGGCATCCGGGTCGGCAGCCTCGGCCACCACATCGGCGGCTTCATTCACTTCAAAGAGGCCCAGGCTGGGACCGCCCGTAATATTCAGCAGGACGCCGCGGGCGCCGTCAATGGATGTTTCCAGAAGCGGGCTGGAAATGGCTGCCTTGGCCGCCTCCAGGGTACGGTTGTCGCCGGAGCCTACACCGATACCCATTAGTGCTGCGCCTGTTTCTTTCATGATTGTTTTCACATCGGCAAAATCCAGGTTGATCAGGCCGGGAACAGCTATCAGGTCGGAAATCCCCTGCACGCCCTGACGCAGGACATCATCGGCAATCCGGAAAGCTTCCAGGATGGGAGTACGCTTGTCAACCACCTGCAGCAGCCTGTCATTGGGGATGACAATCAGCGTATCAACTTTCTCCCTCAGCAAATTAATGCCTTTCTCCGCTGCCTGCTGGCGGCGCCGCCCTTCAAAAGTGAAAGGCTTGGTCACGACCCCAACGGTGAGCGCGCCCAGCTCGCGGGAGATTTCGGCAATTACCGGGGCTGCACCCGTGCCGGTACCGCCGCCCATACCGGCCGTGACAAAAACCATGTCCGCCCCTTTCAGGGCTTCCTTAATTTCTTCTCTGCTTTCTTCCGCAGCCTGCAAGCCAATTTCCGGGTTCGCACCGGCTCCAAGGCCCTTGGTCAGCTTTTCGCCAATCTGCAGCTTGTGCTCCGAACGGGACAGGTACAGCGCCTGGGCGTCGGTATTCACGGCAATAAATTCAACCCCGCGCAGACCGGCCTCAATCATGCGGTTTACCGCATTGCTGCCGCCGCCTCCCACACCAATAACCTTTATTTGTGCAAATTGCTCCATCTCCATCTCAAACTCAATCAAAGATAGCCTCCCCTTCCCAATCACGCAGTTTAATCAAACATTTCCAAAAACCAGCTTTTGACTCGGCCGAAAAAACCTGGCAGCGCAGTTCGGCCGCCTTTATATTCCCGCAAGTTATGTAACTGTGTATGCTGAATATAATGAATAATTCCCACCGCTGTGGAATAAATCGGACTTTTCACCCCCACGTATCCCGGTTGGGCAGCCCGTACTGCAGACTGAAAAATTTGCTCGGCCAAATCCGGCAGTCCGTCCGTCAGGGAAACGCCGCCGGTCAGGACAATCCCGGCCGGAAGCGGCTCCTTGATTCCCATCTCCGCCAATGCCTCGACTGCCATCTGCAGTATTTCCACCAGCCGTGATTCAATGATCATTGCCAGCTCTTTTTTCTGTACTTTCCGTGCTTCTTTGCCGGAAATATGAGGCAACTCCAGCATGGCCCCCTCCGGCGCCATACTTTGCAGGGCCACCCCGTGGTCAAGTTTCAGGCGCTCGGCGTGCTGCAAAGTTGTCCGCAGGCCTACCGCAATGTCGTTTGTAATATGGTCGCCTCCCACGGGCAGGACGGCCAGATTTTTCAGGTAGCCGTTCTGGAAAACGGCTATTTCCGTAGTCCCGCCGCCCAGATCCAAAAGCACTGTTCCCAGTTCCTTTTCATCCCTGGTCAGCGCCACTTCCGCGTTCGCCAAGGCAGTGAGAACAGTTCCTTCTATTTCCAGGCCTGCCCTTTCCACGCAGCGGTACAGATTGCGCAGGGAAGTGATCATGCCGGTAATGATCATGGCATCTACTTCCAGCCGTACGCCTACCATACCTACCGGGTCACGAATCCCGTCATAGCCGTCGACAATGAATTCACGCGGTATCACATCGATGATTTCCCGATCCGGCGGCAGGGCAATCACCTTTGCGGCCTGCAGAACACGCTCCACATCCTCTTCCGTAATTTCTTTATCGGCACCGGCCACAGCAACCACCCCGCGGTTGTCTATCAGCCCCACCTGGGAACCAACTATACCTAAAAAAACGGAGGGTATTGTTGTGCCCACCATTCGCTCGGCTTCTTCCACCGCGTTTGTAATTGCTTCCACCGTTTTATCCAGATCGACAATAACCCCTTTTTTCAGACCGTGAGAAGGGCTTGTCCCGACACCAATAATATTGATGGTCCCGTTCAGATCCACTTCCCCGACGATGGCCCGTACATGGGAAGTGCCAACATCCAGGCCGCAAATTAAGTTGCGTTTCATCACACAACACCCTCTCGCCGCATATGTTTGCGTTATTATAGAATTATTCAACAAGAGTGAAGTTTTCCCTTTTTTTAGGCTAATTGTTTTTTGTGTTTTTTGCTTCTATGATATGGAAAGCAGGCGCCGTAGGAACACGCAAATCAAGATAGCCTTCCCCCCGGCGGCCGCCCAGCTGTCCCAGAATCTGCAGCAGGACTTGTGCTTTTTCGGCAAAATTTTTATTTCCCAGCCAGACGGAAAGACCGTCCATCGTCACAACAACCAGATTTTCTTCCCGGGAAGCGTTAATTTCAGAAACAGGCACGCCTGCGTCCGCCAAGGAGGAACACAACTCCCGCACCTGCTCCAGCAGGCGCCCGTCCAGAATATTCTCCCCCACTTTCCCCGTTACAGGTTCAAGCCCTGTCAAAAGGGGGAGGGCAGATTGCTGCGGATCAGTGGTTGAGCCCAAAATCAGGCCGTTTTCCCCCACCTCCAAGAAATAGTCCTGGTAAGGGACCAGAACCAGCGTCTTATATTCCGCCACTTCAACCTGCAGCCCGTCAGGCAAAACACGCCTGATTTCCGCCTGTGCAATGCGGGGGATGGCCAGTACTCTTTCCTCCAGAGCGTCCAGGTCCAGCTGCAGGACATTGTCTCCCCGCTGTACTTGCAGTGCCTCCCGTATTTCCGCTTCCGGGGTGAGTTCATTGCCCGTGATTGTCACTTCCTTGAGGCCAAAAAGGTCGGAGCGCAAAATGCCCAGAACAGCACAGACAAGGACAAAAATAAGCAGCAAGCGCAGGAAGTATTTCTTCAGGGCAGCTGCGGCGGCCGGTTTCCGGGCGCGCCGTCTGTAGTATCTTCGTCTCCGCAAGGACTTGTCCATCATCTACCTCCCTGTTTCTGCCGGACACCGGCGGCGGGCTGCCGGCAGCAGCCCGCTACCCGCGGACACGCCTAATGTCAGCTCCCAGTTTTGCCAGGTCTCCGTCCAGATTTTCGTAACCCCTCACAATATGCTCCAGGCCTTCCACCACAGTTTCACCCTCGGCCGTCAGGCCGGCTATAACCAGGGCGGCGCCCGCCCGCAAATCCGGAGCGGTAACTATGGCACCTGTCAGTTTATCCACCCCATGGACAATGGCTGTCCGGTTGTCCGTGGCCACAGTGATCTGGGCGCCCATGCGGTTCAGTTCTCCCACATGCTTAAAGCGGGAGTCAAAAACATTTTCAATAATGATGCTGGTCCCCCTGGCCCGCACCAGGGCGGCCATTATCGGGGCCTGCAGGTCGGTCGGAAAACCGGGGTAGGGCAATGTCCGGACGTACTCCACAGCCCGCAGTCGTGCCGGTGCTTCCACGTGCAGCCTGTCGTTTTCTTCCCGCACCTGCACGCCCGTTTCCCTGAGTTTCGCCGTGACTGCCTCCAGGTGGCCGGGAATAACATTCTCCAGCGTCACCGAGCCGCC
>JAAYMN010000109.1 GCA_012521345.1 Bacillota bacterium
AACAGGTAAACTTTTACCTACGGGAAACTCCGTGGACAAACTGGATGTTGAGGGCTTCGGACAGTTGGACGCATCACTGCTGGATGTCGTAAATCCCTGTATTTTTGTACGTGCTTCAGATATCGGCATGAAAGGCGATGAAAAGCCTGCGGATGTTGACGGAAACGAGAACTTTATGAAACTTATCGACAATATACGCATTTCCGCGTGCAGGAAGATGGGCCTTAAGGACTGGGAGCTCAAAAATCCGACGCCGTTTGTGGTTTTTGTCTCTCCGCCAAAGGATTACACCGATCATCTTACCGGCAAACTGATCAAGGCTCAGGAGGTGGATTTCCTGGCGCGGATGATTATTTTGAGAAAAATGCATCAGACGTTTGCCGGTAGTGTTTCCTGCGCAACCGGTATGGCAGCTGTTGTGCCCGGCACGGTTGTTAACGAAATAGTAAAACCGGCATCCGGCCGGCAAACAATTCTTATTGGCCATCCCGCAGGGATAATCGACGTTGAAGCCGAGTGTGCTATTACGCCTGACGGCGTGGTAGCCAAGCGCGTTACCTATTCCCGTACGGCACGCCGTATTATGGAGGGATATGTATATGTTCCGAACCATGTGTTTCAATAAGCTGGGAGATGACAAATAATGGGAATGACGATGTCGGAAAAGATTCTGGCGCGCCATGCAGGAGTGCCCGCCGTGAGTGCGGGCGATATCCTGACGTGCCGTGTGGATGTGGCTGTCTGTCACGATATGTTCTTCACTGTTGCCGGTCAGATTGATTTCGAGAGGATAAACAGGATAGCAGATCCCGACAGATGTGTCGTCCTTCTCGACCACGCAGTTCCAGCCCCCACAGCGAAGGATGCACTGGGCGCAGTTAAAGCCAGAGCCTTTGTGAAAAAGCACGGGATCAAAAATTTTTATGATGTGGGTGAACATGCTGTAATCCATCAGTTGCTTGTTGAAGAAGGTTTTGCGGCACCGGGAAGGCTCATCGCCGCCGGTGATTCCCATACCTGCGCCGCCGGTGCTATGAACGCGGCGGCCCGCGGATTCGGGCCCGCTGAAATGGTGTATATCTGGTGCAAGGGTGAGACATGGTATCAGGTGAGTCCGACGATACTTTACAATCTTCATGGTAGTTTTCCCAGCCGGGCCGTCACCGGTAAAGATTTATTCTTATACATCGCTGGTGTCTATGGTGACGCAACCAACATGAATGTGGAGTTTGGCGGCGAAGGCGTGGGGAACATGACCATTCCCCAACGGCAGAGTGTAGCGACCATGTGTGCCGAAATTAACGCCGAATTTGCTATTTTCCCCTGTGACAGTGTGCTCCGCGAATTTTTGGAAGAACGTGGCGACCAGGAGGTCGATGCCGTTGACCCGGATCCCGACGCTGTCTATTACGCTATTCGGGATATTGATCTAAGCAGCTTAACGCCGTATGTCGCATTGCCACACTATATACCGAACAATTGCTGTCCGGTCGCGGATGTTGCAGGCACCGAGGTCCATCAGGTCCTTGTGGGCTCCTGCTCCAACGGCCGCCTTGAGGATATTGCCCTAGTGGCATCAATCGTCAAAGGAAAGCGCGTGGCCAGGGGGGTTCGTTTTATTGTGACCCCGGCGTCACAGAAAATATATCTCGAGGCGCTGAAAGCGGGATACCTTGAAACACTGGTTGAGGCAGGTGCCGTTGTAACGAACGCTACCTGCGGGGCTTGTTATGGTGGGCATATGGGATTGCTAGGCCCCGGAGAGCGCTGCCTTTCGACCACAACAAGAAACTTTAAAGCGCGGATGGGAGACGCGGAGAGCGAAGTTATGCTCTGCTCACCGGCCACGGCCGCCGCGTCCGCTTTGACAGGCAGAATTACCGATCCCAGAGAGTTTTTGGAGGGTTGATTGTGAAACTAAAAGGTAGAGTATGGGTATTTGGAGATGAGATCAACACTGATCTCATATTTCCCCATAGTGCCTTCCGGGTATCTCCCGAAGAACAGGTTAAACTGGTGTTCAGCGATAACAGGCCCGGATGGTCTTCGCTTGTTAAACCTGGTGATATCCTAATTGCCGGAAAGAATTTCGGCACCGGTTCCAGCAGACCCGGTGCAGTACTGCTGCGGAGGCTGGGGCTTGCGTGCATGGTGGCCGACAGTATCAACGGGTTGTTTTACCGTAACGCTATCAGCTATGGTTTTCCGGCGTTGCAGTGCCCCGGTGTCAGCAAAATGTTTGAAGAGGGTGACATCGCGGAGATTAATATGCTGGAGGGAACGGTTACAAACTTACGGACCGGTGAAACCCGCACGGGAAACAAGCTTTCCAAATTAATGGTTGACATTCTTTTGGCCGGCGGTATTGAAGAGTTGCTGATTCAGGAAGGATATATGGATTAACAGAAAAGGAGACGATCAAATGCTGAAGAATCCAGGTAAAGTGCTTCGCGAGCTTCTCAGCAAGCCCGGCATAATAATGGCGCCAGGCATTTATGATGGCATATCGGCCCGTGTTACGGAACAGGCGGGCTTTCAGGTAGGGTACCTGTCCGGCGCCGGGGTTGCCGCCAGCGCAATTGGAGAGCCGGATATCGGCCTGACAACCATGAGCGACGTTGTGCAGATCGCACGTGCGCTGACAATCAAAGCGGAGATCCCTTATATATGTGATGCGGACACCGGCTATGGGAATGTGCGAAACGTGATTAGGACGGTGCATGAACTTGAAGCCGCAGGCGTTGCTTGTATCCAGCTTGAGGACCAGGTCGCACCGAAACGCTGCGGACATCTGGAGGGGAAGGCCTGCGTTCCGGCTGAGGAGTTTGTACAAAAAATTCGCGCCGCCAGCCGGGAAAAGTATTATGAGGATACGATGATCATGGCCCGGACCGATGCTCGTGCAGTGTTCGGCTTCGAAGAGGCTATCGAGCGCGGAAAGATGTATATGGAGGCGGGTGCGGATATCCTCTTTATCGAAGCCCCTCAGACAATAGATGAGGTTGAAAAGATCGGCAAAACCTTCGGGCATCAGGTACCGCTGTTGGCCAATCAAGTAATCGGGGGTAAAACGCCGCGCCTGACCGCCAAAGAGCTGGAGCAGTTGGGCTTTAAAATTTTAATTTTCCCAGATGTCTTGGCCTTTGGTGCCAGCGTACTGTTGCGTAGAATTCTTGATAAGATTATCGTAGAAGGCTGTAGCTGGGATGCCATCCCAGATGCGCCGGATAGCCGTGAACTTTTCAACACAATGGGTATGGCAGCATGGCAGGAGATTGAGCAGCGTTACAAAGAAGACTGATGGTAAAAGACTCAGTTCCGGAGTAGTAGAACTATGCTTCCTACCTTCGTTCAGACTTATAAAGCGGCGAATTCCGGAGTGTCACGGGTGTTTCAATCCTGGTGGATGCCGGTGCCGATAAAAAGTGCGGGCAAAGTCGTGGCGCTCTCTAAGAAAGCTGAAACAATTTGAACCTAATTAAAACAAATTGTAACAAATTAAAACTAAAATGAAACATCACTTAAAAACGTTATCTATTGCTGATATAATTTTATTTCTGCTAAAAAAAATTTTAATAGCAAAGAGAATAATTGGTTCTAATAGTTTTTGAATTTGTAAAGAGATAGGGCTTTTATACGGTTGCTCGTAGGTTTATAAACCTGTTTATTTTCTGCTAAAAGTTTTTTTAGCATTTTTTATTTTGGCATGCTCTTTGCATGTTTAAATAAACGACAAATAGTTGTTATTCAATAAAAAATATAAAGGGGGAAGAATTGCTTTTATAAACAAATAATTGCTAAAAAATAGTGTTGCAAGGCGAAATAAGAAGTATAAGGACATTCTTAAGGATGTGATAGAAAACTCAAAGACGCTCATATTAAATGTGTTGGGCTGCATTTTATGCTTCAAAGAAGTAGCTTCAAGTAAAACTGTAATAAATACAGTTTTCGAGTTGGAAGGAAACCGGATAGCACGGTTTTGGGACATGGCGTGAAGGTGTTTCCGCCTATGGTGGCACTGGTTACATTTTACTAAGGAATTTCGCTTTACAAATTGTTATAATGAAGAAATTAAATTTAGATATCTGACTGTGACTTCAGAGGGATGAAAGGGATAAAAATGAAAACAAAAGATATTTTTTCCGATGAAATTAGTAAGTTTATTGCAAACACAAATTATGAAGATATTCCACAAGAAGCTATTGATATTGCCCGTATGGGAATTACCGATTTTGTTGGCGTAGCTCTGGCCGGTTCTCAGGAAGATCTTTGTAAAATACTACAAGGCTATGTTGAAAAAATGGGAGGAAATCCCCAGGCCAGTATTATTGGCAGCGGTTATAAAACATCGACATATCAGGCGGCACTTGTTAATGGAGCCATTGGACATGCTTTAGATTATGATGATTGGTCAATGGCATTTTATGGGCATCCAACCGTGGCTATTGCTCCCGCTATTCTTGCCGTAGGTGAAAGCATGGGAGCTTCTGGCCGGGATATTCTTGCAGCTTATGTGATTGGCTTCGAAGTTTGTGCTTGCATACCATGGTTGGTGAAAAAAAATCACTATGATCAGGGTTGGCATATTACTGGTACTTTAGGGAGCATAGGCGCCGCGGCTGCTATATCATGGCTGCTTAAATTAAATGCTGACCAGATAAAAATGTCCATGGGCATAGCTGCATCTTTAGCTTCTGGCATAAGAGCTAATAACGGAACTATGACCAAACCGCTTCATGCCGGACAGGCTGCTGCTAATGGTATTCAGGCTGTACTTTTAGCTCAAAGTGGATACACAGCTAGGGAAAATATATTTGAAGTAGAGAGAGGTTTTATTAAAGCTTTTGGTCATAACGAGATAGTGGATTGGAAAGAAATAACTAAAAATCTGGGCAAAACTTTTATTATAACAAATGCCGAAGGTTTGTTGATTAAGCCTTATCCTTCCTGCGGGGGAACGCATTTTGCTATTGACGCTGTTTTAGATATTAAGAAAAACTATGAATTCTCCTTAGATGATATTTTGGAAATAGAGCTGGGAGTTAATCCGGTAGCCGAGCTTCCTCTTATTTATCATCGCCCAAAAACGGGATTGCAGGGAAAATTTAGTTTGGAGTACACAGTAGCAAGAGCACTAATTTCTGGACCTGTTAATTTGGATCATTTTACTGATGAAATGGTTAACCAACCAGAGGTTTTGAGTTTAATTGATAAGATGAAATGGGTAGTAAAATTTCCAATGCCTAGCCAGGGTTCTTTCACTGAATTTGATCCCAAGAGTGTTTTAATTAAGTTAAAAGATGGACGGGAGATTTATAAGGAAGTACTAATATCAAAAGGAATGCGAGACAATCCGCTGACACCTGAAGAGTTTAAATTAAAATATACCAACTGTGCTTCTAAAGCGCTATCTAACGAAAAAGTTACAAAATCATTTGAGATGCTGTCAAATTTACAAGAAATTGAAGACA
>JAAYMN010000110.1 GCA_012521345.1 Bacillota bacterium
CATATTGTAGCCATGACGGGAGACGGGGTCAATGATGCACCGGCGGTCAAGGAAGCCGATATCGGCATTGCCATGGGGGTGAGCGGTACCGATGTTACCAGGGAAGCGGCGGCCATGGTGCTGGCGGATGACAATTTTGCCACCATTGTCAACGCTGTGGAGGAAGGGCGCGGCATCTATGAAAATATCCGCAAGTTTATTCGCTTCCTTTTGGCCTGCAATACGGGAGAAATTCTGACCATGCTGCTGGCTATGCTGGCGGGGCTGCCCCTGCCGCTGCGCCCCATTCAAATTCTCTGGATCAACCTGGTGACGGACGGTTTGCCGGCTATGGCACTTGGTATTGATCCCTCCGACAGCCGGGTGATGGAAAGGAAGCCGCGCCACCCTGCCGAGAGTATTTTTGCCCGCGGGTTGTGGGAAAAGATTCTGGGACGCGGCCTTGTGATCGGTCTGACCTCTGTCCTGATCTTTGCTTTTGCCCTTGGCAGGGGTGCCGGTCTTGACACGGCCCGGACCATGGCTTTTGTGACGCTGGTTATTGCCCAGCTGGTTTATGTTTTTGACTGCCGCAGCGAGCAGCTGACCGTCTGGCAGGTCAGTATTTTTTCCAACGTGTGGCTTTTGGCCGCCGTTTTTTCCTCCCTGCTTTTGCTTGCCCTGGTCCTCTATCATCCCGGTCTGACGGCAGTTTTTGTCACTACTCCTCTTTCGGCAAAACAGTGGCTGCTGATTGCGGGGGCAGCCGTCGCCCCGGAAATATTAAGCGGCCTGCTGGCTTTGCTAAAAGCCATTTTCCTGCCCCGGGCCGCCACGTTAAGAAAATAACTGAATTTGCCATGTTCAATTTTTCTGTTACAATAGAAAGGGAAAACACATGCATAAAGAGAGGTAAGTTGATGATCAAAAGCATGACAGGCTACGGGCAGGCGGAAAGCACTGCCGGGGAGAAAAACTACTTTAAGGTGGAATTGCGTTCCGTAAATCACAGGTATCTTGATATCAACATCCGCATGCCCAGAGAAATACAGGCGCTGGAAGAAAAAGTCCGGCGGCGTCTGCAGCAGTTCCTGAGCAGGGGAAGGGTGGAAGTCAACATTGCCTGGAATCCGGAAGAGGCGGAGGCGGTGAATGTTGTCCTGGACCGCAAGCTGCTTTTTGCATACAGGAAAGCACTGGCGGAAATGCAGGATATCTGCGGCGTCCATGATGCACCTGTCCTGGAAATTCTTGCACGTATTCCCGACATGCTGCGGGTGGAGAAGGCGGAAACAGAACTGGACAAGGTCTGGAGCGAGCTTTTGCCCGTGCTAGATGCTGCGGCGGCAAAACTGCAAAAGCAGCGCCTGGAAGAGGGTGCCCGCCTGGAAGCGGACCTGCTGCCGCGCTTGCAGCTGGTGGCCGATTTTTCCCGTCAGGTGGAGGAGAGGGCTCCGCTGATTGTGGCTGAATATCGCAGCAGGCTGGCCGAGCGCTTGCAGGAATTCCTGTCGCAGGCGGAAATAGATTCTTCCCGCCTGCTGATGGAGGCCGCCATTTTTGCCGACCGCTGCAATGTAACCGAAGAGCTGGTCAGGCTCGGCAGCCACCTGGAAGCTTTCAAGGCGGCACTGCAGGAAACGGGGCCGGTGGGACGGAAGCTGGATTTTTTAACCCAGGAGCTTTTCCGGGAAGTGAATACCATAGGGGCCAAAGCCAACGACTACGAGGTGGCAAGATTAGTGGTGGAAATGAAATCCGAGCTTGAAAAGATACGTGAGCAGGTGCAAAATATAGAATGAGCGTGTTTGCGGTATCTTCTTTTCACCCCTTGCATTTTTTACCGCAAATCCGTTATACTATTAGCAGGGTTCACCGGGACTACCAATTTCGCTTTGTTGTAATCAAAGGAGGTTCCCGCTTTGCAAATCAAATTAATTAACATAGGATTTGGCAACATCGTTTCCGCCAACAGAATCATTGCCATCGTCAGCCCTGAATCTGCACCGATTAAGCGTGTCATTACCGAGGCCAGGGATCGCGGCATGTTGATTGATGCTACATACGGCCGCAGGACTCGTGCCGTTATTATTACAGACAGCGGCCATGTTGTTTTGTCGGCGGTCCAGCCGGAAACTGTTAAACACCGCCTGCAAACAAAGGAATCTGTACTGGCAGAAGAAGAGGAATAAAAAACCGGAGGAAATTGCGGTGCAGACAGGTTTACTCATTGTGATTTCAGGTCCTTCAGGAGCAGGGAAAGGCACGGTGTGTCAGGCACTGCTGGAAAAGAAGCCTGACCTTGTCCTGTCGGTATCGAAAACAACCCGTCAACCCCGTGCCGGTGAACAGGACGGGGTTAATTATTTCTTCGTCAGCCGGGAAGAGTTCGAGCAGTCTATTGCTGCCGGCGAATTTCTTGAATACGCCTGCGTCTATGACCATTATTACGGGACACCGCGCAAAACAGTGGAAAAGATGCTGGCAGCGGGACGCGATGTTATTTTGGAGATTGATCCCCAGGGCGCGCAGCAGGTGATGCATACTTATCCGGAGGGTGTTTTTATCTTTTTGTTGCCGCCGTCCGGCGCGGAGCTGCGCAGCCGCATTACCAACCGTGGCACGGAAAGTATGGACAACCTGGCAAAACGCCTGACGGCAGCGGCGCTGGAGATAGCACAGGCCCACCAATACGATTATGTTGTCGTAAATGACAGCGTCCCTGCGGCCAGGGACAGGATTTTTGCCATTATCATGGCGGAAAAGCTGCGTGTCAGCAGGAATCACAACCTGATTCAGGCTCTGGCCGAGGAGGTAAAAAAATGATTTATCCTTCCATAGACAAGTTGATGGAGAAAATGGACAGTAAATATACCCTGGTAATTGCCGCAGCCAAGCGGGCGCGCATGCTGAATGAGAATGCACCTAAACTGGTAGAAACAAATTCGAAGAAAGACGTTTCCATTGCCCTGGAGGAGATTGCCGCAGGGAAAATCGGTTTTGAACGCGCGAAAAAATAAAAGGCGCCTGTGCCGGTCGGCGCTGCTTTGCCGGGGCGGAGAGCGTACCGTGCCGGAAAAGGGAGGACAAAGAAAAAAGGGCGAGTACTCGCCCTTTTTGGGTTATATAAACTTTGTCAGGATGTGCGGCGTTAGCAGCACTTCCACCGCTGAAGCAGCGGCCAGCAGACCGGCGAGATAAGGCAGGGAAAAGCCCATTTCCGCCAGTATGAAACGTAATGTCTGGCCGCGGGACCTGTCCGGGAAGGGGAAAACCAAGTGGTAGCCCAGCTTCAGGCCGAGGGCAACACTAAGGAAAAAAGCCGGCAGTTCAAAGATGCCGTGCGGAAGTATCCCGGCCGCAAGGAAAGGCAGTGGAGACGTGCCGCTTTCGGCCAGTTGAAAAGCCACCAGGCCAAGGACGGCGCCGTTCGCCAGAGCGGAAAAAAGGGCGGGCAAACCAAGCAGGAAACCAAGAAACATAATGGATATCACGGAAGACATATTATGCAGAAAAAGAATTAAAAGGCCCTGCAGGGGGGAGACGGTGAAAACTTCTTCGCCCAACTCCTGCAGCATTGTCAGGGAAGACTCTTCCAAAAGCTTTACCATTTCCGGATCCTGTGAAAAGGTGGTATAAGACAGAAAAAAACCGCCAAGAAAAAAACATACTGCCAGAACCAGCCAGGAACGGTTGTTGCGTACCAGTGCTGCAAAGTTAATACTCATTTTTCCTACCTCCGTCACCATTATACGCCGGGAAGATGTGTTTATGCAAGAGACGGTGAAGCGGGAGGGGAACGGGGGAAAAATGTTGAAAGAGAGAGGAGAATTAAACGGGGGACGGCAGCATGTCAAAATATGCCGAGATTATTGTCAAAATCCACAACCTGAAAGAGGATCGGGCTTTTACTTACCGTATTCCTCCTTCCCTGTCCGTGGAACCGGGCAGCCGGGTACTTGTGCCTTTCGGCAGCCGTACCGTTCCGGGCTATTGTATCGCCCTGACCGATAAAACAGCCCCGGGGGTTGAGCAGCAGCTGAAAGACATCCTGGCTGTCCTCGACGAGCAGCCGGTTTTAACGCCTGAGCTCATCAGCCTGGCTTTTTGGGGGGCGAAGCGCTACCTTTGCTCCGTCATTGATTTTCTGGAAGCCATGGTTCCTGCCACGCTGAAAGCGGCAGGCGGCCACAAAGCAAAAACGGCAAAATATGCCGAGCTGACAAAGGCGGGCGCAAGCGCCGGCGCCAGGGGCAGCAAGCAGCAGCTTGCCCTGCAGTTGCTGAAGTCAGGGCCTGTCTCCCTGACCGACCTTGAAAAAAGAGGTGTCAGCAGGGACACAGTGCGCACCCTGGAGAAAAAAGGCTGGGTGCGGCTGATTGTTTTGCCTGTCAGAAGGGATCCCCTGGCCGGGTTAAGTGCAGTCAGGGAAGCGCCGCTGCAGTTAACACCGGCACAGCAGGAGGTTTTGGCGCAGCTTGCCAGAAGCAGCGAAGGCCGCCCCAAACCCATGCTGCTTTACGGCGTGACGGGCAGCGGGAAAACGGAAGTCTACCTCCAGGCTATTGCCTGCATGCTGCAAAAAAAATTGGGGAGCATTGTCCTGGTGCCGGAAATTGCCCTGACCCCCCAGATGACGGAGCGTTTTGTCGCCCGCTTTGGCAGCAGTGTGGCAGTCCTGCACAGCCGCCTCTCGGCGGGGGAGCGCTACGATGAGTGGTGCCGTGTGGCCAGGGGGGAAGCGCTGGTGGTGATCGGTGCGCGCTCCGCCGTTTTTGCCCCGGTGCGGAAACTGGGCCTGCTTATACTCGATGAGGAACATGAAATAACTTATAAACAGGAAGAGGTGCCGCGTTATCATGCCCGCGACATTGCCCTGCGGCGGGCGGAAATGCACGGGGCGGCGGTAATCCTGGGAAGCGCCACCCCGTCGCTGGAATCTTACACCAAAGCGTTGCGCGGCGAGTACCTTCTGGCCAAGCTGCCCCGGCGGATTGCGGACCGGCCGCTGCCGCCGGTGGAAATTGTGGATATGCGGGAAGAGCTGAAAAGCGGCAATAAAAGCATCTTCAGCCGCACGCTGCAGGCAGCGCTCCGGGACACCCTGGCGGCGGGCAGGCAGGCTATTATTTTTCTGAACAGGAGAGGCTATGCCACTTTTGTGCTGTGCCGTACATGCGGGCATGTCATGCGCTGCCCGGCCTGCAATGTATCCCTGAAATTTCACAGTACCTCCGCCATGCTGTGCTGCCACTACTGCGACCACCAGGAACCGTATCCTGCGGTTTGCCCAGCCTGCGGCAGCCGCTACATCCGCCATTTCGGCGCCGGAACGCAGAAAGTGGAGGAGGAGCTGCGGCGGCATTTTCCAGCCGCCCGTCCCCTGCGGCTGGATGCCGACACTGCTGTCCGCAAGGGCGTTTATCAGAAAATCCTGGCCTGTTTCAGGCGCGGCGAGGCCAATGTCCTGGTGGGGACGCAAATGATCGCCAAGGGGCTTGATTTTCCCAAAGTAACCCTTGTCGGTGTAGTTACGGCGGATACGGCCTTAAACCTGCCGGATTTCCGGGCCGGGGAGCGGACTTTCCAGATGCTGACCCAGGTTGCTGGGCGTGCCGGCCGCGGTGCAGCAGGAGGGCGTGTGGTTATCCAGACCTATACCCCTGAGCATTATGCCGTGACAGCGGCCCGGGAGCATGACTTTGAAACTTTTTACCGGGAAGAAAGCGCCCGCCGGAAAGAATTTGGCTACCCGCCTTTTGGCTGCCTGGTACGCCTGCTTTTAAGCGGCGGTGCGGAAGAGGATGTGGCGAAGGCGGCTTCCCTGCTAGCAGGTTTTTTTGGCCCGGAGATTGAGCTCTGGGGGCCTTCTCCCTGTCCGCTGGAGAAAGTACGCGGACGTTACCGCTGGCAGCTTGTGCTTCGCGGTAATGAACTGGAACCGCTGCTGATTTTGGCCAGGGAAGCGGCGGACAGGTTCCGGCAGTGCGCTGCGGCGGCAAATGTCCGCCTTTCACTGGACGTTGAGCCCCTGCATTTATTATAATAGAAGTAAGGCAGACTATGAGAGGAAGGAAAAAATGGCGCAACGCATTATTCGTCAAAGCGGTGATGAAGTCCTACGCCGCAGGGCTGCGGCAGTCGGGAGAATTACCCCCGGCATCCGCGTGCTGCTTGATGATATGGCCGAGACCATGTATGCGGCGGACGGCGTGGGATTGGCCGCCCCGCAGGTTGGCATCAGCAAGCGGCTTGTGGTGATTGACGTCAGGGATGAACACGGCCTGCTGAAGCTGGTGAATCCTGAAATTGTGGACAAAGACGGGGCAGTTGTTGCCGTTGAAGGCTGCCTCAGTTTTCCTGGGGTGGCCGGTGAAGTGGAAAGGGCGGAGACGGTTACTGTCAAGGCCCTGGACGAGGAAGGTCGCCCGGTGGAGATAACTGCCAACGGCCTGCTGGCACGGGCGTTTCAGCATGAAATTGACCACCTGGACGGTATTCTTTTTGTAGATAAAGTGATTCGTTTTGTCAATGAAGATGAGGCGGAAGAAAACAATGAAGACGTCTAAAATTGTTTTTTTCGGCACTCCTGATTTTGCTTTGGCTGCCCTGGAAGCGCTGCAGCGGGCTTTTACCGTAGCGGCTGTGGTCACGCAGCCGGACAAGCCCGCAGGCAGGGGCAAGAAACTGAAGCCGCCGCCGGTGAAAATCAGGGCTCTTGCCCTCAATATCCCTGTCTGGCAGCCTGAGTCGGTGCGCGGCAGCGAATTTGCCGCAAGGCTTGCCGCCCTGGAACCGGATTTTTTGGTCACCGCGGCCTACGGCAAGCTGCTACCGCGGTCTGTGCTTGCTGTTCCGCGCTTGGCGGCGCTTAACATTCATGCATCGCTTCTGCCTGCTTACCGTGGCGCAGCCCCCATCCAGCGCGCCGTCATTAACGGGGAAAAAGAAACGGGCGTCACCATCATGGAGATGGATGAAGGCATGGATACGGGCGCCATTCTGCTCCAGGAAGCGGTGCCCATTGCCGATGAGGATACGGCCGGGACGGTGCATGACAAATTGTCCGCCCTGGGAGCCAGACTGATTGTGGAAGCTATCCGGGCTGTCATTGACGGCACCGCCGTCCGCCGCCGTCAGGACGACTCGCAGGCATCCTATGCACCCCCGATCCGGCGGGAGGAGGCAAGGATTGACTGGTGTGCCGAAACATCTGTGGTGCATAACCTGGTACGCGGTATGAATCCCTGGCCGGGAGCGTATACTGAAAGGGACGGTGAACGCCTGAAAATCTGGGAAGGGCGGCCTGCCGCCGGCGGGGGCAAGCCTTGCGGCCTGGTCCTGGAAGCCGCCCCGGACGGCATCCTGGTGGCAACAGGGGACGGCGCCTACCGGATCACCAAGCTGCAGGCTCCGGGAAGAAACATTCTGACGGCCGCCGCGTATCTGCGCGGCAACCCGCTGCCTGCCGGCACCGTCCTGGGAAAGCGGGAGGAAGGAGAGAGGGGAAAATGACCAAAAAGCGGCTTTTTCTGGGACTTTTAGCCTGCAGCCTCCTGCTGATGGCCGGTATCCTGGCTTATTTTCTCCTGACGTTTTTCCGCCGCGACCCGGGCCTGCTGCGCTATATCTTCCTGGGAATAGTTCTGGCAATCCTGGTAATGCTGTCAGTAATTCTTTTAGGTTTTTCCGGGATTATACTGTCGCTTTTGGCAGACAGGGAATTTCATTTCCTGGAAAAACCGATTAATTTTACCGTTTCCCTGCTGTACCCGGTGGTGATCCGTGTTGGAAGACTGTTTAAAATTGCCCAGGACAAAATCCAGCGCTCTTTTGTGGAAGTCAACAACCAGCTTGTGAGAATCAGATACGGCAAGCTCAAGACGGACCGCCTGCTGGTACTTTTGCCGCATTGCCTGCAGACAACAGAGTGTACCAGAAGGGTTGCAGGCAACCAGTCCAACTGCGCCCGCTGCGGGCGCTGCCCTGTTGGCAGCATCCTGGATCTCTGCGACCGTTATGGCGTGCCTGTACGCATTGCCACGGGCGGCACACTGGCCAGGGATGCCGTCAGAAAGCTGCAGCCGCAGGCCATTGTTGCCGTAGCCTGCGAGCGTGACCTGACGAGCGGCATTCTTGACTGTATTCCCCTGCCTGTCCTGGGCGTCACCAACGATCGGCCAAACGGCCCCTGTCACAACACCACTGTAAACCTGCAGTCTGTGGAGGAGTCCATACTGTTTTTCCTTAAAGGAGGAGAAAAAGAATGTACGGCTTAACCTTTCTTCCCGACTGGACATGGATTATTATCCTGCCGGCGTTGTTTTTCGCCATGTACGCACAGGCCAAGGTTCAGGGAACCTACCAACGCTATTCCCGCGTTCATGCCCGCTCCGGGCTGACGGGAGCCCAGGTTGCACGCAGGCTGCTGGATAGTGCCGGACTGACCCATATTCCTGTTGAGATGAGCAGGGGAACGCTTTCCGACCATTTTGACCCCCGCGAGGGTGTGATCAGGCTTTCTCCCGGTGTCTACCAGGGCAGTTCCCTGGCGGCACTGGGTATAGCAGCCCATGAAACGGGCCACGCCCTGCAGCATGATGACGGCTACTTTCCCCTTGCCTTTCGCAACAACCTTTTTCCCGTGGCCAGCATCGGCTCAACACTGGCCTTTCCGCTGTTTTTTATCGGCTTCCTGTTCGGGGCTACCTCCCTGGGATTCCTGATGGATATCGGCATTCTGCTGTTTGCGTTTGCCGTGCTTTTTCAGCTTGTGACACTGCCTGTGGAATACAATGCTTCAAACCGCGCCATCTCCCTGCTGGGCGAAGGCGGGTATCTTACCCGTGAAGAAATCGGTCCCGCCCGGGAAGTCCTGAACGCGGCCGCCCTGACCTACCTGGCCGCAGCGGCCGTTGCTTTGACACAGCTTTTACGCCTGCTTATCCTGCGGGACAGGAGAAGGTAAGATGAGAAAACAGCACCTTTCGGCCCGGGAAGCCAGCCTGCTGGCCCTGGAGTCCGTCCTGGAGGAAGGCGCCTATGTCAACCTGGCGCTGGCCAAAGTGCTGGCCCGGCACGCGCTGGACGAGCGCGACAAGCGGCTGGCGGCGGAAATAACTTACGGCGTGGTGACTTACAAGCTTACGCTGGACTGGATAATCATGCAGCTTACAGGCCGGCCGGCAGACAAGCTGGACCGGCCTGTGCTGCTTGTTTTATATATCGGCCTCTATCAGCTTTTTTACCTGGACAAGATCCCCGCACCGGCGGCGGTGCATACCAGCGTAGAGCTGATTAAAAAAACAAAGAAACACGCCCTGGCAGGTTTTGTCAATGGTGTGCTGCGCGGGGCGCTGCGCCGGAAAAACAGCCTGCCGTGGCCTGACAAAAGGGAGAACACGGCGGAATACATGAGTCTCCGTTACGCCCATCCGCGCTGGATGGTGAAGCGCTGGCTCGGCCGGTTCAGTCCGGGGGAAACGGAAAAACTGCTTTTAGCCAACAACACGGCACCGCCTGTCACTGTCCGTGTCAATACTTTGCGCACAGACAGGGAGAGCCTCTTGTCCCGGCTGGCGGCGGAAGGAGTGGAAGCGGAAGCGGGCAGGCTCGCACCGGAGGCCGTAATCATCAAAAACAGCTCCGGTCTCGGCAGCCTTGCCTCCTACAGGGAGGGGTTGTTTCAGGTGCAGGGGGAAAGTGCCGTCCTTGCTTCCCGCATCCTGGCGCCTGCTCCCGGCAGCCGGGTGCTGGACATGTGCAGCGCTCCCGGGGGGAAAACCACCCACCTGGCCGCATTGATGCAAAACCGGGGGGAAATTGTAGCCCTTGATGTCTATCCTCACCGCCTGGAACTGGTCAGGGCAAATGCAAAGCGCCTCGGGGCGGATATTATCACCACTGTTCTGCTGGACGGGAGGGAAATCACCCCAAAGCAGTACGGCCTTTTTGACTACATCCTGCTTGATGCACCCTGCTCGGGCCTGGGAGTGATCCGGCGCAAGCCGGATATCAAGTGGAGGCGGCGGGAAAACGAGATACCCGCCCTTGCCGCCCTGCAAAAGGAGCTGCTGGAGCGGGCGGCTGCCGTCCTTGCCCCAGGAGGGGTGCTGGTATACAGCACCTGCACCAATGAACCGGAGGAAACGACGGAGCAGCTTGATGCTTTCCTCGTGCGGCACCCGGAGTTTTCACCGTCTCCCTTTGCCGTCAGCCTGCCTCCCAACCGGCAGCGGCAGGAGGTTTCCGGCAGTATCCAGCTATATCCCCATGTGCATGATGTGGACGGTTTTTTTCTTGCCAGGCTGCAAAAAGTTGCGCGGTGACCCTGCGTTGCATTGGCATGGCAATTTTGATATACTTGCGCTGACATTACGGCAGTATGCCGTAGGAAGAGACCGCAAGGATGTGTTCCGCATTGGCTAGGATTAATCTTTTAGCCCTAAATGCTGATGAAGTAAAAGGATTTTTAACCCGTTTTGGCGAACCTGCTTTCAGGGCAAATCAGCTATTGGACTGGATCTGGCGCAAAAACGCTGCCACTTTTGCCGAAATGAGCAACCTGCCGCTTGCCCTGCGCCGGCAGCTTGCCGAAGTTGCCGTGATCGGCACCATGAAACTTTTACGTGCCCAGGAGTCCAAGGACGGGACAATAAAGCTGCTTTTTGCCCTGCAGGACGGGCATACGGTGGAAACGGTAATTTTGCCTTATGAGATTGGTGACAGCGTCTGCCTCTCCACCCAGGTGGGCTGCAAGATGGGATGTGCCTTTTGTGCTTCCGGCATGCCGGGCTTTATCCGCAACCTGGCACAGGAAGAGATTATGGAACAGGTGCTTGCTGCGCGCCGCATTGAGCAGGCAAGGGGAAGACGGCTGAAAAACATGGTGCTCATGGGCAGCGGCGAACCCCTTGACAACTGGGATGAAGTCTTGGCTTTCCTGGAAGCGGTGAATGACTCGCAGCGGCTTGGTATGAGCCTGCGCCATGTTACTCTTTCCACGGCAGGGCTTGTCCCCAAAATCCTGGAACTGGCGCAAAAAAAACTGCCGCTCAACCTGGCGATATCGCTGCATGCTGCAGACAATGACCTGCGCAGCCGCCTGCTCCCGGTAAACAAAAAATACCCGCTGAAAGAACTGGTGGCTGCCTGTGATCAGTATACGGCGCTTACCGGTCGTCGCGTAACTTACGAATATATTCTGCTGGATAGGATTAATGACAGGCCCGAAGATGCACGCAGGCTTGCAGAGCTATTGAGAGGGAAACTGTGCCACGTGAACTTAATCCCTCTCAATCCCGTTGCGGAACTGCCCTACAGGCCCAGTCCGCCCGAGCGTGTCAAGACTTTTGCCGCTTTTCTGGGAGAAGCAGGTCTCAATGTTACCGTCCGGCGGCGGCTGGGCAGTGATATTGCTGCCGCCTGCGGGCAGTTGCGCAATTTATTTTGCGGGGATCCAAATGAGGGGTGAAGAGTTTGTTAGCAGCAGGTATCAGCGACCAGGGGAGAGTACGGCCAAACAACGAAGACCGTTTTTTAATCCTTGATGAGAGCCCTTTAATGCTCATAGCCGTAGCTGACGGCATGGGCGGCCATGCTGCGGGCGAGGTGGCCAGCTCCATGGCGCTGGAGGTAATAAAAAGCTACCTTGACAGCCACCGCCGGGAGATCTTGCAGACAGCGAGGCAGGGGAAAACGCTGCTGCCTTATCTCCAGGAAATGCTGGCGCTGGCCAATGACCAGATCCTGCAAAGCAGCGGAGAAAACAGCGAATATAACGGTATGGGAACTACCCTCACCATGGTTTTGCATATTTTTGATATGTCTTGGCTGGCCCATATCGGCGACAGTCGTGCCTACCTTTACCGTGAGCAAAGCATGCAGCAGCTGACCGAAGATCATACCCTGGTCTCGCAGCTGATAAAGAACGGCCAGCTCCGGGCAGAGGAAGCATCCGACCATCCCCAGCGCAACATCCTGACGCGGGCACTGGGGACCGACAAGGATGCCTGGTTTGATATCTTTCCCCTTGCTTTGCAGAAGGGTGACTGCCTGCTTCTTTGCACGGACGGGCTGCACAGCCTTGTCGGCGCCGAAGAAATGGCGGGAATTATTGCCGAAAGCAGCAGCCGGGAGGAAGCTGTGGCAAAAATGGTGAATCTGGCAAATGCCAGGGGCGGTACCGATAATATAACCGTGATTTTGGCTGAAAAACTGTAATCCCTGCCCAATGAGGACTCGAGGTGAAGAGATGATAGGGAAAGTATTGGGGAACCGCTATCAGATTGTGGAAAAAATCGGAGACGGTGGTACGGCAGTCGTTTATAAAGGGAGAGATACTCTGCTTAACCGCCATGTTACCATAAAAGTCCTGCGCCCCGAATATGTAAGCGACCAGGATTTTGTGCGCCGTTTCCGCCGCGAGGCCCAGGCTGCTGCCGGCTTGTCCCACCCTAATATTGTCAGCATTTATGACGTGGGAATGGAAGACGGAATTCATTATATTGTCATGGAGTATGTGCACGGCCAGTCTCTGAAGGCGCTGATTGAAGAAATGGGGCAGCTGCCGGTAAGGGTGGCTGTGGAGTATGCCGCGCAAATTGCCCTGGCCCTGGGCAACGCTCACAAACACGGCATTATTCACCGGGATGTTAAACCGCACAATATTCTGATCAGCGACGACGGCCGTGTCAAAGTGACCGATTTTGGCATTGCCCAGGCTGTCACAGCCTCCACCATCACTTACACCGGGGCCATTCTCGGTTCGGTGCATTACTTTTCCCCGGAGCAGGCGCGCGGGGGCCAGACCGATGAAAAATCCGACATTTATTCCCTTGGCATTGTTTTATATGAAATGCTGACGGGGAAAGTGCCCTACAGCGGTGAGTCGCCAGTTTCCATTGCTGTCAAGCACCTGCAGGAGCCTTTCCCCGACCCGCAGGAGAGCAATCCGGAAATACCTGCGGAAGTAAAAAGAATTATTTTCCGGGCGGTGCAAAAAGACCCCGCCGACCGTTTTCAGACTGCCGGGGAGATGGCGGCTGAGCTGCAAAACTGGCTTTCCGGCAGGCAATTGCATCCTTCCACCATTGACAGGCCGTATGTTACAGGCATGAAGACGGCGGAAAGACGGCCGGCACCCAAAAAGAAAAGAGGAGTAAAAATACTATATTTTCTTGCCGCCCTGACGGCTGTCATTATACTTGCCCTTTTCGCCTATGGCGTTTTGCGTTTCCTGGATTCAATGCGCGTACCTGATGTGGTTGTTCCCGATGTGGAAGGTGAGACACTCCAGAACGCCACCATGATTCTTGAAGAAGCAGGCCTGGTGCCGAGACTCGGTCAGCAGGAATATCATCCCGACATCCCAATCAACCAGGTCATTAGCCAGGATCCGAAAGCAGGCCGCACCGTGAAAGCGGGCCGCACGGTTACACTGGTGACCAGCCTGGGACCGGAGTTGGTCGCGGTGGAAGATGTTGTGGGAAAAATGTTGCGGGAAGCACGTATGATCCTGGAAGACAGCGATTTTAAGGTCAAGGTGGAAGAGGTTTACAGCGAAATGCCGGCCCAGACTGTTGTCTCGCAGGACCCGGGCGGCGGCTACAAAATCCCGCGGGGCTCGGAGATTACCCTTTATGTTAGCAAGGGCAGCGAGCCGATAGAAATGTTTGATTTCAGCGGCAGGACGCTGGACGATGCCAAGGCCTGGCTGGAATTTTTCGGGCTTAACCTGCGGCATATAAAGGAAGAATACAGCGATGAATATGAAGCTGGTTATATAATTGACCAGTTTCCCGCTCCCGGCGAGATGGTGCAGGCAGGAGACTATGTTGACCTGGTAGTCAGCCTGGGGCCGGAAAATCCCCCGCCGGAAAAGATACCCCTGACCATAAACACGGAAGGCATTCCCATCGGGGAGACAATTACAGTGACTATCCGTGACGAGGAAGGGGAAAGAACCGAAAGCTACATCTGTGACGGGAATCCGATCCAGACCGTCGGCTGGGGCAGCGGCACCGTGGAAGTAAGCTGGGGCATCTATACGGAAACAGTAGCTTTTCCGTAATGCGGACCAAGGGGGAATGTATCTGCAGGGAATAATTCTCAGGGCAAGAGGAGGGTTTTATGATGTCCGTGCGGCTGACGGCCGGATCTTCCGCTGCCGTGCCCGCGGCAAGCTGAAAAGAGAGAAAATGGGGCTTTTGGTAGGCGACCATGTCCGCTTCAGTGTAACGGCCGGCGCGGAAGGAGTGGTGGAAGAAATGCTTCCACGGCAGACGCTGCTTTTCCGCCCGCCTGTAGCCAATGTGGAGCAGGTGCTCCTGGTTTGTGCGCTGCAGGACCCACCCCTGTCCCTGCAGCTTCTGGACAGGCTGCTTGTGCTTGCCGCCAGCCGCCGCCTGCAGTCCCTGGTCTGTTTCAACAAGGCCGACCTGCCCCATGAAGGCCTTGACGAACTGCTTGCCATCTACAGGGCTGCCGGCTATCCCGTTTTTGTTACCAGCGCCAAAACCGGACAGGGCATTGCTGAACTGCGGGCCGGGCTATGCGGCAGGCTTTCCGTGCTGGCCGGACCTTCCGGAGCAGGCAAGTCATCCCTGCTTAACCGCATCCAGCCGGGCCTGTCACTGAAAGTGGGCAATATTTCGGAAAAAAGCAGGCGCGGCCGTCACACCACGCGCCACGTGGAGCTGCTGGCGCTTGACTGCGGCGGCTTTGTGGCCGACACCCCGGGCTTCAGCCAGCTGGAGCTTCTGGAAATCAAAAGCAGGGAGCTTGCCGCCTATTTCCCCGAGTTTGCCGCCTATGCCGCAAAGTGCCGTTTTCATGGCTGCCTGCATGCAGGGGAACCGGACTGCGCGGTCAGCAATGCAGTGGCAAGGCAGGAAATTGCCGCCTCACGCTACGAGCACTACTTGCTTTTTTTGGAGGAAACAAGAGAGCAGGAAAGGAGTTATTGAATGCTCATCGCACCATCACTCTTGGCTGCCGATTTTTCCCGCCTGGCGGCGGAAGTGAAAAAGGTGGAGGCCGCCGGTGCGGACTGGCTGCATTTTGACATTATGGACGGACATTTTGTGCCCAATATAACCATGGGCCCGCAAATCGTCAAATCCCTGCGCCGTCACACAGGGCTTTTTTTTGATGTCCATCTGATGATTGAAAACCCGGAAAGATACCTGGAGGATTTTGTCCGCGCTGGTGCCGATGCCGTCACCGTCTCGGCGGAAGCATGCACCCACCTGCACCGTGTGCTGCAGGAAATCCGCAGGCTGGGCGTCAAGGCCGGCGTTGCCCTGAACCCGGCCACCCCCCTGGACATGCTTGATTATGTCCTTGATGAACTGGACTTGATCCTGTTGATGAGCGTCAATCCCGGTTTCGGCGGACAGCAGTTTATTCACGCCGTTCTGCCGAAGATTGCCAGGGCAAAGGAAATGCTTGCAGGCAAAAAAGTCCTGCTGTCGGTGGACGGCGGTATTAATGCGGAGACTGCTCCCCTGGTAGCAGCGGCGGGAGCGGACGTGGCAGTGGCCGGAACAGCCGTTTTTGGCCAGGATGATGTGGTGCAGGCCATTAAAATGCTCCGGGTGGGAGCAAAGCCTGTCTGACTGTCCCGGCACAAAGCTAAGGTTGCCGCCTGCCGATTGTTGTGCGGCTTCCCGGAGGGATTTGCATGAAATCTTTGTATGGAGATGAAAAAGAACTTTTGGCCCGCTGCCGGCAGGGCGACCTTGCCGCCTATGACATCTTGATGCAGCGCTATGAAAAAAAGATTTATACGCTCTGCCTGCGCATGTCCGGCAACAGTTTTGACGCCGAGGACCTGACCCAGGAAGTGTTTCTGAAAGCGTTCAGGGCCCTGCCTTCTTTTCATGGCCAGTCCGCTTTTTCCACCTGGCTTTTCCGCATTGCCGCCAATACCTGCCTGGACGAACGCCGCCGGCGAAAGCGGCGGCCTGCGGTCCTTCCCCTGGAGAAGGCGCTGCCAACGGAAGACGGGGAAATCCGCATGGAGGTGCCTGACAAAACGTCCGACCCGCTGGCTGCGGCTCTCAACAGTGAAATGAAGGATGAAATCCAGGAACTGCTGGACCGGCTTTCTCCCGAGCAGCGCAGCGTTATCATTCTGCGTGACCTGCAGGGTTTTTCTTATGAAGAGATTACCCGGATGCTGAAAATAAACATGGGGACACTAAAATCGCGGCTGAACAGGGCAAGATCACAATTGGGCAAACTTTACCGCAGTAAGGAGGAACAAAAGAGCAGGCCGGAACATCTAAAGGGTGGAAGGGGGGTTGAAACATGAACTGCAGGGAAGTAAAAAAACTGATGAGCGAGTATCTTGATCAAATGCTGGAAGAGCAGAAGAAGCAGGCTCTTGAGGAACACCTGTCTGTCTGCAGCAACTGCCGGGACGAAATTGTTTCAACCCAAAATGTTCTGGCCTGGCTGCAAGCGGCACCCGAGGCAACTCCGCCGCCGGATCTGCGGCAAAAAGTCCTGCGCCGGCTGCAGCAGGAAAGACATCCTGCCGGAAAAGCGGGAAGGAGATGGTTTCCGCCCGCCGTGGCGGCCGCCGTCATTTTTGTGCTGCTTGTAGCCGGCAACCTGCTGCCCGGCTATATGGCCGGCAGAACGGGAGTGCAGCGGCTCGGTGCTTATGGCAGCGCCACCGATTCTGCCGCAGACCAGGAGGCGACCGCCCAGGAAGCCGACGCGGCGCCGGAGATTGCAGCCGCTTATGATGGTGAAGCGGAAAATCTCCAGCCGGCAGATATGAAGCGGTATGCATTGCTGCAGCAGGAAGCAAAGCCCCCCCTGCATCTTTTCCGTGTGCTTCTTAACGCTTGTGGTATACCGCTGCTTTTGCTTGCCGCCTTTTGGGCCGCGAAAAGGAGAAAGGAAAGTAAAACGTGAAAGACAACGGGAAATTCCTCATTATTGACGGCAGCAGCCTGCTGTACCGGGCTTTTTTTGCCCTGCCGCTTTTGACCACCAGCCAGGGCCTTTATACAAACGCGGTTTACGGCTTTACCAACATGCTGCTGAAAGTTCTGGAAGAGGAAAAACCGCAGTATGCAGCTGTCGCCTTTGACAAGAGCAAAAAGACCTTCCGCCATGACCAGTATGCCGACTATAAAGGCAGGCGGGAAAAAACGCCGCACGAGCTGACGGAACAGATTGAATACGTCCGCCTGCTGCTGGCGGCACTGAAGATACCCGTGGTGGAAGCCGAAGGCTACGAGGCTGACGACCTGCTTGGCACACTGGCCACCCGTGCAGTGCAAAAAGGAATCAGGCCGGTGATCGTCAGCGGCGATGCCGATGTTTTGCAGCTGACTGACCTCCCCTGCGAGGTTATTTTTACCAGGCGCGGCATTACCCAGGTGGAACGCTATGACGAGGCTGCCCTCAGAGAGCGCTTTGGGCTTTCTGCCAGGCAGTTCATTGATTTTAAAGGTCTGAAGGGGGATACTTCGGACAATATCCCCGGCGTGCCGGGGATCGGAGAAAAAACCGCCGTCAGGCTGCTGAAAGCGTACGGTTCGCTGGAGGGCATTTATGACCACCTGCCGGAAATCGGGGGCAAGCTGCGCGACACTCTGGAACAATACCGCACCCAGGCCTTTTTAAGCCGGAGGCTCGCCACCATCGTTACCGATGTGCCCCTTGCTTTTGCCCCGGCGGATTTTATCCGGCAGGAGGCGGACCGGGAAGAGCTGCGCCGGCTGTTTACACAGCTGGAATTTAAAAGCCTTCTGGCAAAGCTGCCGGGAGAAGAGGCGGAAACGGCGCCAAAAGAACACTGCCGGGAAGACTTTACGGAAGTTGACCAAGAAGAGTGGGAGGCTCTTGTTGCCTCGCTGGCCGCAAACACGGCTGCCGCACTGCTGCCCCTGCCAGCCGGGGCAGGCTGGCAGGCAGACCCGTCGGGCATTGCTCTTGCCCTTGCCGGCCGCACTTATTACCTGGCTTTTGACAATCGGGAAAAGGCCGGGGCAGCCTTGGCCACAGTTGCAAAGCGCGAGATCCGGGCTTTGCTTTATGATGCCAAGAACTGGCTCAACCTTTGCCGGCGCCTCACCGGCAGGGAACCGGCAGGCACCTATTTCGACGCGGCGCTGGCCGCTTATTTGCTGGATCCCCTGGAAAACGGCTACCCGCCTGAAAAACTGGCACGCACATACTTGAAGCGCACTTTGCCCCCGCTGCCGGGGAAAAAGCAGGAAGGAACCGCAGGACTGAAGGAATATGCCTGTGCCGCAGCCCGCGCCCTGTATGACCTGTACCCGCTGCTTGCGCGCAAGCTTGAGGAAAACGGGCTGGACAGGCTGTACAACGAGTTGGAGCTGCCGCTGGCGCAGGTTTTGGCGCGCATGGAATTTACAGGAGTAAAAGTTGATACGGGCGCCCTGGCCGCCCTGGAAAGCGAATTCCGGGAGCGGGCCTCCGCCTTGGAAAAACACATCTATGAGCTGGCCGGTGAAGAATTCAACCTCAATTCACCCAAGCAGCTTTCCCGCATCTTGTTTGAGAAGCTGGGCCTGCCGGCCGGCAAAAAGACAAAAACCGGCTATTCCACCGATGCAGAAGTGCTGGAAGAACTGGCTCCCTACCATGAAATTGTGGCCGACATCCTGCAATACCGCATGCTGGTTAAGCTGCTCGGCACTTACCTGGAGGGGCTGACCAGGCTTATCAATCCGGAGACAGGCCGGATTCACACCACTTTCCACCAGACTGTAACGGCCACCGGCCGGCTGAGCAGTTCCGACCCCAATCTCCAGAATATTCCCATCCGCCTGGAGGAAGGCCGGCGCATTCGCTGTGCCTTTATTCCCGGCAGGCGGGACAGCGTCATCCTGTCGGCCGATTATTCCCAGATTGAACTGCGCATCATGGCCCACCTTTCCGGCGACGATGTTTTAATCTCCGCTTTTCGCCATGAAGAAGACATTCATACCCGGACGGCGGCGGAAGTTTTTGGCGTGGCCCCGGACAAGGTAACGCCGGATTTGCGCAGCCGTGCCAAAGCGGTCAATTTCGGCATCATCTACGGCATCAGCGATTACGGCCTTTCCCGCCAGCTGGGCATTACCAGGCAGGAAGCCCGTGCTTATATCGACCGCTACTTCGAGCGCCTGCCCGGTGTGAAAAAATATATTGAAGAGATTGTCGCCCGGGCCAGAAAGGACGGTTATGTTACCACCATTCTCAACAGGCGCCGTTTTCTGCCGGATATCAATTCCCGCAATTTTACAAAGCGCAGTTTTGCGGAAAGGACGGCAATGAACACGCCTGTCCAGGGTTCGGCGGCCGATATTATAAAGCTGGCCATGCTGCGAATCGAGGAAAGACTGCGGCTTTATGCAGGCCGGGCCTGCATGATTCTGCAGGTGCATGATGAACTGGTGTTTGAAACGGAAAAAGAATTGCTCCCGCAAGTTGCGGAGATTGTCCGCCGGGAGATGGAAGGCGCCATCGAACTCTCGGTACCGCTGGTGGTGGACCTGAAGGCCGGACCCAACTGGGCCCGGATGGAAAAAATCACTGTGTGAGGGTTGGGACAAGATGCCTGAATTGCCGGAAGTGGAAACAATCCGCAGCGGCCTGGAGTGCGTCCTGCCGGGAAAGAAAGTGGCCGCCGTGGAAGTGCGCTACCCGCAGGCGGTCAAAACTCCCACGGCGCAGGAACTGCAGGAAAAACTGCCGGGACGGACAGTCAACGCAGTCAGAAGACGCGGCAAATACCTGCAGATTTTTTTTAACTGCGGCACAGTCCTGGTGGTTCACCTGCGGATGACGGGCAGGCTGCTTTTTTCCCCCGCACCGCAAAACTGGGACAAGCATACGCACGTGCTTTTTTACTTTTGTGACGGCTCCGTGCTTGCCTTTCATGATGTGCGCAAATTCGGCACGATTTACTGGCTTACCCCGGATCGCTTTTCCGAAATCCACGGTTTGCACACCCTGGGGCCCGAACCGCTGTCCGCAGATTTTACTGCCTGCTACCTGCAGGAGCAGGCAAAACGGCGCAAAACCAGCATTAAATCATTGCTGCTTGACCAGCGGGTGGTAGCCGGGCTGGGCAATATTTATGCCGATGAAGCCCTGCACCGGGCGGGGATCAGGCCGGACCGCCCGGCGACTTCCCTGGGTGCAGGCGAAATTACGGCGCTGCACCGGTCCATCCGCGCCGTGCTGCAGGAGGCCATATGCTTTCGGGGCACAACCATGAGCGATTACCGGGATGCAGCGGGCAGGGAAGGCGGCTTCCGGGAACATTTGCGCGTTTACAGGCGCAGCGGCCTGCCCTGCCCCTGCTGCGGCCAAACCATTGTCAGAACGGTAGTGGGGGGCAGGGGAACCTATTTCTGCCCCCGCTGCCAGCGCTGAGGCGCATTTGCCTGCACCATTTGTGCTTCCTTCCATACTATGAAGTAGTCGTAGTAAGGAGGAAGCTGAATGCAGACAATTTCCATCATCCTCTTTGGGCTTGCGGTTTCCGTGGACGGTTTCAGCGTCGGTTTTGCCTGCGGGCTGCGCAGAGTGCGCCTGCCTCCCGCTTCCTTGCTGATTATCTGCCTGTCTTCGGCGGCGTCAATTTTTATTTCCATGACGGCCGGCTGCTGGCTGGCACGCTTTGTCAGCAGGGAGGCGGCAACTTACCTGGGCGGTGTCATGCTGATCGGCTGCGGGCTTTTTATTGCCGCCCAGACTCTCCGCGACAGAAAGGATGGCGGCGCAGGCAGACCCGGCACGGGGGAGAAGAACATCCGCTTTTTGGCGGAAATACTGCGTGAGCCTTCCCGGGCGGATTTTGACCGTTCCGGTATTATCAACGGCCGGGAAGCAGCCGTTCTGGGAGCGGCTTTGGCCATGGATGCCTTTACCGGCGGTTTCGGCGCCGCCCTGATGGGCTTTCCGCCGCTGTCTGTGGCTATGGCAGTCGGCTCCGCCAAATTTATTCTCCTGGGCGGCGGCCTTCTTGCCGGCAAGCAATATGCGCACAAAATAGGTGGGGAAAAGGCAACCATTTTGGCCGGAGCCCTTCTGGTACTTATCGGCATTGCGCGTGTTTTCAGCTGAAAATAAACAGAAGGCGGCTTTTACCGTCTCTCAGTCAGGCTGTAGAAAACGGCCTCTAGGGTGTTTTCCTAGAGGCCGTCTTGTCTACAATTTGAGCCGCCGGATTCTGGCAGCTTCTCTTATAAAGATTACAAATTTAAATTATCAATCTTATTCACCAATAGCATTGTTGGTGTCGGCTTCAACATCATTGTTTGCACCAATGTCGTTATTGGTATCTACTTCGCCGGCATCGTTAGCTTCGGTATTACTGTTACCGTCAACAGGCTCTTTGTTTCCCTCGCATCCTACAGCGCCAACCATTAAAGTTAAGCACAATAAAACAACCAAAAACAGTGAAAGAACTTTTTTCATTTACTCTCCCTCCTCGGTGTCTTCTTGACTCCATGCTCACTATACCAAGAAGACTTATCAAATTTGCTATAGATTTGTAAAAAAGTTGTAAAATCTGCCGGTGTTAACTGGCATTTATTGGGGAAAAATAATTTTAAATTTACTGCCCGCGCCCACTTTACTTTCAATTTCCAGTTGCGCACCGTGTTCTGTAACAATTTGATGGCAGAGGGAAAGGCCAAGACCGACACCGCCTTCTTTGCGGGAACGGGATTTATCAATGCGGTAAAAAGGCTCCACAATATTTTTCATCTCTTTTTCGTCCATTCCCTTGCCTTCATCGGCCACATAAATACAGATTTTAGTATCCGCTTTTTCCACACCCAGGGTGACTTTTTGTTTTTTTCGACTGGCGTTGATGGCATTATCCACTAAGTTACAAATGGCGACTTTAAAAAGTTCTTCATCCAAGTTAAGGGTAACATCCGGACCAACAACTTCCAAGCTAATTTCATTTTTTTCCGCTTTGATCTGCATAATCCTTTTCACTTTATGCAAAAGCGGTATCACGGCTACTTTTTCCCACCGTAAAGGCTTTTCCCGAATGAGAATCATATTGGTTAAAGTTTTGGAAACATTAAGCAGTCGTTTTCCTTCCTCGTAAATATAGCGCAAGCCTTTTTTCAGTACATCCGGGTCATAGGCGGCTTTTTGCAAATAATCGGCATAACCGATAATGGAGGTCAGGGGGGTGCGCAGTTCGTGGGTTAAATTATCAATAAAACGCTGCTGCCGCTGTCCCTCTTCCTTTAACTGGGTAATTTTTTGCTCAATATTGTCCGCCATAAGATCAAACTGCTCGGCCAAGATGCCTACTTCATCTTTTCTTTTTATATTGGTTCTTACGGTGATATCACCGGAGGCAATTTTTTGTGCCGCCAGGGTTAAATTGCGCAAAGGCTTTAACAGTAATGTGCTTAGCAACCAGGTGATGACTGCCACAAAACCTAGGCCAATGAGGCCGGTGCGGAGAAAAAACAGATACTGTTCCCGCCGGTGGTTTTCTACATGTGTGATATTTTTAATTAAAGAAAGGACAATTTTTTCTTCATCCAGTTTCAAGACGTTGGAAACAAATAAATAAAAGCCTTCATCGTCTTTTCTTAAAACAAAGTTTTTTTGCCCCTGCAGCGCCACCTCCAATTCCCGGCGCGGATAATACCAGGTCCTGGGCGCATTGGTGGCTAAAAGATTCAACTTGTCATCATATATTTCCAGGTAATTGCCGTCGTTTTTTACGGTATCCACGATGTTTCTGCTATAATTTCTTAATTCAACTTTTTCCTCCACGATCCTTTGGTTATTGAGCAGGTATAAAAGCAAAGTGGAATGCAGATTACTTTCTTCCTCCACCGCCCGGGCAACTTCTTTTTTTAACAGGCTGTTATAAGTGTTTTCCGTCACCACAGCGCCTGTGACAGTTAAGGAAATAATATAAATTCCCATGCACAGGAAAAATATTTTCCAACCGAATTTCATGCTCCTAAGCCTCCAGGCGGTAGCCCACCTTATAAATCGTCTTAATTCTATCGGTGCCCAATTTATTTCTCAACCTTTGAATATGTATATCGACAGTCCTGGTGTTTCCCGGAAAATCATAGCCCCAGACAAGTTCCAAAAGTTTTTCTCTGGACATGGCTACTCCCTTGTTTTCGGTCAGAATCTGCAGCAAACTAAATTCTTTATAGGTTAAATCTATTTCTTTGCCACCTTTTAAAACTTTACGCTGATCAAGAAAAATTTCAATATCGTCAAAAGCAATGCTTGCCTTTTCCTTACCGGTCCTCCTTAAAACCGATTTCACCCGGGCCAGCAGCTCAATGGCTTCGAACGGTTTGGTGATGTAATCATCTGCACCCATTTCCAAACCTTTAACTTTGTCCATTAAACCATCTTTTACCGTCAGCATAATGGTAGGGATGTTTTTTTTATTAATAGTCGGCATAAGCTCGTAACCGTCCAGCTTGGGAAGCATAATATCTAAAATAATTAAATCGATGTCCCGGTTTTCAATGAGAGCAAGGCCTTCTTGGCCGTCCGCCGCCGTCAAAGTTTCATAACCTGCCATTTCCAGGTTTAACTTGATTAATTCCCTGATTGGTTCTTCGTCATCAATAATTAAAATTTTTGCCATCTTGCTTCACTCCGTAAAAAATATCTAACAAAGCCCCGTAAATTGGTAAATAACTTCGCTGAATGCCGGCTTAATTCCTGTTAATCACGAGCTCTCCGGGAACACTTGCAGCCAAGAAGGAAAATGCGTTATAGTTTTTATCAGCACCGGTAATCTACGGGAGTAGTTGGCGCCGGGGGAAGAAGGGATGAAGATGAGAAAAAGCTCACTCTTTTTGTATTTTTTGTTTATACTCCTCATTGTCGGGAGTCAAGCGGGATGTCAACACCGAGAAATTAAGGAAGGCCAGGTTTATATCGTAAAAGAAAGTGACTCCTTAAAAGGGCATGCCAACGACATTTTACAAATTGAGGGCAGAATTCCCTTCCAAAAATATGATAACGCTTTCTGGATACATAGGGAGACCGGTAAAATTCTATTGACCGTTTCTCCTGATGGAAAGGAAATTTATTATATGGAGCGGCTGGAGACGTCCGAGACGGAACAGGTAATCATGGGAGATCCGGGAGACCGTGTGAGAATCATTCGCGAAAACCTGGAAACAGCGGAACAAAGAATTGTTGCCGCCAATATTCCCTTTGTAACCAAGACTTTATGGAATAACAGCGGGGATAAAGTTGCCTTTGGCGGCGGCGGTAGATTGACCGTCTATGATGTGCAAAATGAAAAACTTATTCTGGAAGACAAACTGGCTCAGGAAACTATCATTAATTTCTTTTGGTCGCCCACCAATGACAATAAACTGTATTCCGAACAGCCGGAGCTGGCCAACGGCAGTATTTACTACCTTGATTCATTAAAAGTTACAGAAGCCTACGATACCAGGGAAGAATCTTATTTTAAAGGCAGACTGGATGCCAATTACTATTACGGCACTCAATGGGATTTAGTGACCGGCGGTATCGACACTGTTATTTTAGAAAAACACGGTAATGTGGTAAAAAAAATTATTCCGGGAAGATTTAGAGACTCCTATCAAAAAGCAATGGTGGCGGTAGGTGACCAAGGTTTTGGCTTGTATTATGTTAAAGACATTAATGCACCGGAAGAAATAATGGAGTTAACCCAGGACTTTGTTTATGACGTTAAATTTGTCACTGAAGGCAAAATTGCTTTTACCACTAAAAAAAATGACTACCAGGACAATCTCTTTTTCCTGCATTTAGTGGACAACAGTGGCAAATTAAAAAATAAGTTTGAAGTTTACGGCGCGTGTATCAGCCTCATGCCCGACGGCACCACCGGCTTTATTAACGGCCCGGGCTGGCAGCAAGTGGACTTTGCCGCCGAAAAGCTGCTGCCGCCCGGAACGGAAGTTTTAGTGCCGGCGGAAA
>JAAYMN010000111.1 GCA_012521345.1 Bacillota bacterium
AAATTGTAATATAAAGAGAGTATCCACAATGTTTGAAGAACTACTCGAAAAAGTCTCATTATTATACGACCGTTGGCAGCAAGCACACTTTTGCCAGCCTTATGACCAGGGCAAATGTTGATCCATTACTCATACAAAGAATTATTGGTCATACGGATTATGCCTTTACCGCCAATACTTATACTCATCCAGAAATCGAGGAATTGAAGCAGGCAATTAATCAAATTTAGTCTTGAAATTTTGTTACTTGTATGTTACTTGTCGGCAGCAATTTTGGCCTATTGACACCCATTTTGAGCAAAAAACAAAAATCCCGTAACCTTCGATGGTTACGGGATTTCTTTGCATATAGATGGTCGGAGCGACTGGATTTGAACCAGCGACCTCTTGACCCCCAGTCAAGCGCGCTACCAAGCTGCGCCACGCCCCGACACAAGTGTTATTATAGTATATTCCGGTTGAAAAAGCAAGTGCTACATTGTGGCATCACGGCACATCCGCCTGCAGGCAGAGTAGTTGCCTGCAGGCTGCCGGACCGCATTTACGGGATTACAAGAAATTATTTTCAGCATGTTTAATTTAACAAGATTTGGCCAGGTTTTAAACGGTGATTTTGGGTGAGGCAAAAAGGGCGAAGAAAAAATGCGTGGTAGCCACGCATTTTACTTAAAGAATGATGGCAATCAGGCCGCCGCTGCCCTCGTTAATGATTTTTTCCAGTGTTTCCTGGAGCTTTTCCTGGGCGTTGGGAGGCATATTGCCCAGCTTGGTGGTAATGCCGTCTTTGACAAGCGAATGCAGAGACTTGCCGAAAATATCGGCTTGCCAGAGTTTTTCCGGGTTTTCCTCAAATTCGCCCATAATATAATTTACCAGTTCCTCGCTTTGTTTTTCCGTGCCGACAATAGGGGCAAACTCCGACTTCACATCAACCCGGACAATATGGAGCGAAGGTGCACTGGCGCGCAGGCGAACCCCGAAGCGTCCACCCTGGCGGATAATTTCCGGCTCCTCCAGCGTCATTTCATCAAGCTGGGGCGGCACAATGCCATAACCGGTTTCCTTGACCTGCTCCAGCGCTTCCGCCAGCTTGTCGTATTCGCGTTTGGCCGCCATACTTTCTTTCAACACGGTCAGCAGGTCTGCCTGATCTTCAATTTCCACGCCGCAGATTTCGGAAAGAATCTGTTCAAAAAGTCTTTCCGGAGACTGGATATCAATAATGGCTTTGCCTGTACCAAGGTCCATTTCCTTCAGGGTAATGGAACTGACAATGTCCTTCATGCTTAATGCCTCGACCATGCTGTCCACGTCACGCAGGCGGGTTACATCCATAACACTTTCACGGATGATGTTGTTGTAGCTCTCGCGCAGCCAGTGATCGTCCTCCAGGACCTCAACCCAGCTCGGAAGATTGATATTGACCTCACGAACAGGGAATTCATAAAGAACTTCCTGGAAGATAATATTAATGTCTTCTTCCACGAGCTGCTGGGCATTAAAGGGGATTACCGGCACGTTGTACTTTTCAGCCAGCTCTTCTTTCAGCGCCAGTGCTTCCTGGGAGTAGGGCTGGGCTGAGTTAAGCAAAACAACAAAAGGTTTGCCCAGCTCTTTTAACTCATTGATTACACGTTCCTCCGCCGCCACATAGTCGGCACGCGGTATGTCCGTGATGGTCCCGTCAGTAGTCACAACAATGCCGATGGTGGAGTGGTCCGCAATTACCTTTTTTGTGCCTATCTCCGCTGCTTCCTCAAAAGGAATGTCGTAGTCAAACCAGGGTGTTGTCACCATGCGGGGTCCGTCGCCGTCTTCATATCCCACGGCGCCCGGGACGGTATAGCCGACACAGTCAACCAGCCGGACACGCATGGAGATATTATCCCGGATTTTGATGTTTATGGCTTCATCCGGAATAAACTTTGGCTCCGTTGTCATGATGGTCCGTCCGGCACTGCCTTGCGGCAGCTCATCCCGTGCTCTTTCCTGGTCGTTCGGGTCCGTGATGTTGGGAATGACAACCAGTTCCATAAACTTTTTTATAAATGTTGACTTGCCAGTCCGCACAGGCCCGACAACGCCCAGGTAAATGTCCCCGCCGGTTCTTTCTACAATGTGCTGAAGCAAATCAAACTTTACCAAATTATCTCCCTCCTTTTTTCACGCCAAAGCACAGGGTGTTTTAAACGGTGTCCCTCCCCTGCCAGACTTTTTGGTGGCAAAGAATTCCGCATAACAATAATTACTTTTTAACAATACATTTATATGAGGACGTCCAACGATTATACCTTCCGGAGAGGGAAAAAACGGCGGGTTAAAAAAAAAGACTCCCCGTAGCACGGCACATGTGCACCTCTCCGGGGAGTTTTTCTGCCAATTTACCAGCATTTCAGCCGCGAAGACACAACTTCCTCCACTTCATGAGTTTTTTCCCGCCTCAGCAGGTCAACCACTGCATGGTGGGGATCTTTTTCATTAAAAAGCACTTCATAAACCTGTTCGGTAATGGGCATTTCCACGCCGTATTTGCGCCCGAGCTGGCGAGCGGCCCGGGTGGTCCGCACCCCTTCCGCCACCATCCGCATGCCGGGCAAAATGGCGGAAAGTTTGCGCCCGCGGCCCAACTCCAGACCCAGCTTCCGGTTGCGGCTGTGCTCGGACGTGCATGTTACCATCAAATCCCCGATTCCAGCCAGGCCGGCAAAGGTAAGGACATCGGCCCCCATCCTGATCCCTAGTCGCCCCATCTCCGAAAGCCCCCGGGTGACAATGGCGGCTTTTGTATTGTCTCCAAAACCCAGGCCGTCGGAAATGCCGGCGGCAAGAGCAATAACATTTTTCAGGGCACCGCCCAGTTCCACGCCTACCATGTCCGGGTTGGTATAAACGCGCAAACGCTGCGTCATAAACAGGTCCTGCACCGCTTCGGCCACTTTCCGGTTTCCGGCTGAAACCACAGTGGCCGAAGGCACCTTTCTCCCCACTTCCTCGGCATGGTTGGGCCCGGACAGGACCGCCAACTCGCACTGCGGCAATTCCTGTTTCAGGATCTCCGACATCCGGCAGTAAGTTTCCTCTTCAATGCCTTTGGCACAGTTAACCACAATGGGACAGTTGGTCAGCAGGGGGGCAATCATTTTGGCAATTTCCCGCACAGTATGGGACGGAACAACCAGGACCAGGGCATCCTTGCCGGCTACTGCTTCTTCCAGGTCGGAAGTTACAGCAACGTTTTCCGGCAGCCGCACCCCGGGCAGGTAAACAGCATTCTCTCTTTTGTCCCTGATCTCCTGACACAGTTCTTCCCTGCGCGCCCAGAGCATAACCCGGCGGCAGTTTTCCGCCAGCACCACGGACAGTGCTGTTCCCCAGCTCCCTGCTCCGATGACAGCAATGCTCTCCATCTATTTCCCCTCGTTTTCTACTTTTACTTTCTCTCCCAGCTTGTGTTCCGTCCCCTGCAGTAACCTGCCGATATTATCCCGGTGCCTCCAGATGATAAGAGCCGCCAGTAGGGTCCCCGGGACGGCAAAAGCAGGCGGTTGCCGGAGGATCAGCATGGAAAAAGGAACGGACAGGGCTCCCACGATAGAACCAAGAGAAACATACCGGGTTAAAGCAATAATTATAACAAAAAGAGCGGCGCCAATCAGGACTACATACGGCACCAGGCCAAGAAAAACGCCCATTGTTGTGGCAACACCGCGCCCGCCGCGGAAGCGGAAAAAAAGCGGCCAGTTATGGCCGGCCACGGCCGCCATGCCGGCAAGCATTTGCCAGAGCGGGCCTACCCCCAGTGCTTTTGCCAGCAGGACGGCTGCCAGTCCTTTACCTGCATCAAGCAGCAACACCAACACCGCGGGGACTGTGCCCAATGTGCGCAGGATATTGGTTGAGCCTGTATTGCCGCTGCCAAACTGGCGGATATCAATCCCCTTCAGCAGTTTTCCGGCCAGGTAGCCAAAGGAGATAGAACCCAGCAAGTAACCCGCAAGCAAGGCAAAAAAAGGCTTCACGGTCACCTCTCCCCCTTTTTGCCCCTTTTCCTGACAACAATCCGAATAGGAGTCCCTTCAAAACCGTATGTTTCACGCAGCTTGTTTTCCAGATAGCGCAAATAGGAAAAGTGAGCCAGTTCCGGTTCATTGACAAACAAGGCAAAGGTGGGCGGCTTCACTTTGGTCTGCGTAAGGTAATAAATTTTCAGCTGACGCCCTTTTTGGGTCGGCGGCGGCACCACGGCCATGGCATCGGCAAGCAGTTCATTCAGGCGGGAGGTTTTAATCCGCAGCGCGTGCTGTGACGCGACATAATCAATCAATTCATACAGCCGGTGGACCCGCTGCCCGGTTAGAGCGGAAATAAAGACGATGGGTGCATATGAAAGATAAGCCAGTTCTTTTCTGATTTTCTCCCGGTAAACGTCCATGGTCTTATCGTCTTTTTCCACTTTGTCCCACTTATTCACGACAATAATGATGCCGCGGCCGGCCTCATGGGCAATTCCGGCCACCCTTTTGTCCTGTTCCGTGATCCCCTCCGCCGCATCAAGGAGTACCAGCACCACGTCCGCGTCTTCCGCGGCCCTGATGGAACGGAGCACCGCATAGTATTCCACCGCTTCCTCCACCTTGGCCCGCCGGCGAATCCCGGCAGTATCCACAAAGAGGTATTTTTGCCGGTCTCTTTCCACCAAAAGGTCCACCGCATCACGGGTAGTACCGGGAATATCGCTGACAATAACGCGCTCCATGCCGGTGATTTTATTCAGCAGGGAGGATTTGCCCACGTTGGGGCGACCGATAATGGCCACTTTCAGGATATTTTCGTCTTCCGGCAGCTTTTCCCCTGCCGGCAGAAGGCGGATTATTTCATCTAGCAGGTCGCCTGTCCTCAGGCCGTGAGCGGCTGAGACAGGGTAAGGGGTTCCCAGTCCAAGGGTATAAAACTCGGTTGCAGCCAGTTCCAGATCTTGATTTTCCGCCTTGTTGACCACCAGTAAAACGGGCTTTTCTGAACGGCGCAGCATTTCCGCAATTTCAAAATCAAGCGCTACAGGACCGCTGCGGACATCAACCAGAAACAATATTGCGTTGGCTTCATCCAGCGCCAGCTGAACCTGGTTGTGAATATGGCGGGAAATAACATCTTCCCCAAAAGTAAGTCCCCCGGTGTCAATCAGCCAAAATTCCCTGCCAGCCCATTCCACCTTGCCGTAAATACGGTCGCGGGTCACACCGGGTGTGCTTTCTTCAATCGCCACTCTTTTTTGAATCAGCCGGTTGAACATTGTGGACTTGCCAACATTGGGTCTGCCTACGATGGCTACAACAGGCAAGGACATACTGTCACCTCTCTTCCCTGCGCAGCACGGCGGCCAGGAATTCTTTCAGGCTGCCGGCAATACGAACCTCCGCCTGTGCTGCCTGCGACAAGTCAGAAATAGTATAACCATCCAGGAAAAGATCTCTGCCTTCCCGGAGCATGACGGCCGGCAGGTAAAGCGTCCCCTCAATTTCCGGCAGAACCTGCAGCAGGTCGCTGTATGTTACCAGGCCGGCAACTGTTACCTGTCCGCCTAAAAAGCGGCTGGGCACAACCAGTAGCTTGATACTCACGCCGGCAATTTGATTAAGCCGGTCAATAATGGGCTGCAGGTATGGGGCTGCCGCCACGCCTGTTGCAACGGTGGCGACCACGGGCGGGTCCACACGCAGCGGCAGCCGCCGCTGGTTTTCCTCCCATTCCGCAAGCAGCATACGCACCAGGCCTACTCCGTTTTCCAGCTGCGGATAACCTTCATAATCCTCTTCCGGCGGAAGAGGAGCGGCGGCCAGGGTATAAAACTCGTCGGCGGCAAAGACAAAGCGTGTCCCCGCTTCGGCCAGCGCTTTTTGCTGCCAGCGCCCGACCTGTGCCAGGACAGCCTCGGCAAATTCCCTGCTGCCCGGAAGAATAGGATAAAGCCCCTCCCTGTGCCCTGTCAGCCCCACCGGTACCACCGCCAGGGTGCGCACGGCGGGATAAAGGGCATAAAGGTCGGCGATAGTCCGCTCCAGGTTCTCCCCGTCGTTGAGGCTGGGACAAAGCACCGCCTGGGTGTGAAACGATATGCCTGCCGCAGCGAGGCGCTTCAACAGCGGCAGCAGCTCCCCTGCCCGCTTGTTGCCCATCAGCTTCCGCCGCAAATCCGGATCGGTGGCATGCACGGACACATACAGGGGGCTTACATGAAGCGAAATGATCCTTTCTATATCCGCTTCGCTCAAGTTGGTCAGGGTAACAAAACTGCCGGTCAGAAAAGACAGGCGGTAATCGTCATCTTTCAGGTAAAGCGTCTTGCGCATGCCGGCAGGCATCTGGTCCACGAAGCAAAAAAGGCACCTGTTCCGGCAGGTACGGATTTTATCCAGCGTGGGCGAGGCAAAAACCAGACCGACAGGCTCGTCATACGCTTTTTCTATTTCATACTCCACCAGCTCGCCGTCTGCATGCTGAATGGTCAGCACCAGGCTTTCACTGCTTTCAGCCAGGCGCCACTCCAGAATGTCTTGCGGTGTTTTGCCGTCCACTAAAAGCAGCCGGTCACCCGGTTTCAGCCCCAGTTCATCGGCAATGGAGCCTTGTTCAACCCGCTCCACCGGAAAGCCTTGCCGCATGTTCTCACCCGCCCTACCTTATGCTTTTAACATTATCCTACAAGGCGGGACAGAATGTCAAATATATAGCGCAGGTACGATAAAAAAAGCACGGGTTTGTCCGTGCTTTAACTGCGGTAGGACAAAAGGCGCATGCTGTTCAGTGTTACCAGCAGGGAGGCGCCCATGTCGGCAGTGATGGCCAGCCAGAGGGTTAAGCGGCCGGAAAGGACCAGCAGGATGGCAAGCAGTTTTAGAAGCAGGGAAAGGGTAATATTCTGGCGGATAGCGGCGGCTGTTTTCCGTGACAGGCGCAGCAGATAAGGCAATGAAGCCAGGTTGTCATTCAACAGGGCTATATCGGCGGTTTCCAGGGCGGCCGGGCTGCCGGCGGCACCCATGGCAATGCCGACCGTGGAAAGGGCCAGAGCAGGGGCGTCGTTGATGCCGTCACCCACCATGGCCACTTTGCCCCATTGCTGCAGTTCCTGCTGCAGGGCGGCCGCCTTCTCCTCCGGCAAAAGCTCTGCAGCAAAGCTGTCCAGTTGCAGCCGTTCTGCAAGGGCCGCCGCCGACTGCCTGCGGTCCCCTGTCAGCATGCTGATGTGTTCCACGCCAAGCGTGCGCAGGCTGTGCACTGCCGCCGCACTTTCCTCCCGCACCGTATCGGCGAGGAGCACCGCCCCCAGCACTTCTTTTTCCGTTGCCAGGGCGATAATAGTTTCACCGTTCCTGCCGCACTGCTGCAGTATTTCCGTTTTAATCCCCCTTTCGGCCAAAAAGGCGGGGGAACCAAGATAATATCTTGTTCCGGCTACAATTCCGGCAACCCCTCTGCCTGGTACGGCGGAAAAATCGCTGACGGGCAGGACTTCCGCCCCTAAGGCGTCCGCCCGAGCTCGCACTGCTTCGGCCAGAACATGCTCAGAGTGCGCCTCCAGGCTGGCGGCCAGGCCGATTATTTCCCTCTCAGCCAGCCGGGAAAAGGTATGCACGGCAGTAACTTCCGGCCTGCCTTTCGTCAGCGTGCCTGTTTTGTCAAAAAGAAGCGCCTTTACCTGGCCGACTGCTTCCAGGAACACCCCGCCCTTAATCAGAATGCCGCGGCGGGCTGCGGATGTCAGGGCCGCCACTACAGGCAGCGGTGCCGCCAGTACCAGGGAACAGGGGCAGGCCACCAAAAGCAGGGCCAGCCCGCGGTACAGCCATGCCTTCAGGCCGCCGCCGGCCGCCAGGATCCCCGCCAGGGGATAAAGGACTGCCAAAAGCATGGCGGCGGGAGTATAAACCCGGGCAAAACGGTCAATAAACTGCTGCACGGGAACACGCTTTTCCCGGGCTTCCTCCACCAGGCGCATGATCCGCGCGAGGGTGGAATCCTGCCAGGTCCCGCTGACCCGGACGGTGAGCGAGCCGGCGCCGTTCAGCGACCCGGCAAAAACGCGGCTCCCCTCCTCCTTGCCAACCGGCAGCGATTCGCCCGTCACTGCCGCTTCATTAACCTGGGAACTGCCGCCGACCACCGTCCCGTCCAGCGGTATATATTCACCGGGCCGGACCAGGATCAGATCCCCGGCTGCCACAGCTTTCACCGGCACATCCTCCGGCAGGCCGTCCTGCAGGCGATGGGCCACGTCAGGCACGTCCTGCATCATGCTGCGCAGGGCGCGCCGGTTTTTCTCCGCCGTATAAGTTTCCAGCGCATTGCCGGCAGCAAAAAGAAAAGCAACCACTGCTCCTTCCCACCATTCCCGGAGCAAGAGGGCGCCGCAAACGGCAACAGTCATCAGCACATTCATGTCCAGCTGCCGCCGGCGCAGTGCGGCCCACGCCCTGGCAAAAGTAGTGCGCCCGCCAATCACAATGGTTAAAAAAAGAAAAATTGCGGAAACTGTCCCGCTGAAACGCGCCGTCAGGGCGGCAGCCAGCAGCACCGCCGCCGCAATAGCAGCCTGCATGACACGCTGCCTGGCAACAGCTTCCCCCCGGTCCTCCTCGTCGCTTTCGCGCAGGCTGTAGCCGTAAGCGGCGGCCAGCTCCCTGACCTGATCCAGCGTCCCGTTGTAACGCAAATAAAGCCTGCCGGTCGTATAGGATAGGGAGCATTCCTGAATACCGTCCAGACGGCAGATGCCTTCCTCCAGCCGGCGCGCACAGTCGGCACAGTCCAACCCTTCCACCCGCAGCGTCTTCTCCCTGGTCTGCATTTTTTTCAAGGCTTCTGTATTTATCATTATTGCTTCTCCTTTGCTAAATCTGCCTGTGGGCAAGATGCTCCCGGCCGACGGCCAGTATTTCCCGGACGTGTTCGTCATCAAGGGAATAATAGACCAGCTTTCCTTCCCGCCTGGTCCGGACGAGCCCCAGGTCTTTCAGCCGCCGCAAATGATGGGAAACGGCCGGCGTACTCATTTCCAGCACTTCACCCAGCTCACAGACACAGAGTTCCCTTTCACTGATGGAAAGCATAATGCGCAGGCGGTTGGCATCGCCGAAAGCGGCAAACATTCGTGACAACTCCTCCAGTGTGGCTGCATCCGGCAAGGCGCCTTTCGCCGCCGCTACCGCCTCCGGGTTTACTGAATATTCCTGGCAGATATCTTTATCTTCACTCATCAGCGCCAACCCCACAATTAAACATTTGCTTAATCGTTTATATTATAAAATTATCCGTGTGAAATGTCAATCATGAAAAAAGCCTCTTTAAAATAAAGAGGCCGGGTTGAAGCTTTCTGAATATAACGTCCGGGAACATTTATCCGCCGGGATGCTTTCCCCAGGCGGCAAGTCCAAGCAGGTCTGATTTGTGGTTGCGGACAAGACGCAAGCCAAGCTTATTGGCAGCTGCAGGCAAGCCAAGCCGCACAAGCAGGCGGCAGAGCGTCCTGACGCGGGGATCATCAGGCAGCACGGGGATCACCTGCATGGTGTCCCCTGGAAGTGCAAAGACTGCAAGCAGGCTGTTCAGGCTGCGGACAAAAAGATCGGGATGCTCACTGACAAATGTCAGATAAACTTTGTGACCGAACATATCCCGGCCGGCCAAATGCAGCCTGCCTTCCTCCGCCGGGCAGGCAGGACGGAAATACGGCAGCTGAAGCAATTCCTCCTCCGTGGGAAATCTCCGCTGCAGGTGGACGGCGGCGGCGGCAGCCGGCAGGTACAGGTCGTCAAGCCCCAGGTACAGATAATTCATGGGGCAAGCTGTGCCTTTACCCGCCGTACCAGTTGCACCAGCCGCGGG
>JAAYMN010000112.1 GCA_012521345.1 Bacillota bacterium
CCGCCTGGCCAGGTTTAAACGCCCCCGCCGGTATGTGTTTATCGAGCAGATTCCCAAAACGGCAAGCGGGAAAATCCTGCGCTCGGTTTTGCGGTCTGCCCTGAAGGAGGAAATAAAAGGAAAGGAATGAGCAATTTGTTGTCGGATCGTCTCAGCCATTTTGAACTGCCGCCCCAGTGGTCCACCATGCGGGAAGCAGAGCAGCTGGAGAGGGAAACGGGACAAAAAATTATTCACATGGAAAAAGGGGATTATGTCTCGCCTGAATTTATACCGCCCAAAGAAGCCCTGGCCGCCGTTTTCCAATCGCTGCAGAAAGGCTATGTCCGCTATTCGCCGGGGCCGGGAATCCCGGAACTGCGGGAAGCGCTGGCGGCGGAAATGTCCCGCCGCGGCCGGCCAACCAAAGCGGCGGAAATTGTTGTCACCCCCGGGGCCAAGTTTGGCATTATGGCAACGTTGTTGCTTTTTCTTGACGATGGTGATGAAGTAATCATGCCGGACCCTGGCTACCCGCCCGACGAATTCTGGGCACGTTATCTGCGAGCAAAAATTAAACATATCACTTTCCGCGATCCGCGCAATGTGGACACGGAAAAACTGCGGGCGCTGATTACGCCGCGGACGAAGCTTCTGGTGCTGAACTCGCCGCAGCGTCCCAACGGACAACTGGTGGAAAACATTGCAGAGATCGCGGAGGTCCTGCTTGACTATCCCCATGTAACCATTGCTTCCGATGAGATCTTTTCCGGGGTGGTTTACAGTCCGTATACTCACCGCTCCCTGTCCTGCCTGCCCGAACTGCGGGAGAGAACTGTGGTAATAGATACTTTTTCCAAGACTTATGTCATGACCGGCCTGCGCATTGGCTGGGTGACGGCGCCGGAGCCGCTGGCCGAAAAATACAACATTTTGCTGCAAAACAGCTGCACCAACGTCTCCACCGTGATCCAGGAAGCGGCACTGGCAGCACTGCAGGCGCCGGCTTCCTACCATGAAAATAGGATGGCACACCTGACGCGCAAAAGGGACCTGGCCTATGGCATCCTCGCGGGCTGCGACAGGCTGCAGACCGACCTGGCCCAGGGCTCTTTCTACCTCTTTTGCAAATTGCCGGACGGCTGCGACGACCGGGAAGCGGTGCGGCGCTTTCTGCGGCGGGGGGTTGCGGTGGTGCCGGGTTCGGCTTTCGGCCCGTCCGGAGCAGGCCATATCCGACTGACTTTTACCCTGGAGGATGAACTGCTGGCCGAGGGCACGAGCAGGCTGGTGGCAGAGGTTGAAAGCTGGGAAATCTAAGAGGCTGCGGTGAAGAGAAAATGGCGGGACTTTTGCATAAATTCCGCGACAGTACCTACCGGCTGCCGGAAAGATGCGGACGTTTTAATGTCGGTCTCCTGAAACCGTGGGAGCTGCGGCAGGTTGCCAGGCTGGAGGCGGAAAACTTTCCCGAACCGCTGTCCCTGGCAAGCTTGCTTTATCTTTGGCTGCAGCCGCGCACAACATACATTGCCGTGAGGGACGGCAAAAAGCTTGCCGCCTATATCGGGTTTCAGGCTTACGGGCCCTTCGCCCATACCATCAGCATGTGTGTGGCGGGCGCATACCGGCGGCAGGGGTTGGGCAGACTTGTCCAGCTTGCTGCCAACCGGGTTGCCATAAAGCATGGATTGCGCTGTTTTTGCGGTGAAGTGCGCAGCTCAAATACTCCCCAGCTGCAGCTTTTAAGAAGCATGGGATGGAGGGAAGGCGGCCGGTTTCCCAGGTTTTTCGGCAACGGGGAAGATGCCGTTTTTGTCTTTTGCCTGCTGGAGGATGACGGCGGTGGCTGACGCAGCTTATCTGCGGCCGGTCTGGATGGAAGTAAACCTGGAACACCTGGCATTCAATCTCGGCCAGGTCCGCCGTTTAGTCGGCAGCGGCGTCAAAGTGATGGCCGTGATTAAAGGCAACGCTTACGGTGCAGGTATTGAAGGCATTATAGACACGCTGCTTGCCGGAGGTGTGGATATGCTGGGGACGGGCATCCTGGATGAAGCGCTGCTGGTACGCTCCCTGGGTATTCGCACCCCCATCCTTGTTTTCGGCTACACGCCTTTTGTCTGTGCGGAGCTTTTGGTTGCAAATGAGATTACTCAGACGGTCTATTGCTACGAACAGGCTGCAGCGCTTTCCGCTGCGGCCGCCGGTCTGGGCAGGATTGCCCGCATACACCTGGAAATTGACACGGGAATGGGGAGGCTCGGCTTTCTCCCGCATGACGCCGCTCTCCGGGAGATCAAAGCCATTGCCGCCCTGCCGCACCTGCAAATTGAAGGCATTTACACACACTGCCCGTATACAAATGAAAGGGAAGGCCCGGGCCGCGATTTTACCCAAAGGCAGTTTGCAGAGTTTACACGGTTTGCCCGCCGCCTAGCGGCGGCAGGCGTCCCGGTTCCGCTTTTGCATGCCTGCAACAGCCTTGGCATCTTGCACTACCCGGAAATGCACATAAATATGGTCCGTGCCGGCATAATTCTCTACGGTTCCTATCCCGGCTTCCAGCAGGTCCTGCCGCAAAAACCGGTCATGGCACTGAAAACCAGGGTGGGGTCGGTAAAATATGTCCCGGCCGGCCACAATATCAGCTATGGCCATACCTTTGCCGCACCGCGCGACATGCTGGTGGCCGTTTTGCCTGTGGGCTACGCAGACGGCTACAGCAGGGCCCTCTCCAACAAGGCGCATGTCCTGATCCACGGCCGCCGGGTGCCTGTTATCGGTACCATTTGCATGGACCAGTGCATGGTGGATGTCACGGTGCTGCGGGAAAAATGCCGCATTGGCGATGAAGCCGTTCTCATCGGCAGGCAGGGGGGGGAGGAGATCACCGTGGAGGAGCTCTCGGTGCTTGGGTGCGGTTATATCAATTATGAATACCTGGTCGGTATCAGCCACAGAGTCCCGCGCATCTACACAGGCCGGCAGGGGGCAGTCAGCGGGGAGCCCGGTAAATAATGCTGGGGTAGGGGGCATAGCTGTCCACGGACAGGGTTTCCGTCTTCAGAATACGCCCCTTGTATACAAAACTGCGGCGGGATTCCACCAGGTATCCCGGTTCGCCGTCCACCAGCCGTTCACCGCCGGGAGGCAGTTCCGGGTCGGTCAGGTAGCGGGTGGGCGGCATGGATATTTTCAGAATGGTGGTCTCAATGACCACTTCGGTTTCACTGGGGACGCCGAAAAGAGAGAAGGTCAGGTCGTTGGCCCCGACGGCCGCCGTGAGTAAAAGCGTCCCGCCCGTGGTGTTTTTAAACTTTAAATCTTTTTCCGGGTAGGCAATGGTGGCGTCTCTGCCCGGCGGCACATAAGGAACGGTCATCCCGTGCGGGTGTCTTTCAATAATTTCCAGGCCTGCCAAAAGGGCGGCATTATACAGCGTGGTCGACACCTGGCAGAGGCCGCCGCCATAGCCGGGGACAAGCTCTTCGCCCACCATCACGGGCGCTTTTTTATATCCTTTTTCCGGCGTGGTGTCGCCGATGACGGCATTAATGGAAAAGATTTCTCCCGGTTCGATCATGCTGTTGTGCAGTATGCCGGCGGCAAGCCTGATGTTATGGGAGCGCTCCTCTTGAGAAGCGTCAAAGGTGGTGGTAAAAGTACCGCGCAGGGACGTGATGTTTTTTTCCTGCAAACAGGCGGCAGTCAGCCCGGGAGGGACCGGTTCCACGGGGACGGACAACACCCCGGGCGGCTTGGAGCTGTCAAGATACTGCAGCAGCGCCTCCCGCAGGGCATCTTCCCTGAGGTTGTAGCCTGCCTTTTCCGGTGTAATGATTGCCATGCCATTATATACCGTGATTTTTGCGTCCCGCGGCGGCTGTGCCAGGCTCCGGCAGAGCCGGCTGAGGCCGGCGGCCATTTTTTCCCGGTCGATCTCATAGACGCTCGGCAGCCGCCTTGGCTTCAAGATAAGCCCTGCGCGCTCAAAGATGGAAAACGGCCACTTTTTGTTTCTGCCGCAGCGGAAAGCTTCCGTGAGCATGGCCTGCGTCTGCAGTTTGATTCCCATATCCTCCAGGCTTACCGTTGCCAGCCGGTCAGCGGGCAGCCTGAGGGTGAGGGAAAAGTTTTGCAGAAGATTTTCCGCCGCCTGCCATGATTTGCCGCCCAGGTGAATATGGTTATAAAAGACACCGGGATAAATCCGCTGTCTGAAAAAAACCAGGTCTGCAATCAGGACTATTAAAATGACGGTACAGATAACAATAAGGATTATCTGCCGATCTCTCTTGCGGGCCATGCTGCCACCTCGCCGTTTTTTCTTTTACATTCTATTGGGCGGCGCCCGCGAATATCCGTTTTTTCCTGACTGCCGGCCGGGGAGAGCAGGCTGATGCAATTGCACAAAGGTTACTTTTACCTTTACCTGGCGGCGCTCATCTGGGGATCTCTCGGTGTATTCGCCCGCTTAAGCGGCATGCCGCCGGTGGAACTGGCTTTTTACCGGCTCTTTCTGGCCGGCCTTGTCCTTTCCTGCTTTTTGCCGAGAGGAAAAAGGCTGGCTACAGGCGGCTTGCGTTCATATCTTTTAAACTGCGGCGCCGGGGTGCTTTTTGCCGTTGACTGCCTCTGTTTTTTTAACGCTTTGCGCCTGACCACCCTGTCCAACACTGTTTTTCCGTATAACATGCAGCCTGTCTTTATGATGATGCTTTCCAGGCTGTTTGCCGGGGGAAAGAACACTCCCGGCAGCATGCGTTTCGTCTGCGTGGCCCTTTTCGGCCTTGTTTTGCTCTTTCTGCCGTCGCTTGTGGCCGTATCTTTGGCGGACATCCTGGGGCTTGCGCTTTCCCTGGCAGGGGCGTTCTGCCTGGCGGTGGCTGCCTTAATTGCCCAGAGGCTGACAGTAAGCACTCTTGTTTTTGTCTACTATGAAATCGTGGTGGCCGCTTTATGCCTGGTGCCTTTTATGCAGCATGGTGCCGCTTTTCCCTTGTCCGGCTACCTGTGGGCCGCCGTGATAGGGATGGTGCACACTGCTTTTGCCTATATTTGCTATTATCAGGGATTGCGTACAGTCAAGCCGGCGCAGGCAACCGCCATCATCCTCTTCACCCCTGTCCTTGCCGCCCTGTGCGGTTATCTCTTTTTCCGGGAAAGCGTCTCCCTTTTTACCCTGGCGGGAGGAGCAGTCATTACTGTCAACGGGATCTATGCCGTGGCGGCAAAAGAGAAAGGCTAAGTTTTGATAAATTATGTGTCGAAAGTTTAAAACAAGACGGAAACGGAAGGATTGCGCAAGTGTCCGGAAAATGTTATAATAACTACTACTTAACTGAAAATAAAGAATGCTGAATTCCTGTTCTACACCGACAGGATACGGGGGAACCAATTTTTTGGGGTGAATCCGGGCATCTGCCCGGTAGGGCTAACCTTGTGGCCCGAATCCGTCAGCTAACCTCGGAAGCTTGACAGGGTAGAAGGCTGTGCCTTGAAAGCGGTTGCACTGTCCGGTGTGATCGCTTTTATTTTTACATTTATCTCGGGGAGGGAGATCAATGAACGTGAAGTACAATCGGAAAAGCAAGATGATGGAAATTGAATACCAGTTCCGCGATGTGGCCGAAGCCAATCTTTTCCGCAACATTTTTCCGTACAACGAAGTTCCGCGCATTGTTTTCAACCACAGAGTTGTCCCGATGAACATACCGGAAAAACTGTATATTACCGATACTACTTTCCGGGACGGACAGCAGTCCCGCTCGCCTTATAAGGTGGAAGAAATAACGCGGCTTTATGATCTTTTGCATAAACTGGACAACGGCAGCGGCATTATCCGGCAGAGCGAATTTTTTCTCTATTCCAAGGTGGACAGGGAGGCGGTAACCGCCTGCCTGGAAAAAGGCTATGACTATCCCCAGGTAACCACCTGGATCAGGGCAAACAAGAATGATTTTCAGCTGGTAAAGGATTTCGGCATTAAAGAAACGGGGATTCTCGTATCCTGCTCCGACTATCACATTTTCAAGAAGCTGAAAATGACGCGCTCACAGGCTATGGAACAGTATTTAAGCATTGTTACTGCGGCACTGGAAGCGGGAATTGTGCCCAGGTGCCACCTGGAGGATATTACAAGAGCGGATTTTTACGGTTTTGTCCTGCCCTTTGTCAATAAGCTGATGGAACTGGCCAAAGAGGCGGGCATGCCGGTGAAGATCAGGGCCTGTGACACGCTGGGGCTGGGAGTCAGCATCCCGGGAGTGGCGCTGCCCAGGAGCGTGCCGCAGATTATCTACGGGCTGGTGAATTACGGAGAGGTTCCCTCGGAGTGGCTGGAATGGCACGGCCATAACGATTTTTACCGGGCAGTCACCAATTCCACCACGGCATGGCTGTATGGCGCCGCCAATGTAAACACCTCCCTGCTGGGAATCGGCGAACGGACAGGCAATACGCCGCTGGAAGCCATGGTGATGGAATATGTCCAGCTGCGGGGCACCAGCGACGGTATGGACCTGAAAGTTATTACCGAGATAGCCGAGTATTTTGAAAATGAGCTAAATTATGAAATTCCGCCGCGCACGCCATTTGTCGGCCGCGCTTTCAATGCAACGCGCGCCGGCATTCATGCGGACGGGCTGCTGAAGGACGAGGAAATTTATAATATTTTCGATACGACGAAAATACTCGGCCGGCCGCCGGTGGTTGTGGTTGACGCCCATTCCGGCCTGGCAGGCATTGCCGCCTGGCTCAACAGTTATTTCTTCCTAAAGGAAGAACGGATGATTGACAAAAAAGATCCGCGGGTGGCAAAGATCAAGGAATGGATCGACAAGGAATATGAAAACGGCCGGGTTACGGCCATTGGCGATGTGGAAATGGAGTGGCTGGCCAAACAGCATTTTCCCGAACTGCTTTCCCTGCGGCAAAGACGTGTGGAGTAGCCGGCATCCGCCATGCCCCAAAGAGCGGGCATGGCGGTTATTTTTTTGCCGCCCGCAAAATAACTTTTACAGGCAGGCTTTTCTGCCGCAGTAATTTGCAGGGGCGGTCGGATGCAAACCAATCTTCTGGAAGTTAAAAACGTTTACTATCATTACACCGCCAGGAAAGCAACTGTCCGGGCAGTGGACGGCGTTTCCCTCACACTCCGGCAGGGAGACGCCCTGGGGCTTGTGGGCGAATCAGGTTCGGGGAAAAGCACCCTGGGGAAAATGATTGCCGGATTGCTTTTGCCGCAGCGCGGGCAGATCATTTTTGCCGGCAGGCAGGTGGCGGGTGTCCAGAGAGCAGTCCAGTATGTTTTTCAAAACAGTACGGCGGCCTTGAATCCGCGGATGCGGGTGGAAGCCCTGGTGGAAGAAGGGCTGGAGCTGGAAAAAATACCGCACAGCGAAAGAAAAAAGAAAGTTTTAGCTGTGCTTAAGGCTGTAGGTTTGCCACCGACTGTACTTGACCGCTATCCCGGGCAGTTAAGCGGCGGGCAGCGGCAGCGGGTGGCACTGGCCAGGGCGCTGGCGGTGGAGCCGGAGCTTTTAGTGCTTGATGAACCTGTTTCCTCGCTGGATGTGACGGCTGGGGCAAGGCTTCTGGCGCTGCTTGGGCAAATGCGGAAAACGCACCGTGTCGCTTTTCTGCTCATTTCTCACGACCTGGCAGTGGTGCGACAGGTCTGCACACACGTGGCCGTTATGTATGCCGGGAAAATTGTGGAGGTGGGACCGGTGGCGGCAGTCTTTTCCCAACCGGGGCATTATTATACGCGGCTTTTGCTTGCCGCACATCCCTCGCCTGACCCGGCAAAACGCATGCCGGTCGAAATTGTGGGCGAAGCGTGCGACCCGTCTAAGCCGCCTTCGGGCTGCCGCTTTCATCCGCGCTGCCTGCGGGCGGAAGCAATTTGCCGCCGCCGGCCGCCGGCCTGGCAAAAACTACGGGAAGGGCATACCGCCGCCTGCCATTTTGCCGCAAAATAAAGCCTGCCCGGCGTTTTCCGCAAGTGCGGCATTTACAGCCGCGGCAGGGATTGTTATAATTATAGGCGTATTATCCGGACTCGTTCTGCTAAAGGAGGATCTCATGTATAGAATCACTCTCTTGCCCGGGGACGGCATCGGCCCCGATATCACAAAAGCAACCAAAACAGTCCTGGCAGCAACCGGTGTGCCTATTGAATGGGAAGAACACATAGCCGGTGAGGTTGCCATTCCTGAATACGGGACACCCCTGCCCGAGCCGGTCCTGGAATCTATCCGCAGGAATAAAATTGCCCTGAAGGGGCCCCTCACCACGCCTGTCGGCGGCGGCTTCCGCAGCATCAATGTGGCTTTGCGCAAGGAATTCGACTTGTATGCAAATGTCCGTCCTGCCCGGACATATAAAGGAATTGTTTCCCGCTATGACAATATTGACCTGGTGATGATCAGGGAGAATACGGAAGACCTGTATGCCGGGGTTGAACACATGGTTGGCGAAGATGCGGCGGAAAGCATTAAGATTATCACCAGAAAGGGCTCGGAGCGCATTTGCCGTTTTGCCTTTGAATATGCTGTAAAAAATAACCGCCGCAAAGTTACGGCGGTGCATAAGGCGAATATTATGAAATGCACGGACGGCCTCTTTCTGTCCGTTGCCCGGGAGGTGGCCCGGGACTACCCCCAAATTGAATTTGAGGACAAGATAGTGGACAACATGTGCATGCAGCTTGTCCAGAAGCCGGAATTGTATGATGTGATGGTTGCGCCAAACCTGTACGGCGATATTGTGTCCGACTTGTGTGCAGGCCTGGTGGGCGGCCTTGGCGTGGTTCCAGGTGCCAATATCGGCGATAATCTGGCTATTTTCGAACCTGTGCACGGCAGTGCGCCAAAGTATGCCGGCCAGGATATTGCCAATCCTACGGCCCTGCTTTTGTCCGCAGTAATGATGCTGCGCTACCTCGGGGAAACTGAGGCTGCAGACAAGGTGGAGAATGCCCTGGCTGCCGTCATCAGGGAAGGGAAGACTGTAACGCCCGATTTGGGCGGCAGGGCGAAAGGATCGGAAATGGCTTCAGCCATTGTGGACAAGATGCTTAAGATGTAGAACCCGACATTTCTTTTTCCGCCATTTCAATCATGCGGCGGACCATCTTGCCCCCGATGGGGCCGCCAATACGGCCTCCCACGGAACCGCAGACGGCGGAAGGTAACTGCTGCCAGCCGCGGCTGCGGATATGACTGTCAATACCAAGTTCTGCCGCAATTTCATGCTTATACTTATCCAGGGCGGCATAAAAAGTATCCTCGCTGGCAGTTATGCCAAGCTCTCTGGCAATCTCCAGCTTGAATTTTTCCAGCGCCTGTTCCGCTTCCGGAACCAGGCGTTTTTTCTTGCGGTTGTTTGCCATGATAAACACCTCCTTTTAGTGTTATTGTTTACGGCGGAAAAGGTCCTATCCACGACAAAATTCCCTTGTGCAGTGAAATGCTGTGAGCATAGGAAAGTAATATTAAAGGGAAAATAGGGAAAAGCACTTGCGGAGGATGATTTATGACGGCAAAGACAATGCTTGCTTTTTTCCCGGACAGCAGGAATGCTGACAGGGCAAAGGCCATTCTACAAAATCTGCTTTTTGTTGTTGCGGTACGCAAGTATGTGGCGGAAATCCCGGACCCCGACACGAGTGTTTCCGCGCTTATGGCGGGTTCTCTGCCCAATCTGGCGCATGCTGTTTACGGAACGGAAGGTGCAGGCGACAAGGGCGCATATCTTTTAATTGTCACGGATGAAGAGGGGCACAGGGAAGAAATTGCCGGGACAGTACAGGAATGCGGAGGCTCCGTGATAAGGGAAGACGCCTGAAAGCAGACGGAATTATCTGTAAAATTTCTTGGCTCTCCGCCGCCGCCTGTGTTATACTGAAAAAGTATAATTAAGAAAAAGGGGGGAGATATGTGGAAGAAAAAAAATGGACAGAAGCGGAAAAAAGGAAATTTGCACAAAAACGTGCGGCGGAGCTGAAGGCACGGATTGAACCGTACCTCAAGGCCAGGACACAAATTCCGGACGGCTTTTCCGTCTGGGATGAAATTCTGAAACGGCGGCAGGCGATCTGCAAGCATTTTAACATCACGGACAATGAATGGCAGGACTGGCGCTGGCAACTGAAGCAGCGGATAACAGGCACAGAGACACTGGCCGCATTGCTGCCTTTAAGCCGGGAAGAAGCTGAAGTTGTAGACACAGTGGGCAAAACTTACCGCTGGGCGGTGTCGCCGTATTATTTGAGCCTGATTAACCCCCATGATCCACAGGACCCTGTCAAAAAGATGTGTATCCCCCAGGCAGCCGAACTGATGGATGAAACGGGAACAGAAGACCCCATGGCGGAAGAATTCACCTCTCCCGTGCCGGCTGTTACCAGGCGCTATCCCGACCGCCTGATTATCAAAGTCACAAACCAGTGTGCCATGTATTGCAGGCACTGCCAGCGCAGGCGCCTGATCGGCGAGGTGGACCGGATCACGCCAAAGGAACAGCTGCGCCAGGCTCTTGACTATGTAAGAAAGAATGAGGAAATTCGCGACGTTTTACTCACCGGCGGGGATGCCTTGCTTTTAAATGACGAGCTTTTAGACTGGCTCCTTGACGAGCTGGATGCAATCCCGCATGTGGAAATAAAACGACTCGGTACCAGAACACTGGTTACAATGCCCATGAGAATAACGGACCGGCTGTGCAAAATTATTGACCGCCACGGCCCGATTTATATTAATACACAATTTAATCACCCGCTGGAAATTACACCGGATGTGGAAGAGGCCTGCCGCAAGCTGGTACGGACGGGAGCCGCCCTGGGCAACCAGGCTGTTTTGCTGGCCGGTGTCAACAATAACCCCCATGTCATGAAAAAGCTGAATCACCTGCTTTTAAAATGCATGATCAGGCCGTATTATATTTTTCATGCCAAGGCCGTCAAGGGGACGGCCCATTTCCGGACAAAGGTGGAGGAAGGCATCGCTATTATGGAACAGTTGCGGGGCTACACTTCAGGCCTTGCCATTCCCACCTTTATTGTCAATGCTCCCGGAGGCTACGGGAAGATACCCATGCTGCCCGCCTACCTTGTCTCCCATGCTCCCGGCAAAATCATGATCAGGACCTGGGAAAACAGGATCCTGCCATATGACAATTGATTTAAACAAAATGTAAGAAAGTGTTTTTCCCTGACGGAACGCTTGTTCGTGACGGGCATCTGTGGTATAATGATGCAAGTCGCCAAAAACTGCCGCTTTTTTCCTGCAACCGGACAAATCTTTGGTCCGGTTTTCTCTTCGCCTGCCTGCACCGGTAAAGGAAATTTTGCGACCGGCAGGAAAGAACCGGCAGGCGTAGAATATAAGGCAAGATGCCGGAAGGAGACAGTGCGATGTCCGATTTGCCTTACTGGTTGGCGCTTGCACGCATTTCAGTCCTGGGAGCCAGACGCATAATGCGCCTGCTGCACTTAGCCGGCAGTGCGGAAAAAGCTTTTACCCTGGATGCCGACCGGTTGATTGCGGCGGGGATGCCGCCAAAGGCGGCGGCCGTTTTTATAGAAGAGCGCGCCAAAATCGACCCGGAGCAGGAATGGCGGCAGTGCCGGGACCTGGGGATTGAAGTTGTCCGTATTACCGATGACGGTTACCCCTCGCTGCTGCGGGAAATATACGACCCTCCAGCCCTGCTTTTTTACCGGGGGGAACTGCCGCAGGCGGAAGATATGGCAGTTGCCGTTGTCGGTTCCCGGAAAGCCAGTGCTTACGGCATGGCGGCCGCCGAAAAAATCAGCGCCGGGCTGGCTGCAGCTGGGGTTGTCGTGGTCAGCGGCATGGCACGCGGCATTGATACATGTGCTCACCTGGGGGCGCTGACCGGCGGAGGCAGGACATTGGCGGTGCTCGGTTCCGGCCTTGATGTCTGTTACCCGCCGGAAAACAGGAAACTCTATGCCCGGATCGTGCAAAACGGCGCTGTGCTCAGTGAATTCCCGCCTGGTACTCCGCCCAAACCTGCCCACTTCCCGCTGCGCAACAGGATTATTAGCGGTCTTTCCCGTGCAGTGGTGGTTGTGGAGGCTGCGGCTAAAAGCGGCGCCCTGATAACTGCGGACTGTGCCTTGGAGCAGGGCAGGGAAGTTTTTGCCGTGCCCGGCAGCGTTAACAGCAGCATGAGCAAAGGCTGCCACCGGCTGCTGAAGGAAGGTGCAGCCCTGGCGGAAG
>JAAYMN010000113.1 GCA_012521345.1 Bacillota bacterium
ACTTCCAGGCCCAGCTTAAAGCTTACAACCGCCGTTCAAACAATATCCCGATGCGTCCTCTCGGCTACCTATCTCCGCTGGAATTTTTAAAACTGTACCGTGTCCAAAATGTTTGACAAACCTACAGCAATCACACCGCTTTACACACAAAAGAAGCAGCAACATCATGTCGCTGCTTCTTTCCGAAGTGCCATGCTTTCAATTTATTGCTCCATCTGCTTGGCAAGAAATCCTGCCGCTGTTTCCACCAGCTTCATTTCCAGATCGCCCATTTTCACATCCTTGTCTTTAGTCCCCAGGATAACAGCGCCGATGGGATCTCCTTCGGCAATAATCGGTGCAATTACTTCAGTCACAAACTTGGGAACGCCGTCTTCATCAGCATCCTTGTAATACTTGTGCTCGGCGGTGTTGCTGATGAGGATGCTTTTCCGCGTTTCCATCACTTTTTCCACGGCAGGAGAAAGCGGTCTGTTCATAAACTCTTTCTTGGGCGCACCTGCTACGGCGATAATTGTATCCCTGTCGGCAATGAGGGCAATATGCCCTATCGCTTCATGAAGAGAATCGGCATACTCCTGAGCAAAATCGCCCAGTTCACCAATCGGCGAATATTTTTTCAGGATCACTTCCCCGTCCCGGTCGACAAAAATTTCCAAAGGGTCGCCTTCACGGATTTTCAGCGTCCTGCGAATCTCTTTCGGGATAACAACGCGTCCCAGGTCATCGATCCTGCGTACAATTCCTGTGGCCTTCAAGCAGACTTCCCCTCCTTTTTCTGCATGGAATTACAGTCTTAACCTCCAGTGTTAGTATACTTCGGGGGGAAATTTTTTATTCATACAAAGCTTTTCCCGCTTCTGGAAGATGCTGCTTGCACGTTTCTTAAGCTTCCTGCTCCTGCCTCTGCCTGCTGCCTGCGCACTCTTGCAATTCCTGCAGCCTTTGCAGCAGGAAATTCAGTTTTTCTCTCGCTGTGGCAAATTTTTGGCGAAATGAAAGGACAAACTGCCTGCCGGCGGCAGACTGGAGCCGTCCCCGGTGCCGTCTTGCATACTGCAGAAGCGTATCACCGCTTAATTTTCCGTCCGTAAAACGAAGCATCAGGTCGCCCTTTTCCTCACTGATGCTGCTGATACCCAACTCCTGGGCCAGCAAGCGCAGGTGGGCCACAGCAAGCAGGTTTTCCGCCGGCGGCGGCAACTGCCCGTAACGATCGCTTAATTCTTCCCTGGCCTCTTCCACTTCCTCCACGGAAGAAAGGTTCACTATCTTCTGGTAAAAGACGATTTTCTGCCGGGCATCGGAGATATAACTGGCCGGCAGGTAGGCATCCGCCTGTACTTCAATGCGCGGCGGAAGCTGCCTCTCGGATTTTGTCCCTTTGTATGTCCTGATGGCATCCTCAAGCAGCTTGATATACATGTCAAAGCCGACCGCCAGCATATGCCCGTGCTGCTCCGGGCCAAGGATATTGCCGGCACCGCGGATTTCCAGATCCCGCAGGGCAATTTTAAAGCCCGAGCCAAGCTCGGTAAACTCTTTGTTGGCATGTAGCCTTTTTTCCGCCGCTTCCGACAGGATTTTATCCTTTTGATAAGTCAGATAGCAATAAGCAATGCGGTTGGAACGTCCAACACGGCCGCGCAGCTGGTACAGTTGGGCAAGACCGAATTTATCCGCATCGCAAATTATGATGGTATTAACATTGGGGATATCCAGGCCGGCTTCCACAATGGTGGTGGACAACAGCACATCATACTCTCCTTCCAGGAAGGCAATCATCACTTCTTCCAGCTGCGCTTCGGGCATTTGCCCGTGTGCCACCGCCAGCCTGGCCTCGGGCACCAGCTTGGTCAGGTGCGCCGCCCATTTGTCTATGGATTGTACCCGGTTATGAACGAAATATACCTGCCCGCCCCGCCCAATTTCACGCAGAATGGCCTCCCGCACTAAAACATCCGAGTATTCCAGGACATAAGTCTGAACCGGATAGCGGTTTTCAGGCGGTGTTTCAATGACGCTCAAATCCCGTACGCCTACAAGCGACATATGCAGTGTACGCGGGATGGGCGTGGCAGTCATTGTCAGCACATCTACATTTTTTTTCAGCATTTTGATTTTTTCTTTATGGCGCACGCCAAAGCGCTGTTCCTCATCAACCACCAAAAGGCCTAGGTTTTTAAAGCGGACATCTTTGGAAAGCAGCCGGTGGGTCCCTACAACCAGGTCAATCGTTCCATCCCTGAGACCCTGCAGGGTAGCTTTTTGTTCCGCCTTGTTCTGGAAGCGGCTGAGAATCCCAATGTTGACAGGAAAGCCCTGCAGACGTTCCGTAAAAGTCCTGTAATGCTGCTGCGCCAGGATGGTGGTCGGTACCAAAAAAGCAACCTGCATCCCGTCCATAATGGCCTTGAAAGCGGCCCGCAAAGCCACTTCCGTCTTCCCGTAACCCACATCGCCGCATAGCAGCCGGTCCATGGGACGACTTTTTTGCATGTCTGCCTTGATTTCGGCAATAGCCTGCAGCTGGTCGGGCGTTTCCTCAAAAGGGAAGGAAGCGGCGAAATCGGCTTCCCACGGGTGATCGGGCGGAAAAGCATGACCCGGCTCGGTTTCCCTGGCCGCATAAAGTTCCAGCAATTCTTTGGCCAGTTCCTGGACTGAAGCCTGGACACGCGCCTTAATCCTGTTCCATTCGCCGCCTCCCAGCGAGGAAAGTTTCGGTTTTTTACCTTCCACGCCGATATATTTCCTGACGAGGTCTATCTGTTCAACCGGAATATATAACTTGTCGTTGCCGGCATACTGAATGTAAATATAATCACGTTCCGTTCCGCCCACTTCCAGGGTCCGCAGCCCCAGATACTGGCCGATGCCGTGCTGCTCATGCACAACATAATCGCCAACTGCCAGTTCCTGGTAATCGCCGATGCGAATGCCCTCCTTGCCTTTAATACGGCGGCTTTTTTTCCGCT
>JAAYMN010000114.1 GCA_012521345.1 Bacillota bacterium
CGCAGGATTTCCACTTCACCTGTTTCCGTATCTACCGCCACTTCGCAAAAAGCGGCATTCATGGTGTCGAGCATTCTGCCCGCGCCTATTGACCATAAAGCTGCAGGAGGCCTGCCTGTATAGGTGGCCACCAGGTTTTGTGAAACAGCCTGGGCAAGGGGGACACCGAAGCTTGGGTCGGATTTCAGGACAACTTTGCCGTCCTGCAGATCCAGATCTTCCGGCTTAAGTCCCATGCCTTTAAAGGGACTGGGCGGTCTGGGCGGGTCAAACATGCTAATAGGCAGCGGCGGATTCTCCGCCTCTTCAATGGCGGCTTCAAGGAGCATGCGCTTTAACTTATGGGCGCATTCTTTCATTACCCAGGCGGAAGCAGTTGTACCGTCAGAACCGCCGCCGACAGGAGTGAATTTTTCCCTGTAATCAAAATCTATACTGATATCTTCATAGTTCAGACCCAGCTCTTCCGCCACCACCATGGCGTTGCATTCAACGGCATAGACGCCAAAGACAGGTCCCTGTGTCGGCATGTGCACCACACCGTCACGGTACTCCAATTTGGCTTCATAACCGGAAAATGCATGCCGCGGACACATTTGATAACGGAAGCTGGCGCCGTGCATTCTGCCGTCCGGAAGTTTTTTGGTGCCGGCCGGATGCCAGTTCCAGTTCATCAGCTTTTTGCCTGCCTCGATACAAGCTTCAAAACTGGGCACGGGATCAGGGTCATCCTGGGAGGTGGGACCGTGCAGATTGATTCTGGCAATTTCAATTGGGTCTTTGCCCAGCTTTTCCGCAATCAGGTAAATGGCCATGGTGCCGGAATCCCAGTTAAAGGGGCAGTGCTGGCCGCTGACATACATTTTACCGCGGTTGCTATCGACAATGTCCATGGTCTGTCTGATGTTCTTGCACTTTAAAGTAAAATACGGTGCATACCTTTGGTCATGGGTGGTGCCAAAGGAAGAGCTGCCCGTTACGCCGCCGTCGGCAATGGAATAGTCGTCAATGGCGGTAATCAAACCGTTTTCCTTAAAGCCAACTTTCAGATACATGTGACGTTCTTTCATTAAAAAGTCGTAATGGTCTTCCCGTTTATTGACGCAGCGTACCGGCCTGCCGGTTCTCTTGGCCAAAAGCGGCGTAATTTCCTGGGATTTTCGGAGACCCCAGTCGCAATATTTTCCTCCCATAAACAAGCCTTTCTGGATCGTCTTTTCGAGAGGTACGTTATACATGCGGCTGATGGCCTTTCTTTCCCGCACGGCACCTTCAATATGCAAAGCTTTGCCTTCCCCCAGGTAAGGATCTTCTTCCCACCAGGCAACCGACCCGGAAGGATTGGGCATATGGGAACAGAAGGCCGGCAGCTTTAGACTGTATTCTATAACATGGTCCGCCTCCTTGAAGCCTGCTTCAACGTCTCCCTGCACAGTGGTAACAGTAGTAACATTGCCTTTTTTGACAGGCGGCTTGTCGGCGCCGGGACCAAACTGTTGTACCGGTATGACACCCGGTCTTATTACCGGAGCATCCGGTTTTTTCCCTTCGAGAATATCTATAATATGCGGCAGTATTTCCCATTCAATGTCTAATTGCCTTAATGCTTCTTCACAGATGTCTTCGCTTTCAGCCACGACTATTACGGCTACTTCCTGACCTTCATGTTCCGCCACATTGTCAAGCCAGGGCTTGGCAGCGCCAAAGCTTTCTCCGAAACTTTTCAGTTTTTTTATGTCTTCATCTTCCCAGGTAATTATATCAACCACACCGGGAATGGCTCTGGCCTTTGTCGTATCCACGCGGACAACCCTGGCATGGGCGTAGGGGCTGCGCAGGAATTTTGCATGCAGCATATTGGGAAGTACATAGTCTATGCCATACTTGGCAATACCTGTAGCCATGGCATAGGAAAGCTTGCCGGGAAGATTGGGCTTGCCGACGACTCTGAAATGTTCTCTTTGTCCGTTTGCACCGGCTAAATCTGCCATTCTATTCGCCTCCTTGCGCCATTTTCAGCGTTGCTTCTAAAATAGCCTGCGAATGGCGGGGATATGTTCCGCAGATGCAGATGTTGCCCGCCAGGGCCGCCCGGCATTCCTCCTCGGTGGGATGCGGGTTCCTGTCCAAAAGTGCCTTGGCGGTTACCAAAAATCCCGGCGTGCAATAGCCGCACTGCATGGCATCCCACCTGCAGTAGGCATCAATAAGCGGTTTCCACTTGGGATTGGCGGCAATGCCTTCTACAGTCTCTATTCGCTTGCCTTCGCATTCTGCGGCCAGCAAGGTGCAGGAAAGGACAGCACGGCCGTCCATGATGACCGTACAGGAACCGCAGGCTCCATGGTCACACATTTGCTTGGCGCCCGTCAGCCCCAGCCGGAACTGGAGAGTACGCTGCAATGTCCAGTGGGGTTCGATTAAAACCTCGCAATCTCTGCCATTTACATTAAGCTTGACTACAATCGGCACAACAGCATCAGGATGTTCGTTTGCATAGTGAGATTTTAAATCTTCATGCGAAATAAATATTTTGCTGCAGATAAGGCAACGAAATTGTGCCGGTGTTGCAGGTAATGTGGCTACTTTTTCGGCCGAGATAGCCTGGGCGGCTTGCTGTGTAAGCACCATATTCTCTTCCTGCTTCAGCTGCTCTACCTTAGACATGAAAAACCTCCTTGTACAATAGAGTTTGTGCGCAGGCAGAACGCTTGCTTTATTGCAAAGGCTTTCAAGCCTTAACGCCCTGGCGGACAAACCAACTGAAAACCTTCGGCTTCCTTGCATAAGAAAAAGCTAAAAAGGAGGATATGACAAAAAAGTGATATTTTGCCGGGACTTTGTGTTATCTTTGTTGGTCTTTACAAAATTAATTATATCACGATATATTCAAGAATTCAGTAACAATTAAATAAATTGCCGCATCAAAGAGAGACCTTGCGCCGGGGGCAGTGCACTTTTTTGGACGCAGGGGATGATCGGCTGGAAAAATTTTTCTTCTCATTGGTATATACAGGTAAAAACTTGTTATAAAAAAATTCTTGACCCAGTAAGGGTGTAGGTTTATAGTAAGTTATATCAGTGAAGATTTGAACAAGGAGAAGGACAATGAGTACTCATGCATCCGAAGCCACGCAACCTGTTCGCAAAAAAAGCAAAACCGGTTTAATTATAGTTTTGGTTTTGGCTGTCATCGCGTTAAATGTGGTTGCCGGAAAATACTTGGGTTTAAACCACGGTATTGAAATTAATATTTTTCCCAGGCCGGTAGAAGGTTTTGGCGGTGGAGTGCTGACAGAGACGAATATTTCGATGTTTGTCGCATCCGCCCTCATCGTTGTCAGCGCGCTTATTATCCGCATTTTTTTCATTCCGAAATTCAAAGCTGTTCCCGGAAAAGTACAGAACGTACTGGAACTGATTGTAGGGACACTGGAGAATTATGCTTCCAGCATCTCAGGCGTAAAGGATGCCATTGTTCCGGCCTACGGCTTGACTGTCGGCGCAGTGATTGTTTTTTCAGGTTTTGCTGAACTGCTTGGTTTCAGGGCACCCACTACCGATTTTTTAATGAATGCCGCCCTGGCGTTAATAGCGCTGATTGTGATAAATATTGTCGGCATCCGCAAGTTTGGCTTTCCGGGCAGGGTGAAAAGCTTTTTCAAGCCTGTTCCCATGGTAGGCCCGATTCTCATAGTTACGCATCTGCTGATACCGGTTTCCCTGACTTTCCGGCTGTTTGGCAATATCCTGGGCGGTATGATTGTTCTGGAACTGCTTTACGCGGTAACCCCTTTAGTAGTGCCCGGAATTTTAAACTCTTTTTTCGTTCTCTTTCATGCCGGGATGCAGACTTTTGTCTTCATTACATTAATGTTCACATATGTCAATGAAGCTGCGGAAGAACCGCATGACTAAAGAATGGAGGTGCAATTATGCTGACAATTGGTATCGGCATAGTCGGCTTAGGACTTGTGGCAGTAGGACTGGCAATGGGTCATGCAACGGCCAAAGCTTTGGAAGGTATTGCACGCCAGCCGGAAGCAGCGGACAAGATCAACAGGGTCCTGATCTTGGGCCTTGCCATTATGGAGTCTGTTGCTATCTACAGTCTCATCATTGCGATTCTCATCATTTTTATCCTAAGGTAGAAACCAGGTGATGTAAATGCCAATCAGTTGGCAAAGTTTTGTGATACACCTCATTAATATTGTTGTTTTGTTTGTTTTTCTGCGGGGCATAATCTATAAGCCTGTTTCCGACTTTATGCACCGTCGCAGAGAACATTTTGCCGCAGAGATGCAGGATTTGCAGAAGCAACAGGAATTGCTGGCACAACGGGAGCAGCTGGCGGAAAAAACAATCGACGATGCTCGCAAGCAAGCCCTGCAGATCCTTGAGGATGCCGAAAAAGCCGCGCAGCAGCGGGCGGAGCTAATTATCAAAGAGGCTGAACAAAAGGCAAATATGTTGCTTGCCGAGGCAAGAGCGGCAATTGCGGCAGAAAGAAAGAGAGCAAGAGAGGCAATGCACACCGAGGCCGTTAATTTGGCCGTCGAGTTTGCAGCCAGGATATTGGCTGAGGAAATGACACCCGCCCATAACAAGGAATTTATTGACCGTCTGACGGAGAGAAGGCAGCTCCATGGATAAAAAGCTTACTCTGATTTTAAGCGTTTATGATGAAGACAACATCGAAAAAATAAAGAGTTTTTACGGGGAAGCAGCAGGACGGTCATGGCAAATTGAGATTGATCCGTCAATTATTGGCGGATTTATCATTATTGACAAAGATATGATGTTTGATTACAGCGTGAAAGGTCAATTGGAGCAATTCAGGCGGGCACTGTTGCAAGAATTGAGCGTGGCAGGTGCTAAGCAGTGACTGAAACATCCACCAATCTCTTTTTTAACAAAGAAGTACACAGGCTGATCGATCATTACCGGGTAGCACCAAAGGTCTACAATATTGGCTTTGTGGAGAATGTGGGCGATTTTATTGCCAACGTGTCAGGGCTTTCTGCCTGCAAATATGGAGAACTCCTGGAGTTTGAGGATGGAAGTGCCGGTATTGCCATGAACCTTGAACGGGACAACGTCGGTGTGGTGCTTCTTTCCAACTCGCACCAGGTTGTCAGCGGAAGCAAAGTTGTCAGCACCGGACAGGTATTGCAGGTAGGGGTTGGCTATGCATTAATTGGGCGTGTTGTGGACTCTTTGGGACAACCGTTGGACGACAAAGGGAAAATTAATTATACCTGCTATCGTCCGCTTGAGTTTGAAGCCCCTGCCATCATCGAAAGAGCGCCTGTCAACAGACCACTTGAAACCGGCCTGACCATGGTTGACGCAATTGTGCCCATTGGCCGCGGGCAGCGTGAACTTATAATCGGTGACAGGCAAACCGGAAAAACTTCCATTGCCGTTGATACCATCCTCAACCAAAAGGACAAAGATGTAATTTGCATTTATGTTGCCATCGGACAGAAAGCTTCAACAATTGCGCAGTTGGTGCAGGTTTTTGAGCAGCACAAAGCGTTCGACTATACTTTTATAGTCTGCTCAACAGCCAGCGATCCTGCGCCCTTGCAGTACCTGGCCCCGTATGCAGCCACGGCCATGGCGGAAGAGTTTATGTATCAAGGAAAAGATGTCCTGATTGTTTATGATGATCTTTCCAAGCATGCAGTGGCATACAGGGAAATGTCGCTGCTTTTGCGCCGTCCGCCGGGACGGGAAGCATACCCGGGTGATGTTTTTTATTTGCATTCCCGCCTGTTGGAGCGGGCGGCGCAATTGTCGCCGGAAAACGGCGGCGGCTCCATCACGGCACTGCCCATTGTCGAGACAATGGAAGGCGATATCTCGGCTTATATACCGACAAATATAATTTCCATCACTGACGGGCAGATCTACTTTGAAACAGAATTATTCCATTCAGGCATCCGGCCTGCCATTAACGTTGGCTTGTCTGTTTCCCGGGTTGGCGGGGCGGCACAATCGCCGGCGATGAAAAAAGTTTCGTCTAAGCTGCGGCTGGAGTTGGCACAGTACCGGGAGCTTTCCGTGTTTGCCCAGTTTGGTGCCGATCTCGATCCCTTAACACAGGAAATCTTGGATCACGGCGCCAAATTAACGGAAGTTCTCAAGCAGAACAAGCACGAGCCGCTGCCGCTGGCAACGCAGGTATTAATGCTTTTCATTGTATCGCACAAATATCTGGCCAAGGTGCCGCTGGCTGAGGTAAAAAGCTATCTCCAGGAACTGCTGCATTTCCTTGAAATGCAGTATCCCGAGGTTATTAAGCGCATTGCCGCGACAAAACAGCTGGATGACGCTGCCGAAAGCATGCTGCACAAGGCGATTGAAGAATTCAAAGTTTTGAAGGGATTCTGATGAATAATACTACCGAGCTGAAAACCCGCATCAAAATCATTAAGCAAACCCGGCAAATTACAAAAGCAATGCATCTGATCTCCTCGGCCAAAATGAAGCGTGCCATGGCGCGTTACAACAGCAATTTGCCATACTTTCAGCGTGTGCATTCCGTGTTGAAGGAAATACTGGAACACAGCGGCAATCTGCAGCACAGGTATTTTCTGCCCGGCACCGCCGAACGCACTGCTTACCTTGTGATCGGTTCCGACCGGGGACTGGCCGGCGGCTACAGCCAGAATCTGAACAACTTTGCCTGGGAGCACATGCAGGGCAGGAATGTTGTCCGCTTAATCGCCATCGGTTCACTCACTGCCGGGTTTTTTCTGCGCAAGCAGCAAAGCATCGACAAAACTTTTATGCATTTAAGCCAGGATCCCTCATTGCACAATTCACGTTTAATCGCGGCTTATTTGCTTGATCTTTTTAATCGGGGCATTGCCGATGAAATTTATCTTGTGTACACGGATTTTGTTTCCGCGGCACTGCAAAAAAACAAGGCAGAAAAACTCCTGCCCCTTGGCCTTGACATGTTCGGTGACGTAGAAGCATCCGGAAAATTGCAGAGCGACTTGGAATATTTCCCCAGCAAGGACAACGTTTTGGAGAAACTGGTGCCGGAGTATTTGATTGGTGCTGTTTACGGGGCACTGGTCCATTCGTTTACCAGTGAGCAAAGTGCGCGGATGAATGCCATGGATTCGGCAACACGCAATGCCGATGAGCTGGTTAATTCGCTGACGCTACAGTACAACCGCGCCAGGCAATGGGGGATAACCGAAGAAATTATTGAGATCTCTGCAGGTGCCGAGGCACATGCAGAAGGGAGTAGAGAGCATGGCTCAACAGCAAACAGGTAAAATTGCCCAAATCATTGGACCTGTAATTGATGTGGATTTTGCGGAAGGGAAGCTGCCCCAAATATATGATGCCCTGTACGTCCCTGCCGGCGACCGGCAGGTTTGGCTGGAAGTTGCCAAGCATATCAGTCACAATACAGTACGCTGCATTGCTCTGCAGGCAACGGAGGGCCTGTCTAGGGGCATGACAGTAATAAATACGGGAAGTCCTATTCAGGTTCCCGTCGGTAAAGAAGTTCTGGGCCGGACAATGGACGTGCTGGGGAACCCCATTGACAACAAAGGGCCGATTGCAGCTTCCCGGAAGCTGCCCATACACCGGAATGCACCGCCCCTGATTGAACAGAAGCCGGTTACGGAAATCCTTGAGACAGGGATTAAAGTTATCGACTTGCTGGCACCGTATCCGAGAGGCGGCAAAATCGGGCTGTTTGGCGGCGCCGGAGTGGGGAAGACAGTTTTGATACTGGAACTGATTCACAACATAGCACGTGAACATGGCGGCTATTCTGTCTTTACCGGCGTTGGCGAGCGCAGCAGGGAAGGCAGCGACCTTTTGCAGGAAATGACAAAATCGGGCGTCATCGATAAAACTGTCCTGGTTTTTGGCCAGATGAATGAACCTCCCGGCTCCCGGATGCGTGTTGCCTTGTCCGGCTTGACTGTGGCCGAATACCTGCGTGATGAAGAAAAGCAGGATGTATTGCTCTTTATTGACAATATATACCGCTTTATCCAGGCAGGCAGCGAAGTATCGGCCTTGCTTGGCAGGATGCCTTCCGCCGTCGGCTATCAGCCCACGCTGGCAACAGAGCTGGGGCACCTGCAGGAGCGTATTGCCTCTACTGCCAACGGTTCAATTACGTCCGTGCAGGCTATCTATGTGCCGGCCGATGATTTGACGGACCCTGCTCCCGCCACAACTTTCACCCATCTGGATGCAACTACGGTCCTTTCACGGCAGGTTGCTGAAATCGGGATTTATCCTGCCGTCAACCCGTTGGATTCCACATCCAAGATTCTTGATCCGTCCATCCTGGGTGAGAAACACTACAATGTGGCCCGCAGGGTTCAGGAAGTGCTGCAGCGCTATAAAGAACTGCAGGATATTATTGCGATCCTGGGAATGGAGGAACTTTCGGAGGAAGACAAGCTGATTGTCAACCGTGCACGGAAACTGCAGCGTTTCCTTTCCCAGCCGATGTTTGTGGCGGAAGCCTTTACCGGTCTGAAAGGTAAATACGTGCCGCTGGAAAAAACAATTGACAGTTTTGCCGTTATTCTGGACGGTGAAGTGGATGACCTCCCTGAGGCAGCCTTCTACATGGCGGGTGACATTGACGAAGTGAGGGAGAAAGCGCAGGTTATCAGAAATGAGCAGTGAATTCTTCCTGGAAATCCTGACGCCGGAAAAAGTTTTTCTTGCCGAAAAGGTTCAGTCTTTATCAGTGCCGGCTCTTGACGGGCGGCTTGAAATCCTGAAAGGTTATATCCCCTCGATTATTTCTGTCACCGCCGGCACCTTGAGCGTCAAACGCAAGGGGGAGTGGACGGATGCGGCCTGTTCCGACGGCTTTATTATCGTCGAACAGGAGAAAGTGGAAATGTTTGTCCAAACGGCCGAATGGGCGCATGAAATTGACATTAACAGAGCCATTAGAGACGCGGAATACGCAAGGGAGCAACTCAGGCTGGAGCAAAGCAGGTTGGCATACCGGCAGCTGGAAGCTTCCCTTGCCAGGGCAATGGCCCGGCTGGGCGTGTTCCGGCGCAAAAGAAAATAGAAGAATAAGGAAAAGAACGGCACAAGGCTGTGACAGTATCATGTTACAGCCTTTGTTTTATGGTGCCCGGCATGGGTTGCCGTTATAAGGATGTAAAATGCCGGAAACGGAAAGTCATAGCAGGTAAAATGCACGAACACGCGAATATTATAAATAATGGTGCTTTGTTTGTTTTCCGGCAATTCAGAATTATTTTGCCGATACCCGGCACCCTTTCAAGGAAAGAAAGTGAACTGTGCATGCTGGAATATAAGTGGGCGGAATTCAAGGATCCGCAACTGGAAGAGGAATACTTTAACACGGAAGTCAAAAGCGCCCTTTCTTACTTTATGGCCACTGTCATAGCGCTGGGTGTGCTCTACTTTCTCTTCATCATTCCCGACGCTTACAATCTTGCCGACAGGCGCCTGGTTACTTATGTGTTTATTAACAGAGCAGCATTCCTCTTGCTGATCGTTGCTTTCTGCTTCTTTTTGCAAAAAGTTCGGAGATATAAATATGCTGCCTATCTTATCACCATCTATATGTTTTTGTTTGTGCTGTCATACCTGCATATTATCTCCCTGTACCCGGAGCCGAATTATCTGATAAAATGCTTTGACATTATTGTTATTACCCTCGGCTTTTTCCTTGTGCCCAACCTGTGGCGGTTGAAAGTGGTTGCCGCTTTATTTCTTGCTGTCGCATTTTTAGTCTTTGCCTATTACAGGATGGACGTCAGCGGCTGGGCCTTTGCGGCGGGTGCGGTATATATTTTTATTGTCATGCTGATGAGTGCCGTCTGGTCATATCGTGTTGAGTATTATAGAAGACGGCATTTTGCCGATATGCGTCAACTGCAGCATGTGGTTGTGACCGACTCGTTGACAGGCGCATACAACCGCGGTAAATTCATCACCGAGATGGAAAAAAACTTGACCGCCCATAAAAAAGGTCAGGTCGATTTTTCGTTAATTCTTTTTGATATTGATGATTTTAAAGCAGTCAATGACCGCTACGGTCACCTGACCGGCGACAAAGTGCTGAAAGAATTTGTCCGGGTAATTAAGGAGAATATCAGGGCAACGGATGTTTTGGTGCGGTGGGGCGGTGAAGAATTCGTCCTGCTGCTGCCGGGTACATCCAATACGCAGGCGGTTGAAGTGGCAAAAAAAATTCAAATTCTGATTAGTAAGCATGATTTCGGCATACCTGAAACAATTACTTGCAGCTATGGTATTGTGTCGGCGGAAGAAGGAACAACGACAGAAGCCCTTTTTGCGAAAGTGGACAGTATGATGTACCGGGCAAAAAAGTTAAAAAAATTCAGCCCGGTTTAGCGGTCAAAAGGCATGCAGCCCCGTTTTTGCTCATATAATTTGCAGATTAGGTCTGCGAGGGGTGGATATGAGTAAAAACGGGGCTTCTGTTTTTAAAATTGCCGCTGCCTACATAGGTACAGTGGTTGGCGCCGGCTTTGCTACAGGACAGGAAATATTCCAGTTTTTCTCACAATTTGGCTTCCCGGGCTTGGCCGGCCTGTTTGCGGCGACAGTTTTGTTTATCGTTTTTGGCTACATGATAATGGAAGCGGGACAAAGACTCCATGCCCACTCGCATTTCGAAATTATCCACTATGCCTGCGGCCCTGTGCTTGGCGCCGCGCTGGATTATATTATTACTTTTTTTCTTTTTGGGGCCCTTTCTGTCATGATTGCCGGCACAGGGGCATTGTTTGCCCAGCATTTGCACATGCCCGCAGTCCTGGGCAATGGTGTGATGGCCGCTTTTACGGCCATTACCGTTTTGTCCGGTATCCACGGTGTAATTAACAGCATCAGCTTTGTGGTGCCGTTTCTGTTGGCTGCAGTGTTTCTCACCGGCATTTTGGCCATGCTGCAAGTGCCGCCTGATCTTTTTGCCGCGGCACCTGCCGGCAGCGGCAGCGGGCTTGTCACAAACTGGCCGCTGGCCGCCGTCTTGTATGTTTCTTACAATATCCTTCTTTCCCTTGCGGTCCTTGGCCCTTTGGGAGCAAACGTGCGGGAGAAAAAAACTTTGCTTGCGGGTGCCTTTTGGGGCGGGCTTGGTTTGGGAGCCGGGGGAGCAATGATTTATCTTGCCCTCTCAGGCCATCTGGCGGAGCTAGGCGGGGTGGAGCTGCCCATGGTTTACCTGGCGGCGAAAATATCATTCCCCTGCCAGATTCTGTATACGGTTGTGCTGGTTGCCGAAGTATACACAACAGCAGTTGGTTCCCTATACGGTTTTGTGGCGAGAATCACAAAAAACCGGCATCCGGCAAGCAAAACTGCAGCCACCCTCTGCACGGCTGCGGCGGCATTTTGTGCCGGCCGGGCCGGTTTTGCCAACCTGGTTGGTTTTCTGTATCCTGTGATTGGCTACAGCGGGATCATTCTTTTAGCGGGGTTGGCGGACATTTATCTTTGGCGGAAAAAGTAGCATTCAGTTCATTCAAAGAGCTCCGGATAAAAACCCCTTACCAGCAACTCTACGGCATAGGCCATTCTTGGACCGGGCAACACGCTTTCCAGTGTGATGGGGACAAACCTTTCCTTTTTGACACAGTTCAGCTGCGAAAGACCCGGGTCATTTTTTATGGCTTTTATTTTTTCCGCCAAAGAAGGGACATCATAATCATGAACGACAATCACATCGGGGTTTCTTTGCAATACTTCCTCGTAGCTGACCATGGTCCATTGCTTGTCGGTAATGTCGGCAAAAATGTTTTGTCCGCCTGCTTTTTCAATGAGCAATGTTTCAAAGTTTGTCCCCCCGCAGGTATAGACCCCCTCGCCGCCAAAATCATAAACCAACACTTTCAGCGGTTCTTGGCCGGCCACCTTTTTTTCCACCGCGGCAATTCTTGCCTGCTGGTCGGCGATAAAGGCGGCAGCTTTATCTTCAATCCCAAAGATTTTGCCGAGGTCGGAGATTTCCTGATATGCCTCCGTGAAAGTTGCAGCTTTGTTCATATAAACTGTTATGCCGTACGCCTGCAGTTCCTCAATATCCAGGCCGTCGCCGCCGAATTCCCAGTCAATCCCGTAGATGAAGTCCGCCCCGCTGCCAATGACTCTTTCCCTTGTGGCATTGCCGTAATTCAGTTCCGGGATTTTGGCATAATCGGCGGCATATTCAGGCAAGGGCCCCCTGCTGTGGTTGTCCAGGCTGTTGCCAATGACTTTGTCCACCAGACCCAGGGCGACAAACAATTCACTGCAATTGGGGCCTAGAGTCAAAACTTTTTGCGGTATTTTTTCAATGACAACTTCCCTGCCGTAATTGTTCAAGATAAGTTTTGCCTCATCTCCGCTCGCGGTGTCAGCGTCTCCGGCTTTCCGGCTGTGTTTGCTGCATCCCGCTGCCAGGGGCATCATGATCAGAAAGGCACAAAGCAAGAAAACAAGCTTTTTTTTGTTCATTCTTTCATCCCCTTTTTTAATTGTAGTTCATGCTTCCGGGCAAAAAGGTGACGGTGACTTTTTTCGTAACGGGATGCAGGAACACATCCGCCCTGATGCCGTAAACGTCAAATATGATTTCCGGGGTCAATACTTCTTCCGGGGTGCCTGCTTTATAAATCCGGCCATCCTTCATAATATAGAGCCTGTCGCAATACATGGCGGCGAGATTCAGATCGTGGAGCGCCGCCAGAACTGTAACCTGCAGGCTTTTTACCAGATCAAGCAGCTGCAGCTGGTAGCCGATATCCAGGTGATTGGTCGGTTCATCCAGGATCAGGAAATCCGTATCCTGGGCAATGGCCCGGGCAAGAAGCACTCTCTGTTTTTCCCCGCCGGACAAATGGAGGTAATTTCTGTGTGCCATTTCCTCCATACCAAGGCAGGCCAGGGCATTCCTGACAATCTCCCTGTCTCTTTGGGTGTCGCCGTCAAATAATTTTTTGTGGGGACTCCGGCCCATGGCCACAATTTCCTCTACGCTGAAATCAAAAGGCAAAACGTTTTCCTGCACGACAACACCGATTTTTGTCGCCGCCTGTTTATATGTCAGGCTAAACAGGTTTTCCCCGTCCAGGTAGACAATTCCGGCATCCGGCTGCAGGGCCCGGTAGAGGTTTTTCAAAACGGTTGATTTGCCGCTGCCGTTGGGGCCGATCAGGCCGACGAACTCCCCCTTTTTGACTGTCAGGCAAATGTCTTCAATCACCGGCTTGTGGTCATAACCATAACTTAAATTTTCTACCTGCAATTTCATTTTTCCACCTCACGCTTTCGCCGTATTTCTTTTTAAGAGCCAGATAAAAAGGGGACCGCCAAAAAGAGCGGTTAAAACACCCAAAGGCAATTCTTCCGGTGCAATGACCAGCCTGGCGGCCACGTCCACCCAGACAACCAGGATGCCGCCGAGCAGGGCGCAAACGGGCAGTACTTTTTTATGGTCTGAGCCCACCAGAAGACGGGTGATATGGGGAACCATCAAACCGACAAAGCCAATTGTCCCGCTGACGGCAATTGTCGTTCCGGCCATGAGGGAGGACACCAGGACAAGCAGCTTATGCAGACGCGCCACATTAAAGCCAAGGGTTCCGGCCGTTTCGTCGCCCATGAGCAGGGCGTTTAAGGCACGGTGGTTCACCATTAAAACTATCATGCCAAGACAAATGGCGGCGCAGGGAAGGGTCAGATATCCCCACTTTGCCCCGGCCAGGCTGCCGGACAGCCAGTAAGCGACATTATGCAGACCCAGGGCATTGGGAGCGCTCAAGGTGATAATCCGCGTAACCGCGTCCATGATCATGGACAGCGCGACTCCGGACAACAATAGCTGTGTGATATTGATTCTTCCCCGGACCCGGGAAATGACATAAACCAGGACAATTGTGACGGCCGCGCCGAAAAAGGCACTGATGGCCAAGGCATAAACGCCTAAAAAGGAGAAAACGCCAAAGAGCATGCCCAGGGTTGCCGTGGCGGACGCTCCGGAGGAGACGCCCAAGATAAAGGGATCGGCCAAGTGGTTTCTGACCAGCGCCTGCATGGCTACCCCGGTAACAGCCAGGGAGGAGCCGACAATCATGCCCAGCAAAACCCTGGGCAGGCGCAGTCCGAAAATAATGTTTTCCTCCACACTGCTCCAGCTTGGCGTGATATAGTTTTTAAGCAGGGGGATTCTGCTGCCGACAATTCTGGCTGCATCGGCGGGAGCGACACTGACCGGGCCAAGCCCGAC
>JAAYMN010000115.1 GCA_012521345.1 Bacillota bacterium
CAATTACTGGCTTTTTAACACTTTTGCCAAAGAATTTTTGCCCACTGCTAACTATGGACTGTTAGTGAAAATGCAAACCAAGGATCGTCCAAGGTTTGCATTTTCTAAGACTTTGTCTACAGTCTGGGCTGAAACAGCCTTTTTTTGTTAGAATTTGCTGAATGCCTCCGGTAAAAGCTCGTCAAGCCTGAATATCCGCTTTTTCCCGTTCAGGTCGGCACAGACAATCCACATGGCGGGATTGAATTCATGCAAAACCTGGCGGCAAGCTCCGCAGGGCATGGGCGGCTCCGGAGTATCCGCCACAAGGGCAAGGACGGCCAGATCTTTCTGTCCTGCGGCGACTGCAGAAAAAACAGCCACCCGTTCGGCGCAAACAGTCAAGCCGAAGGAAACATTTTCTACATTGCAACCGGTGAAAATCCTGCCGCCTGCCGTCTGCACCGCCGCCCCCACGGGGAAGCGGGAATAAGGTGCATAGGCATTTTTGCGTGCTGCTGCTGCCGCCTCAAGCAATCCGGAAAAATCTTCCATGGCGACGCTCCTATCTGGGAATATAGGCGGGAAGCGTAAGATTCTCCGCCTTTTCAATTTCCACGGTCAGTTGGCGCGATATTTCCAGGGTGATGCGGATAATATCCAGGCCGCTGGCCAGCACATCCGGGTCGCCGATGGCACGGATAACCACCGGGTTGACCGCAATCCGCTCATCGTTGACCAGGATGGAAGGACCTACACAGCGAATGGCACTGGTGGCTGTCAGCCGCTGTCCGCCCACGTCAACCCCTTTGGCGCCTGCGGCAAACAGTTCATTGACCACATCCCTGACATCCGTTTCGTGAATAATGGCATCGCTGGTATAGCCGTTTTTGGCATCATAAATGCGGACATAAATACCCGGCCCTGTCATTTCGGCAAAACCGGCCTGGACGCGCAGGTCATGGACAATGACCCGCAGCGCATCAATTTCTTTATTGAGGGAACGGATCTGATCGCTGACACTTACCGGGACAAGCAGCTGGCCGCGCCCGCTTTCCGCTTCAATTTCCACCACCAGATCCTGAACCAGGTTGCCCACGGCAATCGTCTCAGCAATCTTGGTGATTGTTTCTTCAGCAATCAGCCCGGCCGGCTCCACCTTAACACCTTCCTCCCGTCCCAGCCTGACGGTAAGGCGCTGCTTGCCCGTCAAATTCTGGAGGTTGGGGTCCTGGTTGATTAGCATCAGGACTGTTTCCCGCTGCTTGGCTTCATATTCTTCCAAAACTTTTTCCTGTGTCCGGGAAGCATAATTAAGAATCACTTTAGTGAGTTCTTCGGCATTGGTTGCCAGCTCAATCTCATAATTGAAACGGGAAAGGGCTTCATGGACCTGTGCCCGCGAATCAACGCCAAGGTTTTTGGCTAGTCGTCGGTTATATTCCACCAGGTCCTTGGCCAACTTCTGCTGGTCGGCAAAAACTTCAGCACTCGAAGGATGTTGATTGGCGGTAAGCAACCGGTAGCCGAAATACAGCAAAACAATGTTGCAAAGAAAAATCATAATAATTAGGATGATTATTTTTTTGTCCACAACGAGTACTGAATCGGATTTGCGCATGCCAAAGCCCCCTGTATCTTTTTCTGGCAACTAACAGTTATTTACAGCGTAACAAAAGTCCGTTAAAAAGGCTTTATAAATTTATTAAAAAACATTAAATCTGGCCAGGATCTTGGGCAGGAAGAGAAAGCAACCGGTTATTATTGCATAGACCGCTGCCAGGAGGGCAGCACCTGCCGCCGCATTTTTGGCCAGCCTGGCCAAGGGATGATATTCGGAGGTAAACAGATCCACCACCCTTTCCAGTGCCGTATTCAGCATCTCCATGGTCACCACCAGAAAAATGGCGGAGAATAAAAAAAGCCACTCTACCCCCCGGAGACGCAGCCAGATACCGCATACCAGGGCAAGCAGGGCGGCTGCCGTATCAAAACGCAGGTTGCGCTCGCTGCGCCAAGCGTCGGCAAGGCCGCAGAAGGCATAAAACAAGCTTTTTTTAAAAGATTTATTTTTATAATTCATCGTGTTGCCCCCACCGCCTGCAGCAGCCTCTCTTCCGCTGCGCGCATTTTTCGCCGTTCGGCTTCATGCATGTGGTCATAGCCAAGCAGGTGCAGGACGCCATGCGTAAAAAGGTAGAGGATTTCCCTCTCCAGGCTGTGGCCGTATTCTTCCGCCTGCGCCGCTGCTTTTTCCAGGGAAATAACAATATCACCCAAGAGCACCTGACCTGCGGGAACCGTCTCTCCTTCCTCCCACAGGGGGAAGGAGAGAACGTCGGTTGGCGCGTCCACCTGCCGCCATTTTCTATTTATTTCCCGGATGGCGGTGTTGTTGCAGACAGTCAGGCTGATTTCGGCCTCCGGCGGCAGGCCATGTTCACTTAAGGCAGTCTCGGCGATTTTTTCCATGGCGGTCAGCACTTGCGGCGCCAGCTGCCTGTTTGTTTCATTGTTCACCAGTACTGCCACCCTTCCTGCTCCTTTCAATTTCCGCTTTCAGCTCTTTTTCCGGATATTCTATGCGCGTATGATAAATACCGGAAAGGATTCTGACAAAAGTTTGAGCGATAATATCAAGCTCCCTGAGGGTTATATTGCACTGGTCAAACTGCCCGTCAGCCAGTTTATCCTTAATGATTTTGCGTACAACCGCTTCCACCCGGCCGGCTGCCGGCTTATTCAGGGAACGGACTGCTGCTTCCACCGCATCGGCCAAAAGAATGATGGCCGCCTCTTTTGTCTGCGGTAAAGGCGCTTCATACCGGAAGTCTTCCTCCCGCAAAAAATCTCTGCTGTCGGGATTTTTCTCCGCCTGCCGGTAGAAATAGGAAACAAGACTATTGCCGTGATGCTGGACAATAATATCCTGAATCACCTTGGGCAGCTTGGCCTTTTTTGCCATTTCCAGCCCGTCTTTGACATGGGATGTAATAATCAGTGTGCTTAAATTGGGTGAAATTTTTTCATGCGGGTTGGGACCAAGCTGATTCTCTATAAAAAAGTAGGGTCTTTTCAGTTTACCGATATCGTGATAAAAGGAACCGACACGGGCCAAGAGGGGATCCGCACCCACCGCTTCCGCAGCCGCTTCCGCCAGATTGGCCACAATCAAGCTGTGGTGGTATGTCCCCGGTGCTTCCATCAGCAACTGTTTCAGCAGCGGGTGGCTCGGGTTGGCCAACTCCAGCAGCGTGACCGAGGTGGTAAGACCAAAGCCGCTTTCCAAATAGGGTAAAAGACCGATGGCCAGGACCGCCGACAGGACGCCGTTGCCCACAGCCGCCAGGATATTTATGCCGAACTCCCGCAAAATATCATACTGAAAGCGCAGTGTACCGGCAAAGAGGAAAAGTCCCAGGTAAGCAATCACATTGATGGCTGAAACATAAAGCCCGGCACGCGTCAGATCGGACCGCCGCTGCAGCTGGCTGACGCTGTAAGCCGCCACCAGGCCGCCAGTAAAGGCAATCAGCATAAAGCGGAAATCATTGCCTGTCAGCAAGGCAACGAAAACAGCAAACACCATGCTCATCAGAACGGCCAGGCTCCCGTTTAAAAGTACGGCAATCAGAATGACACCCATGCTGACCGGCAGCAAATAACCGGAAAAATAATTGGCTGCTATGGACAGGACCAGGGTGATGGTGGTGATCAAGCCCAAAAGCAGCAGGCGTTTTGGGTCTTGATAAAGCTCCCGCTGAAAGAGATAAAGGTACAGGCCTGTAACCGTGAAGATTACCAGCAGCAGCAATGCCAAGCCGAAAAACATGGGATAACCGGTGGTGCCGCGCAAAAGTCCCAGTGCTTCCAGCTGTTCCAGGTGCCTTTTGGTAACAATTTCCCTCTCCTGAATAATCACCGTTCCTTCCAGGATGCGCACCGGCTCCACCGCATCCCTGGCAGCCTGCCTTGCCTGAGCGGTAGCTTCCGCATTGTAAATCATATTTGCCTCAATCACAGCCTCCGCCAAGCGGACCATAACCCTTTTCTGGTCCTGGTCAAAAATAAGAAAACTGATTTCCTGGGAAGCCTGCCGGCGAGCCGTTTCCACTCCTGCAGGCTTGACTCCCTGCTGCAAAATTGCCTGAACTACTTCCAAAAGCTGCACCTGCATGTCCTCGAGATCTATGACCCGTGATTCCAGCAAAGAGACTGCCAGCGGTTCGGTGAGCTCTATGTCCACTTCCTTCGTCAGCCGTGCAACTTTTTGTTCCTGCTCCAGCTCCAGCGCCCTGATTTCCCGTACTTTGCGGAAGAAAGCACCGATACGCTCTTCCGCACGGCTTAAAACAGTGGGATCGTAATCAAATGATTCGGCCACCGCCTGGGCTGCCTGCTCCCGCCGCCGTTCCGTCTCATAATGGTCCACAGCGTCCCATTCCGCTACAATCCGCCGGGGGCTGGGGTTGCCTAGGGTTAAGTCAAGCCGGTTTGACAGCAGGCTCAAGAAAAGCAAGCCTAAAATTAGCAAATAAAAGAGCAACGTCAGCATAATCCGTTGCCAGCGGGGATTTCGTACCAAAGAAGGCAGTCTTGCAGATGCTTTCTGCATATTTAAAGCCATAATTACTCACTCCGCTCCTGCTCATACAGGGCATAAGCCCGTATGATCTTCTGCACCAAAGGATGACGCACAACATCCTGGTCAGTCATGTATACAAATTCAATGCCGTCAATTCCTTTCAGAATATCTTGCGCCTGCAGCAGTCCCGAATAACGGCCGCGGGGCAGGTCAACCTGCGTCACATCTCCGGTGATTACCGCCCGGGAATTAAAGCCTAGCCTGGTCAGAAACATTTTCATCTGTTCCGCGGTAGTATTCTGGGCTTCGTCCAGAATGATAAAGGAATCATCCAACGTGCGGCCGCGCATATAAGCAAGGGGCGCAATCTCGATCATGCCCTTTTCCAAATATGTGCGGTAAACATCAGCCCCTAAAAGGTCGTACAGCGCATCATACAGTGGACGCAGGTAGGGGTCCACTTTTTCCTGCAGGTCTCCGGGCAAAAAACCCAGACTCTCCCCCGCTTCCACCGCAGGGCGCGTCAGAATCAGGCGCTGGACAGCCCGTTCCTTCAAGGCTTTTACCGCCATGGTCATGGCCAGGTAGGTTTTCCCGGTCCCGGCCGGTCCGATACCGAAAACAATATCGCTTCTGCGAATTGCATCCAGGTAGTTTTTCTGACCAAGTGTTTTAGGTTTGATTTTTTTGCCGCGCGGAGTGACAAACACAATGTCTGAAAACAAGCCGCGCAGACGCTCAGCTTGTCCGGAACGGATTACTTCAATAGCATATTCCACATCGGGGACAGCAGGGAGCTGTCCCTGCCTGATCAACCACAGCAATTCATGAAAAAGCAGGGCAACCTGCCGGACGGCTTCAGGTTCCCCCTCCACAACCAGGTCATTGCCTTGCGGGAAAATACGCACGTTAAAATAACGATCCAGCAGGGTAAGGTGCTGGTCAAACTTGCCCAGCAACTGCTGCATCTCATCATTATTTTCCACGGAAATAACGCTTTTTTCCCGTTTATCTGTCAAATTCAGTTTTCGCCTCCGTTTTAAACTCTGGCACAGCAATATTTTCACTGGTTTCCAGGATACAGCGAACGGCAACCGTATCCGGGCTTCCCGTTTCACTTTCCGTCAACTGCTCTGCCTCGACAGTTTCCCCTGCCGGCAGCTGCAGTTCAGCCAGCGCTTTTGCCCGCCGTGCAGCTAAGGCAAACGCTTCCTCCCGGGAAATCTCCCGTTTTTCCAGGTATACCTCGTAATAGGTTTCAGTAACAAGTTCGACAGGGAAACGAAGAATCCTCTCTAACAACCTGGTTGAAACAATTTCCCTGTCATAATCCCTGTAGGGAACAGTTGACCGCCCCACTTTGAGGATGGACTGGCCGTCCACCAGCAGCGTCCAGGATGAGATCCTTTTCCCGGTGCGAACACGTATCGTGTCTATCAGGGAAGCTTCGCCGTAACCTTCATACCAGACGCGGGCTATAACCTCGCCGCGTGCCCGGACCGGTATGGGCTCCTTGCCTGCCGACGGTCCGCCCCAGGGCGATTCAGGCCGGATGACGCCTTCAATCAGCACTTGCCCCCGCCTCACCGTATCCCCCGGTTTGACCCGGGCTTCCCCCATAATCACCAGCACATCCGTTACCAGGCCGTCCTTGCCTGCCACCAGGTCAGCCGGACCCTGCGGCTCCACTTCAGGCTGCTTTGCTTCCACTACCTTAATTATCAGCCTGGTGCCTTCCAACTGCAGGCCGACCCATTCCAGCTTCGGCTCGGCAATCAGCATCCTGTTAGCCACGGCGTTAGTATCCAGTCTTTCCTTCAGCAAGCCGCGGTAAGCGCCTGCCTCGCCGGCCAGCTTAATGATATAGTCTGCCTCCAGTTCTTCATTTCCTTCCACGGCAATAAACAGAACAAAAGAAGAAAGCACGTACAAACTGACAAGAAAAAAAACCAGCCCTGCCACCATGCCCCGCCGGCGCAGCAGGCGGTTACAGAAAAAAGGCAGGCCGGCTTTGCGTTCAATCCGGAGACGGCAGCCGGTTCGCCTTGCCAGGTGGCGCAATTCATAAAAACTGTCCAGGTCTACGCAAAATTCTGCACGGCCGTCTGTGCGTGCCAGTTCCCACAGGGGGATATGGTGTGCAATGGCCAAATTAAGAAATTTTTCCGTATAGGCGCCGCGGACAACTATACGCAGATAACCGGAAAAAAAAGCACGTAATTTTAGTATAAGCACGTACCATTCCCCCTATACGGCTCATGCCTGATATTCGACCGCCGTGATAGTCCCTTCCACGGCTATTTCCTCATTGGCCAGGTAGCGTATCACCAGATCGTGTCCGCGCACCACAAGCTCACCGCTTTCAATGGCTGCGCGTACCCGCCCTTCTGAGTATTCAATGACACCGCGGTGGTTTTCTATATAACACTGCATGTTGCCCACAATGGTCACACGCGGCAAGTTAAGCACAATTTCCCGGGGCAGCTCCAGAAAGTCTGCCAGGCTGCGGCGCCAGTTCCCGCTTTTTTTTTCACCCACTCTGCTCCCCCCTGTCTCCCTTCATTTTTATGCGCACCGCAAAACGGTTATGCAGGCAGTGCCGGTGCAGGCAGAAAGCAGCTGCAGCAAAAAAATACCCTGCAGCACTTTGCAGGGTATAAGCCTTTGTCAACGCAATGTCCTTCCCGGCCTGCAGCTTTTGGGCGGCCCCAGTACTTCCGACATGATTACTGCCTGAAGCAGGGCATCCCGCTGCAGCAGCGCGCCAAGCGGTGCAGTTTTTTTTGCCGGGGCGGCGGCTACAGTTTCCCGCGGCGGCGCCTGTTTCGGCGCCTGGGGGCGCGCTGCAGCCTGCGGCGCCTTCTGCGGCGGCCTTTTCCGTTTTTTTTGTCTGGCAGAACCGGCAGGCGCTTCAGTTGGCAAGGGGCCGGCAGTCACTTCCCGGGGCAGGTCAAGCCATTCCGGCGGGTCAAATTCGCCCGGTTGAGGCAAAGGCATCCGCCGGGGGTGCTGCGGCTTGCCGGCAGACTGTTTTTTTGCACTTTCCGCTGCGGCACGCAGCAGCGTGAAAAGGATAAACAGGATAAACAATCCTATAAATTCCATGCCCTCACCCCCGGGTTTTATTTTTCTTTTTCATCATCCGCCGTACCGCCCAATCTGGCTATGGAATCGCGCATCTGGGTATCGGCCTTGATGTTTTGCAGGTGATAGTAATCCATTATCCCCAGTTTACCTTCACGCAGCGCCTGGGCAATAGCCCGCGGCACTTCGGCTTCCGCTTCCACCACTTTGGCGCGCATTTCCTGGACGGCAGCCCGCATCTCCTGTTCATAGGCCACAGCCATGGCCCTTCTTTCCTCCGCCTTGGCCTGCGCAATACGCTTGTCGGCTTCCGCCTGGTCAGTCTGCAGCTGTGCCCCGATGTTTTTGCCTACATCCACATCGGCAATATCAATGGAGAGAATTTCAAAAGCCGTCCCGGCATCCAGGCCTTTGTTCAGCACAGTCTGGGAGATGCTGTCAGGATTCTCCAGCACTTCTTTGTGGGATATGGCAGAACCGATAGTAGTAACAATCCCCTCACCCACGCGGGCAATAATTGTTTCTTCGCCGGCGCCGCCCACCAGACGCTCAATATTGGCCCGGACGGTGACGCGGGCTTTGGCTTTGACTTCAATCCCGTCCTTGGCCACGGCGGCAACGATGGGGGTTTCAATCACACGCGGGTTGACGCTGACCTGTACGGCCTGCAGCACGTCGCGGCCGGCCAGATCAATGGCAGCGGCCCTTTCAAAGCCAAGGTCAATGCCGGCGCGCTGGGCGGCAATCAGAGCGTTGGTAACCCTGTCCACATTCCCACCGGCGAGGAAATGGCTTTCCAGCTGGTCGATTTTCAGATCCAGGCCGGCCTTGGTCGCACGGATCAGCGGGTTTATGATTTTCGCCGGCGGGACACGGCGCAGGCGCATGGCAACCAGGGTAAAAATTCCCACACGCACACCGGCGGCCAGGGCTGAAATCCAGAGACCGATAGGAATAAAACTTAAAAGGATGGAAAGACCGATAATAATGAGGGCAACCAGTATTAACACTTCATATCCAATAGGCATTTCTCTACCTCCTGTGAAAGTTTTTTAGGCAGGCCGGACAACGACCCTTGTGCCTTCCGCTTTAACAA
>JAAYMN010000116.1 GCA_012521345.1 Bacillota bacterium
AATTACTGGCTTTTTAACACTTTTGCCAAAGAATTTTTGCCCACTGCTAACTATGGACTGTTAGTGAAAATGCAAACCAAGGATCGTCCAAGGTTTGCATTTTCTAAGACTTTGTCTACAGTCTGACACCCTTTTGTCAAGGGTGCGATTTTTCTTGGTAGCGGGGGCAGGATTTGAACCTGCGACCTCCGGGTTATGAGCCCGACGAGCTGCCAGCTGCTCCACCCCGCGTCGTTATTAATATATTAACACAGCCTGCACTGTGTGTCAAACAGCTAGCCGGTCTGCGTCTTTGTTTATTTATGCAGCCTGCCTGTTTCCCGGCTAATTTTAGCATTGATTATCCCGTCCAGGAAACGGCTCTGCCGCAAGACGAGAGGATGTGACAGGCCGAGATTAACAGCCAGAAGGTGCAGCTTCTCCCTTTCTGCTTCCAGCTCGCTTTCTCCAAGTGCAACTTTTTGCCCGGACTTTCCCGGACCTCTTTGTACGTGTTCGAACATTAAGTGTCACCCCGCGAAGGTAAAAGCTCTGCCATTTGCAGCCATTCTCTAAATTAGCTGATTTAGTATGTTTTTGCAAGGGGAAACTTGTAGAATCTTGTTACTGCAAAGTAAAATTCATCTAAATTTCACTTATGGCAGGCGAAGCCGGAAGCACTGCTGCAGATTATTCTCCCGGAGAATAGTTTTCCCCCCGGGCGGGAAGATTGATCAATCCTTCATTTTATAATATAAATATTATTAAAAAGGAAAGGAAGATCAGTAGTCTATGAAAGCATACAAGTATCAATATATTGACGGCCGGTGGCAGGAGGGTACGGGTGCCGAGCTGCTTGAGAACCGCAATCCCTACACTGGTGAACTTCTCTATGCATACCGTTCAGCTTCCAGGGCCGACGTTGACGCCGCCTATGCCGCCGCGTCACGTGCCCAAAAGGAATGGGCCCAAACGTCGCCGCAGGAAAAACAGGTCATGCTGGAAAAGCTAGCCGGGGCGGTTGATGAACTGCGCAAAGATGCCTATGAATGCCTGATCCAGGAAGGCGGTTCAACACTACCGAAAGCGAATTTCGAGGTAGCTACCACCATTGAATTTATCAAACGGGCCATGGCTTTCCCGCATATGATGAACGGGAAAATAATGCCGTCAAACATACCCGGCAAAGAAAATTTTGTTTTTAAAGAACCTAAAGGCGTAATCTGCGTTATTGCACCGTGGAACGTTCCCCTGCTTTTGGCTGTACGCTCGGTTATACCGGCCATCGCCACAGGCAACTCGGTTGTGCTGAAACCGGCTTCAGATACCCCCGGCTCGGGCTTTCTGCTGGCGGAAATGTTTGAAAAGGCAGGCTTCCCCGCCGGTCTTGTCAATGTTATCGCAGGGCGCGGCTGCGATCTCGGGGACTATATCGTGGAGCATCCTGTGCCGTCCCTCATTTCCTTCACCGGTTCCACTGAAGTCGGCAAACGTGTAGGTGCAGTTGCCGGCAGCCAAATAAAGGATGTTTCCCTTGAACTTGGCGGCAACAATGTTATGATTGTTCTCGCCGACGCAGATCTGAAAGAAGCGGCCAAGGCGGCGGCTTTCGGGGCTTTTTTCCATCAGGGGCAGGTCTGCATGGCTATAAATCGCATCATAGCCTGCAAGGAAATATACACTGAATTCATTCAGGAACTTGTTAATGTGGTGAAGAAGCTAAAGGTGGGCGACCCGTCAGACCCGGAAACCTTTATCGGCCCCATGATCAACAGCCAGCAGGCTGATAAATTTGAGAAGCTTGTCAGCGACACTATCGCGGCCGGAGCCACTGTCGCACTCGAAGGCAGACGGGAAGGCAACCTTGTCTACCCGTGGATTCTTGCCGATTGTACCAACGATATGCCGGCGGCAAAACAAGAAATCTTCGGCCCGGCAGTCTGCATTATTAAAGCCGCCGATGAAGACGAAGCCGTTTGCATTGCCAATGACACGGAATACGGCTTAAGCGGAAGCGTCTTTACCCGTGACCTGTATCACGGTCTCAAGGTGGCCCGCAAAGTGCATACCGGCATGGTCCATGTGAATGACCAGTCGATTAACGATGAGCCTCACGTCATGTTCGGCGGCGAGAAACACTCCGGGGTAGGCCGTTTCAACGACCAGTGGGTTGTTGACAAGTTTACAACAGAAAAATGGATAAGTGTTCAGACCAACTACAGAGCCTTTTAGCAAGCTGCTGAGTTAAGGTTATAGATGCCCTCCTTCCGTGTACGGACAGGAGGGCATCTTTTAATTGTAAAATATTTGCGTGCCATTAATCGGTGTTATGCCGGAATTCCCAGGCGCGGAGTTCCATCAGGCTCTCCTCGCTGTCTGCAAATTGATCTTTGGGCAGCGCACGGTATGCTTTCAAGGCTTCCGGGTTGGCTTCAAAAAACAGAATCAGGTTGTAGATCAGCTGCATCGTTTTGGGCGTTATATAGTGTTCAATGCCTTCGACCTGCTCATCAATGCCGGTCTGCGCATTTAGACAATGCAAAAATCTTTTCAGGATGGTGTCCCGCCAGACCAAGAAGCTCCCATATTTTTCTCCTTTGGGAGTAAGAGCAATATTGCGGTATTTTTCATATTTAATAAACCCGGCTTCGTCAAGCTTTTGAATCATTTTTGTGACGCTGGAAGCCTGAAACTGCAGGGCTTCTGACAGGTCAACGGCGCGTATGTACCCCTTTTCTTTAACGATTCTATAAATCATCTCCAAATAGTCTTCCATGCTCTCGGTCAGCAAGACAATCCCTCCCTGCCGGTTTAGCTCTCTCTTATATTTTTAGTCTATGCCAACAAGTATGGTGTAATGACTTTCAGCAGTCACGGCTTTCTGACGCAAATGTAGCACAGCTTCTTAAAAATGCATATTGTAAATTAGCTCGTGCCAACAAAACTGCGTGAGAATAAATATATTGCTGCCTGGAGGAATTCTTTGTGAACAACAATTTAGTTCCCTTAAGCGAATTGCCCATAGGGAGCCTGGGTATTGTGAAAAAACTGGCGGTTGAAGGTGCCGCCAGAAGAAGGATGCTTGATTTGGGGCTTATTCTTGATACTGCGGTTGAATCGCTCCTGAAAAGTCCGGCCGGCGATCCCATAGCGTATCGTATCAGGGGCGCCGTAATCGCTTTGCGCCCGGAAGAAGCGAAAAAACTTCTGGTAGAAGTCAGGTAAAAAGCAGTAAATTAAGAAAGGAAAACATGGCCATGGGTTTAACTAGGCAGTCAACAGGTACGGGTGCGCTAAAAGATACTTTTGCCGCGCGGCCGGAATCACCCGCCGATTATGTTATTGCCCTGGCGGGCAATCCGAATACAGGAAAGAGCACGGTGTTTAACAGCCTGACGGGGTTAAATCAGCATACCGGCAACTGGCCGGGAAAGACTGTTGCCTGTGCACAAGGCAAATACGATTATAAAGGGGATCGCTACCTGCTGGTGGATTTGCCGGGAACATATTCTTTGCTGGCCAATTCGGCGGAGGAGCAGGTAGCCAGAGATTTTATCTGCTTTGGCAAACCCCATGCCACTGTTGTTGTGGCAGATGCCACATGCCTGGAAAGAAATTTAAATCTTGTGCTGCAAATAATGGAAATGACAAATAAAGTTGTCCTGTGCGTCAATCTCATGGATGAAGCCAGGAGAAAGGAAATTACCGTCGATCTCCAAAAACTAGGCAATCTTTTGGGCATTCCAGTTGTAGGCACCGCCGCCAGAAGCGGCGAAGGCCTGGCAGAACTGAAAGAGACCATGCACAAAGTGGTCTCCGGCGAGGTAAAAACCAAACCACGTAAAATTCTTTATGATGATATACTGGAGCGGGCAGTTGCAAAGATTTTGCCTCTCGTTACTGATCTGACAGGCGGAAGTGTTGACGGCAAGTGGGTGGCGCTCCGCCTGATAGACGGCGACCAGGCCTTGCTGGATTCCCTCAGGAGCCACTTGCATTTGGATCTAGCCGGCGACAAAATATTCAGGCAGAAACTGGCTGCGGCAAGGTCAGTTATCAGTGAAAGTCATCTCGACCTTAATAACCTGCGGGATTCCATTGTCACAAGTCTTATCAAAACTGCGGAAAAGATCAGCAGGGAAGCGGTTATTTTCGGCGACAGCACTCGGAGCCAGCTGGACCGCAAATTAGACGGCATATTAACATCACGGCTTTTTGGCATCCCCGCTATGCTTGGTCTTTTGGGCATAATCTTTTGGCTGACCATTGTGGGAGCCAATATCCCGTCCACAATACTAGCAAACGGCCTGTTCTGGCTTGAAGAACAGCTGACATTTTTTTTTATCCGGTTGGGAACGCCTTCCTGGCTGCATGGCATGCTTGTCACCGGCATGTACCGTACCCTGGCCTGGGTTATATCGGTAATGCTGCCCCCCATGGCGATCTTTTTCCCTTTATTTACATTGCTCGAGGATTTCGGCTATCTGCCAAGGGTGGCATTTAACCTGGACTATTACTTCAAAAAAGCTTGCGCTCACGGCAAGCAGGCATTAACAATGTGTATGGGGTTTGGCTGCAATGCCGCCGGCATAATTGCCTGCCGCATCATTGATTCTCCCCGGGAACGCCTGATTGCCACCGTTACCAATAATTTCGTGCCCTGCAACGGGCGCTTCCCCACGCTCATCGCTCTCGCCGGCATGTTTCTTGCCGGCAGTGCAAACTTTTTTGGTTCCGCAGTCGCTGCCCTGGCCGTAATGGCAGCCATTGTTCTGGGCATAACGACCACGCTTTTTGTTTCCAAACTCTTGTCACGCACTGTCCTAAAGGGATTGCCCTCCGCTTTTGCACTGGAACTGCCGCCATACCGCAGGCCGCAGGTCGGCAGGATAATTGTCCGATCAATCTTTGACCGCACGCTGTATGTCCTGGGCCGCGCCGCCGCCGTCGCTGCACCTGCGGGTCTCTTAATCTGGCTTATCGCAAACATCAGGGTGGGAAATGCCAGCATCCTGTCCCATTGTGCGCACTTCCTGTCTCCTTTTGCTTCCGCCTTGGGTCTGGACGGTTACATTCTCATGGCGTTTATTCTCGGGCTGCCTGCCAATGAAATTGTCATACCGGTGCTCATTATGGGCTATATGGCAAAAGGTGAAATATTGGAACTGGGCAGTCTGGAACAAATGAGGCAGTTGTTCCTTGACAATGGCTGGACGTGGCTGACTGCCGTTTGCATGATGCTGTTCTCCTTGAACCACTGGCCTTGCGGCACCACCCTTTGGACTATCCGCAAAGAAACGCAAAGCCTGAAATGGACGCTGCTCTCTTTCCTGGTGCCGACGGCTGCCGGTATTGTTTTATGTTTCATCGTGGCACAGGGGGCAAGGCTGCTGGGAATTGCCTGAAAATAAGCCGGGCGGCAGATAACCTGACGCCCGGCTTATTGACTTTTTCTGCTGCCGTCTTAAACGTTTTACCGCATCGCCAAATCACTTGTTGACTATCTCGGCAAAAACCAATGTTTGATTCAGCAACTGGTAGGCGATTTCCCCGAAAGTTACGGGGCCTGCAAACGGCGGAGTCGCCTTGCCTTCAAGTTCACCGTAGAGATAATTGAGAATACAGTTGCAGGAAAAGACCGGCTTGACATTTTTTAATTCCTGCAGGTGTTCGTCAAATTTCGCCGCATAATTGCCTACAGAACGGGCAAAACGGTATTCTTTGCCGGCAAACACCGGGGCATAAAACTCCACAGTCTTTTTGTCCGCAGATACCGATTTAATGGACACATTGACCAGGACGCTGTTGTAATCGGCCACCAGCGGCAACTTTGTGTCGATATTGTTTTCAGCTAGATAATCTGCCAAAATTACTTCTTTGCCGTTGACCAGGCATTTCGTAACCGACAAGGCATCTTCCGTGAATTCAAGTATACTCTCTTTCTCATCCGCACTGAAAATGTTTACTATCCCCAAAGCTGCAGTTTTCTCTTCAGGCAGGCCAATATGCAAGGCAACTGCCTTGTCGCTGTATGCCGTACCGGTAACGCCGTTAAATACTTTTGCCTGTGAGCCTGTTGCGAGATCAAAACCTGAAATCCAGCCGACTATCGGATATAAAAACAAATCATCTGCATTTGGCGCTTCCTTGGCATAATAGACGGCAACATCACTGGCGAATGGCATGACTAAAAACGTTAACCCGTTGGGGAAGGCATCCTTTGTAATATCAAAGATATTATTCCTGTCGTACACTGCTGTTTTAAAGTCCACAGCACAGTCAATTTCATTGACAAACAATTTATCCTTGCTGGTAATGCCGCCCTGTTCCGTTATAAAATAAGGCGTTGTCCCCGCGATCCACTTGCCTGGCGGCAACTGCTTCAGCAGGGATTCATCGGCTGCGATATGTAAGATCCTCTCTTCCTGAATTAATTGCCTGGCCTTGTCAAGATTAACGAACATGTCACTACCTCCTATAACCTTTTCAGGGCTTCAATATCCTTGCCCAAAATGGAAAAATATTTACTAAAAAAAGCATTCATTTCCTGCAGACACTTTTTCATTTCCTCCGGCGTCCGATTGGCGGCATACCTTCGCTGCAACCTGGAAATTAACAAATTCAGACCCAGGTTTTTTGATTCATATTTTGCCTGCTGCTTGATTAATTTCTCAAATTTCGCATCCAGCTCCATCCGGGAATCTCCTTTCCGTAGGTGATTAAACTATTTTCAACATAATATAACAAAATTCTCGCTTTTTTGCAAAGCTCATAAATTAATTTTATAAGCCTGGTTTGAAATTTTAGGAGGCGATAGTAAAATATACTTATCCTTAAACAAAGGTGCAGCAGGGCAAAAGAGGTATTGTTATGGTTTCAACTGTTAATTCCGCCCCGGGTGTGGGTAAGTCAACATTGCTGAAAGCATTGCAAAACAAATTGCCCGCATGCTTTGCCGCCCTGGCTGGCGAGCATAAGCAAAAAAGGAAGCGGGCTTGCAGCTTGATACAACAGCACTGACAAGAGCGGCAACAGCCAATTTGGCATGTAATTTTTTATTATACTGCAAAGGAGAAAGAACAATGAAACTGATTGATCTGTCCCATGTCATTGCAGACGGTATGCCGGTTTATCCCGGTGACACGGAAACCAGACTGCTGCAAGTAAGATTTCTGGACACGGACAAGTACAACAATCACAGACTGGATATCAACATGCACGCAGGCACACACATTGATTCCCCCATGCACCTGACCGGCTGCAAGCAATATATTTCCGAATTGCCGCTGGAGCCGTTTATTGGCGAAGGTTGTGTACTGGACGCCAGAGAGCAGCCGTTAATAACCTACAAGGCTGAATATGAGACAATGGTTAAAGAAGGCGGTATTGTCCTGCTTTATACAGGCTTTGACAAGTATTACGGCACCCAGGAGTATTATGAAAAACATCCCTGCCTGGATATGGAACTCTGTCAATTCTTCATTGCGAAAAAGCTAAAAATGGTTGGCATGGACCTCCCTTCGCCGGACAGATATCCTTTTGCCGTACATCAAGCGCTCTTTGCCAACAACATTTATCTCCTGGAGAACCTGACAAATCTTGGCCAACTGCTCACTGTTGACAGGTTTGAAGTTATCGCTTTTCCGCTGAAGCTAAAAGCCGACAGTTCCATCACCAGAGCCGTTGCCAGGATAATTTAGGCCACTCCTTGAACATAACCTTATTATTCACATACATCACATATATCAAAAAGTGCCTGAAAGCTTGTCTTTCGAAATTAGTCTTTTTAAAAACAAGGAGCAAGTATTCGACTGAATACCTGCCTTCCCAACAAGCGACAAAGACGCTATGCAAAAAAGGAGGCCTTTTTCCAGCCTCCTTTACATTTGCCCCCAAGACTTACTTAAAAACATCGGCACCAATTGCCTGATAAGCTATCAGCTTCGAGCCGCTGTCGTACAAGCAAAGCAAGTATTCATAATATTTGTCGGAAACAGGAACGAAATAAATAATAATTTTGGGCTAAACTGATACATTACTATAAAAAACAATGAAAGAAAGTGATGTCCAAATGTCAGCAACTAGACAAGCCAATAGACTTATCCATGAGAAATCCCCCTACCTCCTGCAGCATGCATATAATCCGGTAGACTGGTATCCCTGGGGGCCCGAGGCTTTTGCAAAAGCTGCAGGAGAGGATAAGCCCATCTTCCTCTCCATCGGCTATTCCACCTGCCACTGGTGCCATGTCATGGAACGGGAATCATTTGAGAACCAGGATGTGGCGGAAATGCTGAACCGTGTTTTTGTCTGCATCAAGGTGGACAGGGAGGAACGGCCTGATTTAGACAAGCTGTACATGACTGTCTGCCAGGCGCTGACAGGCAGCGGCGGCTGGCCGCTGACAGTCTTCCTTACACCCGGCAGGCGTCCCTTTTTTGCCGGCACCTACTTCCCGCCACGGACAAGATACGGCCGCCCGGGCCTGGTGGAACTGGCTCTGCGGGTGGAAAAACTGTGGCGGACCGAGCGTAAAGAGCTGGAAGATACGGCCGACAGCCTGCTGCAGAACCTGCAGGCCACAGCAAAAGTCACCCCCGGCAGGCTGCCGGGGGAAGAGATTCTGCAGCAGGCCTTTGCACGCCTGGCGGAGCATTTTGACCCGCAGTACGGCGGCTTTGGCAGGGCGCCAAAGTTTCCAACCCCGCCCAACCTCTTTTTCCTTTTGCGCTACAGCAAAAGAAGCGGCAACGGGGAAGCGCTTTCCATGGTTGAAAAAACTTTGACGGCCATGCGCAGCGGCGGCATCTTCGACCACCTTGGGTTCGGCTTCCACCGCTACGCCACCGACCGCAGCTGGCTTTTGCCCCATTTTGAAAAAATGCTTTACGACCAGGCCCTGCTTGCCCTCACCTACCTGGAAACATACCAGGCAACCGGTAAAGAACTCTACGCGGCCACAGCCGGGGAAATTTTCCGCTACGTGCTGCGGGAGCTGACTTCGCCGGAAGGAGGCTTTTATTCCGCGGAAGATGCGGACAGCGAAGGCGTGGAAGGCAAGTTCTACACCTGGACAGCGGCGGAAATTGAACAAATTCTGGGGCCGGATGACGCCCGCATTTTCAATGCCGCGTACAATGTCCGCCGGGAGGGCAATTTCCGGGATGAGGCAACCCAAAGGGAAACAGGGCTCAATGTTCTCCACCGCACCAAAGAGCCGGCGGAGCTTGCCGGTGCCTTCGGGCTGACAACCGGTGACCTGGAGCAGCGCCTGGCAAAGATGCGGGACAAACTTTTCCAGGTGCAAAAGCGGCGGGTCCGCCCCCACAAAGACGACAAAATCCTGACCGACTGGAACGGCCTGATGATTGCCGCCATGGCTTTCGGCGGCCGCGTGCTGGACAACGCAAGCATATTGTCGGCGGCCCGCCGGGCGGCGGATTTTATTCTGACACATCTCACAAAGGACGGCAAACTGCTGAAACGCTACAGGGAACAGGAAGCGGCGCTGCCGGCGCACCTGGACGATTATGCCTTTTTTGTCTGGGGTCTGCTGGAGCTTTATGAAAGCACCTTCGACCCCACATACCTTGCGGAAGCACTGCGCCTGAACCAGGTATCAATAGACCTGTTCCACGATGCAAACGCCGGTGCCTTCTTCTTTTCCGCACAAGCGGCGGATCTTCCGGTGAGGCAGCTGGAGCTTTACGATGGCGCCCTGCCCTCGGGTAATTCGGTGGCCGCCCTGAACAACCTGCGCCTGGCGCGGCTGACCGGCAATCCCCGGCTGGAGGAAATTGCCGCCGGCATTGCCCGTGCCTTTGCCGCCGAGATTAGCCGGCTGCCGCAGGCTTATCCTTTTTTCCTGTGCGCCCTTGATTTCCTGCTCTCCCCTTCCCTGGAAATTGTCATTGCCGGCGAGCCGGGAGCGGCGGACACCCAAAAGCTGCTCCGCGTCGTCTCAGGTGTTTATATACCCAATAAAGCGCTGCTTTTGCACCCGGGAGATGGAGCTGACCTCCTGGGGCAACTGGCCCCCTTTACGCGGGGCATGCAGCGCAAAAACGGGCGGGCGACGGCTTTTGTCTGCTGCAACTATTCCTGCCGGGAGCCTGTCACCGACCCGGAGGACCTGCGGCGACTGCTGCTTTCCCTTTCCTGACCCGCCTGTCTGCCGTGTTCTCAACCTGTCCCCGCCCCCTCCCCCTGCCGCATAAACATCATAGCAATAAATAAAACGGTTAAGCAAAATGAATACAAAAAAGCGGAAACAGCGTGGCCGTTCCCGGAAAAGGAACGGCTGCGCCTCTTTTCCTGCCATTGCACGGAAGCTTTTCGCTGCTCCTGCTGCATAAAACCGTGCTTTCGCCTGAATAAAAATTGATAAGAAAAAGCAGCCTGTTTGGAAAAGATTTATATGACAGCCTGCCAGGCGCTTGCAGAGCGGCGGTTTGCCGCTGCAGCCCCGGCGGCACTGCCGGATGTGTTTAGAGCCTGGTTGTCAGCAGGTTGCCGGATTCATATTTTTTCAGCCCGCGGAAGAAAAACCAACAGGCAAAGCTGCAGTAGGCCGCTGTTGCCAAAAGCAAAAGCGCAAGCCACCTCAGGTCAAACTGAACTGCCAGCTTCAGCGGGACATGCACGATAAAGGCGGCCGGTACTGCCGTATACATTAAAGCCCTGACAAATCCGCGGTAAATCCCCTCGGGGTAGATGCAGAAATTGATGATGAATTCCATGGCGAGACCGCCCAACAGGGAAGCATCTCCCAGGTAGAACGTGAAGGTATGGGCTGTGACGCCAATAGCCGCTATCAGCAGCCCGCCAATGACTATACCGGCAAGAAAGACGCACCAGGCGGAAAAATGTGCCCCCCAGGTCAGCGCCAGCAGCACAAAACCGTAGCAAAGATCTCCCCAGGCGCTTAATTTTGTCCTGGCACACAGGAGGCTGACAAGGACATTCTTCGGCTGCAGGAGGTAGGTGTCCAGTTCGCCGCTGACTATAATGCTTGTGATCTGCTGCAGGTTGCCAAAAAAGATATGGGCAAACCCGTATGCGGAAGAGCA
>JAAYMN010000117.1 GCA_012521345.1 Bacillota bacterium
AATCCTTGGCTTCCTGGCTGTCGGATGGTTCAAGCATGGGAATCTTGGCAAAACGTGCATAATTACGGCTGTCCTGTTCATTCTGGGAGCTGTGCATTCCCGGATCGTCAGCCACCACCAGCACCAACCCGCCGTTCACTCCCGTATATGACAGCGTCAGCAGCGGGTCGGCCGCAACATTGACACCCACATGTTTCATGGCCACCAGCGCCCTCGCGCCGGCAAAAGCCGCCCCGATCCCCACTTCCAGGGCAACTTTTTCATTGCTGGACCATTGTGCCGACACCTCGCTGTAGCGCGCCAGGTGCTCCAAGATTTCCGTACTGGGTGTACCGGGATAAGCGGCGGCAACGCGCACCCCCGCTTCATAAGCGCCGCGGGCAATAGCTTCATTGCCGCTTAAGAGTTTTTTTGTCATGCGCGCTCCTCCTCGTCATTTGCAACATTCCCGTTTGTCCCGCCAGCCGCCTGCACCAGAACACGGGTTTCCCGGCGCAATACTTTTGCTTTCCGGCCAGGGCCGCCCCTTCTGCAGGCAAAAGGATTTACCATGATAAAAACGGCCCCGCCAGGCCGCGGTGCCGTTCTGCCTGCCACACAACTGCACTCAGAGCGGAAAAGCTATAGCGTGTATACTTCAGCGCCGTCCAGCACACGTATCTTGTGTGCCTCAAGGAACTGCATGGCGGCGTTGGAGTCTTCCACCCTGAAAATGACCAGGGCTCCATGGGACGGGACGCTCATGAAAGCATAGAGATACTCTATATTAATCCCGGCTGTGCCCAGAATATCCAGCACCTCGGCCAGCCCGCCCGGCCGGTCCGGCACCTCCACAGCAATAACATCCGTTTCACTGACCATGAATCCGGCCGCGCGCAGGACTTTTCCTGCAGCAGCCGGCTGGTCGACAATCAGCCTTAAAATGCCGAAATCGCTGGTATCGGCTATGGACAGGGCACGGATATTAATGCCGTTTACGCCAAGGCTGCGGGTCACCTCCGCCAGCCGGCCCGCTTTGTTTTCCAAGAAAACCGAGATCTGTTTCACCGGCACAGCCATCCCTCCTTTATGCCAGAGCTTATTTCGACAAAAATGCAGGACATTCCTGCCATCAGGACAGATTATTTCCGCCAGGGATCATGCCTAAAAAAAAAGCGTGCTCTGACACGCCTTTTCCCCCGGCTGCTGTTTTCCGTGGTTTGCTTCAAGCCAAAGCTTTGCTAACAGCGCTGACAATCCGTTCGGCCTGAAAAGGTTTGACAACAAAATCCCTGGCGCCTGCATTAAGGGCCTGAATTACCAGTGCACGCTGCCCCATGGCACTGCAGACAATGATGTTGGCTTTGGCGTCAATTTCCTTGATTTTGGTAATGGCCGTAATCCCGTCCATGACAGGCATGGTAATATCCATAATTACCAGGTCGGGACGCAGGCTGTTATACAAGTCAACTGCCACCTGCCCGTTTTCCGCTTCCCCAACAATCTCAAAACCGTTTTTCTCCAGGATGTTTTTCAACGTCAACCGCATGAAAGCAGTATCATCCGTGATTAAAATTTTTTTCCCCACAAACTCACCCTCCCCCACTATCAGTTATTTCTGCCATCAGTGCGCCTGTTTTGAAGTGACAATTTCTGTCAGCCTGATTCCCAGCTGGTCTTTGTAAACGACTATCTGTCCGCGCGCCACCAGCCTGCCGTTGGCCAGCACTTCTACCGGATCGGCGGCAGCGGCATCCAGTTCCACCACGTCGCCAAAAGCAAGGTATCTCAGCTCTTTCAGGGAAATTTTCCGGCGCCCCAGAACGCCTGTTATCTGTACTGTGACATCTTTAATCAAATCAAGGGGCAACTTGCAATCTCCCGTCACATCATCACCGAAGAACAGCGGTTCCCTGCTTTCCGCCGGCGGCAGTACCGGTTGCTTTTCCGCCGCAAAAAGCTCCGCAGCGGCCGTCTCCTTTGGCAAAGACACACTTTTCACCACTGCTTGCGCCGTTTGCCAGGGCAGGATCTGTAGAAAACCGCTTTCCGCCTGCTGCGCCCGCTGCAGGCGGCAGACAAGCCGCACCAGCGGCTCCCGCCCATCTGAAAATTCCGGCGGCAGCTCCCCCGCAAGATTGATTTCCGGTGTGTCCACATACGCGTTGATTCCATACGTCGCGGCAATATTTGTCATGGCGGCGCCCAACATCTGGCTGAATGCTTCCGCCAGGGCACTTTGACGCATTTCATCAAAGTCCTCAACCGCTTCTTCCCCTGCGCCGAGCAGATGGGCGGCGATGGCGGCTGCCTCATGCCTGCCCATAAGGAAAAGACTTTTACCCGCAAGATCACCCTGGTAGGCAGCTGCAACCGCAAGCCGGGGCTCCGCAATTTCTTCCTTCAAACTGTCAGGCGATATTTCTTCCACTGTTTCCACTGCAATGCTGACATCCTGCGCCAGCATACTTGCAAGAGCAACAGCCGCCGCTTGCAGGGAGTTCCGGCCGAAAAGCAGTAAAGCTTCTCTTTCCGCCTCCGTCAGGTGCACTGTGTCCGTTTCCGCGGCAGGCATGCCTCCAAGAGGTCCCAGCATCTCTTCCACCAGCGTAACGGCAAACTCCTCGGGTACGATCTGCAGCATGGTACTGTTAATATAATTGCCTACCGTCAGTTTAAAAGCAATTTGTATTACTGTCTGCTCATCGGCAATTTGCACCTGTTCTCTGTCTGCCTGCTGCAAATTGGTGATAAACTGCAACTCCGGCGGGGTTATGTCGATAGTGCGGCCAAACATTTCAGACATTGCTGTAGCGGATGAACCCATCATCTGGTTCATAGCCTCGCTGACAGCACTTAAATAAAGCTCATCCAGAGGGTCGGGGACCGGCTGGTCCGGATTGCCCATCATCATATTGGCAATAATGCCCGCATCACGTTCGGAAAGAACAAAAATATTGCTGCCTTGCAGGCCGCGTGTATAGTGGACGCGGACAAGGACACAGGGAATAGGATGAGCGTCCCGTATATCTTTCATTGTCCGGTAGGTCACATGCGGTGTGGTAATCTCAACCTGCTGGCCCAAAAGCTGGGACAGGGCTGTGGCTGCGGCTCCCATGGCGATATTGCCGCTTTCACCTAATGCGTCCAATTGTAACGGAGTAAGCCTTGCCACCTTCTCTCCCCTTCCTCTAAACCCTTTTCGGCAATTATATGGATTTTCCTGTAATTTCCCGGCAACTCACGGCGAAAACGAGTACAAATCCCCTTCTACGCCATTTTCTGCAAGCGTTCCGCCTGGGTAACAATTTCCGTAACACGGATACCGAAATTTTCGCCTACAGTTACCACTGTCCCCCTGGCAATGACCTTGTCGTTCAACAAAATATCTACCGGTTCATTGACGGATCTTTCAAATTCCAAAATAGAACCGGGAATCAGGGAAAGTACATCCTGCAGACTTTTTGTCGCCTCTCCCAGTGTTACGCGTACCAGCAGCGGAATCTCCAGAATCCGCTCCAGATGCGGTGCTTCCTGGCCTGCACCTGCAGGGTGCGGCGCAGGCACAGCCTTTTTCTTTTCTTCCTCGCGGTCTCCCGCCAAAAGGTCTGGCAGTAACGCGTCTATTTCTTCCTGGGTTAAAAAGGAATCACCCATTGGGCTGCTCCTCCTTTTCGGCCAGAAGCTGTATGGCCTTCTTGCCCTGGTAAACGCCGGCCTGCACCGCAAACATTGGCCGGCCTTCCACCAGCAAATTCATGGGGGCACTTATTTTTTGCTCCAGCAAAATGACATCTCCCACTTCAAATTGCAAAAAATCCTCCAGCCGGACTTCGGTGTGCCCCAGGACGGCAGTCAGTTCCACTTCCACCGGTTCCAGCCCCTTCTCCAGCAGGCGGTTGTCCCGTTCACCCGTTCGGGAAGCGGAAAACCAGTGCTGTGCCGTCAGGTTGGGAATCGCCGGTTCCAGCGTCATGTAGGGGAAACAGACATTAAGCAGGCCTTTTGCGTCACCTATTTCCGTGCTGAAAGTCATTAAAGCAACGGTTTCCGTGGAGGCAATCATTTGGTTGAACTGGGGGTTGGTATCTATATTTTCAATTACCGGTTCCAACTGGTAAACATCTTCCCAAGCATAGCGCAGGTTCTCCAGAATTTTTACCATCACCCTGCGCATCACCGTCAGTTCTATTTCTGTCAACTCCCGTACAGTCGTCGGCATGGTGCCCTTGCCGCCGAAAAGCAAATCAATGATGGGGAAAACAAATTGCGGGTTGGTCTCCAGCATGGCGCTGCCAAGCTTCTCCGCCGCCGTAAAAACGGTCATAACCGTGGGAATGGGCAGGGAAAAGATAAATTCCTCAAAGGTGACTTGGGAGACTGTTGCCAGCTTAATCTGAATATTGGTCCGCAGGTAAGCTGTCAGGAAATTGGAAAGCACTCTGGCAAAGTTTTCGTGAATAATGCGCAAGGTACGCATCTGTTCTTTGGAAAACTTATTCGGGCGCCGGAAATCATAATCCTTAACCTGCATACTATCCTGTTCATCTACTTTGCTGTCATCAAATTCGCCTGCCGACAAAGCCTGGATTAAGGAATCAATTTCAGATTGTGAGAGTACGTCTTTCATCAGTCCACCACCATTTCGCAAGTTTTCCTCCCCGGCAACCGGACGGCGAAAAAACAATACTTTTATGCATAAATCTTTCTGCCGCTGCTTATACTTTTCTGTAAGGAAATATTTACCGGGGGTGTAAAATGCGTTTTCAACCAGTAACGGATCAGGATAAAGAAACAGCCGCCGCCGCATACAACCGGCGGGGAGCGGGTTATATGCTGCGTGGTGCCTACAGGGAGGCAACATTTTATCTTTTGTCGGCAGTTGTTTGCGACCCGGACTGCTGGCCTGCCTTTTTTAACTTGGGCAACTGCTGGGTAAAACTGGGTGATGACGAGGCCGCCATCTGGGCATACGAGCAGGCTGTTCGCAACTGCACCGATTACGCCCCGCTCTTTTTGAACCTGGGCATTGCCCTCTGCCGCACGGGACGGATCGAAGAAGCCCTTTCCTACCTTGAACATGCCTGGTGTCTGAAATCCGACAGTGCAGCCTGTGCGGCGGCACTGGGCTATGCCTGTTATAAACTGGATGAACTGGGACTTGCCTGGCACTGGTACGCCAAAGCAGCCCGGCTCAGGCCGGAAAAAACTGAATACAAAGCCAGTATGCAACATATCGGCAGGCTGATTTCAGTTGCGGGGCCTTAGGTGGATAAGGCCGTCCCGGTCCAGGACAACCCGGACATACTTTACCGTGCCGGTGAGGCGCATCCTGCTCTCACCCACGGTTAAAACTGTATTTTCATATGCACTGTCAATTTCCATAAAGCCTTTTTTCCCTACGGAAAGCTGTGTCAAAGCTCCGGCATCGGAGCCAACATGACCGGCTTTAATTTTGTTTTCCGCCGTTACGGAACCGCCACGGATTATGCCTGTAATTTCCACCTCTTTGCCGGCAACCAGACGGCTGTGGAAACTGCCTTGGCCACGGACCAAAATTTTGCCGCTGGCAGTAATAGTGGAATTCAGGGCATAAGCACAAGTTACATTGGCAATATTTTCAATCAGGACATTCAGGGCTTCCCTGGCTGCAAGCAGTCCGGCGGCGGCCGTCGTCAGGTCCCCCTCACTCTTCCAGGTGCGGTAATCCAGACCGGCGGTGATTTTTGCCGTATCTATGGTACCGGAGAGCACCGGTATTTTTTTTGCTGCTTTTCCCAGCATCTCAGTAAGCTGCTTGCACAGTTCGCCATAGTTGCCGTACTGCAGGGAGACGGCCTTCTCAACCACCAGGGCAAAAGGCAGCCTGGGCATTCTGCCCTGCTTGTCCAGCTGCTCCAGGATGTTTGAGAGACCGGAAAGCATTTGCAGAACCTGCTCCACAAGCGGCAATATTTCCCTGAGCAGCAAAAAGTCATTACCCGCATGGACGGTGCTTTGGATCACATTGCCCCGGACATTGACCGATTGCCCGGCTGTAACAGTGGCACCAACCACGTTGCCCAGTATGTCCACATGCCCCGTAGCCGTGACGGTAGTGCCTTCCAGGGCACTGCCCTGCACCACAATATCGCCGTCAAATGCCAGGTGCGCCGTTTCCAGGGTTAAATCATTTTTATGAATAAAGACTGGCTGAACCTGGAAACGGTGTTGTATTCCGTAAATCTCCAGGTGCGGCCGCCCCACGGCAGTGGCATAGATTTTCAGGTTGTCGGCACTTAATTTTGTTCCGGACAGGGCCACCAGCCTGTATTGCCGGATACGCGGCGGCGCTACGCTTTTCCCGTAAATGTCCCGGCCCTCTTTGCCGGGTGTTCCCGGAACCAGTTCGGCTAAAAGCTGCTCCGGCTTGACAGAGGGTATATCATAAGCCCGGTGCATGTCGTCCCCCACGCGGTGTGTAATCTCACCGAGAAGCGCCTCCCTGGGAACGGCAAAAACAATGCTGTCGTCTTCACCCGGCTCAGGCGGCTGGCCTGATGCAACCAAAACAGGGACATTCCGTTTGGCAAGCGCCTCCTCAACTCCTGCCACAAGCACTCCGTTTATAATGCCGGCCTGCCTGAGCGCATTTAACAAATCATCTGCATTTCCCGCAAACTCCGGAAAAACAGTCAGCTCAGCTGACATTCTATCCTCACTGACAGAAAGATCCCAGAGCACTTCCTGCTTCATTGCTTACCCCCCTCTCTTCAATTGCAGGCGGCTTGCTAACGTTGGAGCCGGTTGGCAATCTCCAGCATCTCATCCAGTGTCTGCAGCGCCCGTGCGCTGACCTGATAAGCGCGCTGGCTGCATAAAAGATCAGTCATCTCTGTTGCCAAGTCTACATTGGCTTGTTCCAGCCAGCCTTGCTGCAGGTGTGTTTGCCCGCCGGGCAAAAGTACCTGCGGCGGACCGGAATTTTCCGTTGCCGCAAACAGGTTGTTGCCAATTCTGGCAAGACCGCCAGGGTTGGCAAAGGCAGCCAGCTCCAGACGCCCAAGGTCCCGACTTTCCCCCGTCGGCAGGGTAACCGTGACTTGTCCGTCGGCGGCAATTACCACTTCACATTCCGGCACCGGCAAGGGCGGCAGTGCAAGGCGAAAACCGTCTGCAGTTGCCAGGTAACCGTCGCTGTCCTTGCGGAAACTGCCGTCCCGCGTATAAACTTCCTCGCCGGAAGGCAACTGCACGCGGAAAAAACCGTCACCGACAATGGCTACGTGCAGCATTTCCCCGGTCTGCACCAGTGTGCCCCCGCGGAAGTCGGTCCGGATGGCGGATGTCCGGCTGCCAGTCCCGGCAGCGACCGGCTTCTGTCCCAAAACTGCTGACGGCATTGCCGGCCTTCCCGGGCCTTCCATTGACTGATAAAGCAGGTCCGCAAAGAGGACATCATTCCTGCGAAAGCCGGTCGTATTGACGTTTGCCACGTTATGCGCAATGACATCCATTCTTTGCTGCTGTGCCTTCATGGCGGAAGCAGCAGAGTTAAGTCTCCAAAACAAAATGCCAACCCCCTTTACCGCAGCGTCCCGACTTCATTAACCGCTTTGCCCAAAATTTCATTCTGAACCTGAATTACCCGCTGGTTTGCCTCATAAGCCCGCAGCGCTGCAAGCATCCGGACCATTTCTTCCGCCAGGGAAACGTTGGAACTTTCCAAAAATCCTTGGCGGACCTGGCCGGAAAAAGGCAGCGTTTCCGCATCATCCGGCGCCGCAAAGAGGGCATCCCGGTCTTTCTGCAAAACCGACGGGTCGCTGAAAACTGCAAGCTGTAACTGGTCTATAAAAACACCATTGGTATAAATGCGGCCGGCTTCATCTATCACCGTTTCTCCTTCCGGCAGCCGGATATAACCGCCATTGCCGAGGACCCGGTCTCCGTTTTTCGTCACAAGGAAACGCTCGGCATCCACGGTGAAAGCACCGTTGCGCGTGTAACGGACGCCCCGCGGCGTGTCTACGGTAAAAAAGCCGTCACCGGAGAAGGCAAGGTCCAAAGTCCGGCCTGTTTCCTGCAGTGAACCCTGCTCTCCCGAGGTATGAACGCCTGCAACCAGCACCCCCCAGTCCAGGGTACCCAAAACCTGCCGCTTCCCGCCGCCTGTACCTCCCGCCCGCACCAGCGGGACGGCGGTCTGCGTCAACTGCACCGCCAAATCCTTTTTAAAGCCGTGTGTTTCACTGTTGGCAAGATTATGCGTAATAATTTCCTGTCTAGCTGCCTCCACCATCATCCCGGCAGCCGCCGTATACAGTCCCCTGATCATACCATTCACCTTCCCTGCCGGAAATTCTCTTCTCCGGCTTATTTTACTGCCGGCTGCCCAAAACAGCCAGCATCACCAATGCGGCCAGCACTAGCCCTACACCCACTCCCAGCAGAAAGTGCCAGTTTAATTTTTCAGGTTTCGCAAACTTAAGATTAATTGCACTTCACCCCTTCCCAAGCCCAGAGCGGCAGCGATTTCCGCCACCGATGAGCCCCGGTCGGACAACGCATACACCTGCCTGTGGATATGGAGAGCGGGATTTTCCTTGCCAGGCACGTCATCGTTTCCTTGTGGCTGCTTCAGCTGCTTGTTCAGCTGCTCCAGGCGCTGTTCTATGGCTGCGCGGTGCTCCTCATACTGGTTTATCATTTTTTGTAAACTCCGGTTTTTTTCATCCAGCTCAGCCAGGGCACTCTCCACCATCTCCGCCAATTGCAACAGGGTCTCGGCCTCCCCGTATTGCATTGGCGGCATTTTCTCCATGCTTAAATGTCCCCCAAACAGCCTCTTGCTTTTGTGCCCCAGCATATAGGCTGCAAGCAAAATCAGCAGCAAACCAATAATGAGAATGAGATACGGCACAAGTTCACCCCCTGCCTTTTTCAGGAATCCGTCAGTTCCGCGCGCAGACGGCTGATAATGCGCGAATGGAGCTGGCAGACCCGGGATTCGGTAATTCCCAGCACCAGGCCGACTTCTTTTAATGTCAAGCCTTCCTGGTAATAGAGGGCAAGCAGCTGCTGGTAACGTTCCGGCAGCGCGGCAATGGCTGCCGCCAACCTTTCCTTTTCTTCCTCCGAAATGATGCGTTCCAGGACAAACTCTTCCGTGCCGTTCCCCGGCGCTGCGGCAAACAAAACCTCTTCCAGGGAAACTGTCGCTGCAGTGTTGATTGCCGCTGTCAGCTTTCTGTATTTTTCCTGCGGCATGTTAAGTTCCGCCGCCAGCTCCTCATCGGTGGGCTCGCGCCCCAGGGAGGCGGCCAATTTCTGTTCCGCCGCATTTAAGGCCCGCATCTGCCGGAAAAGGGAGCGGGGCAGCCAGGAAAGGCTGCGCAGTTCATCCAGCATGGCACCGCGGATACGCAGTGAGGCATATGTTTCAAATTTAACTCCGCGTGCAGGGTCAAAGCGCTTCAATGCTTCCAGTAGTCCCAGTACGCCTGCCTGCACCAGATCTTCCTTGTTAATATGGGCAGGCAGCCCCAAAAGCAACCTGCCGGCATGATAACGCACCAGGGGCAGGTAACGCGCCACTGTTTCGGCACTCATGGCGCCGATTTTTTCCTGATAAGTCCGGACATAATTCATGGTCAGCACCCTTTTCTTTATGACGGTGGAATGCGTTTCCGCAGTTCCCGAAAAATAAAGGCAATAATCCGCTCCCTGTCTGCTTCACTGATCCCGGCAAACTGGACGCCGATACGGACGTCTTTTGTCGCCCGGTCCACAAACACCCAGTTGATTACACCCTTTACCACCAGATGTTGTTTGCCCTTTTCTCCTGCACCAAGCGGCAGGGTAAACGTTACTTCAGTATTGACCGGCAGCGCTTCCTTTGATACAAACTGCAGCCCGCCTCCGGAAAGGTCAACCACTTTCCCCCTGATTACCTTCTCACTGCCGTCTTCCTTGGCAACACGGATTTGCAGCGGCATGACCAGCGGCAG
>JAAYMN010000118.1 GCA_012521345.1 Bacillota bacterium
AGCGATGCTTTTAAAAGTCAAGACTTCCATGCCAGCCGTAAGGTCTTGCCGTAAAAGCTGAAGAGCGGAATGCCTTGGCAGAACTGGACAAACTGGGAAATAAAAGCGGGCTGCGATAAAAAGCAGCCCGTTTTATGTCTATCTGTGACCATCTGTGCCTGGCGCCGGCAGGTGCCGTCAGGCAAGTATTTTGTGGACGATAGCCTGGACGCGCTCTCCGTCCGCTTTTCCTTTTACCTGCGGCATGATTTTGCCCATTACTTTGCCCATCTCCCGCAGGGAGGAGGCCCCTGTTTCCGCTACAGCCTGGCGGACCAGGGCTTCCAGTTCCTCATCACTTAACTGCGGGGGAAGGTAGCTTTCCAGGATGGCAATTTCAGCTTCGTATTCATGGACCAAATCTTTGCGTCCACCGGCGGCAAAATCGGCAATGGCAGTGCGCCGCTGCTTGATTTCCCGCTGAATTACACCCAGAATATCTTCAGAGGACAGTTCCTTCCTTTTCTCAATACTCTCGTTTTTTACGGCTGCCAGCAGCATGCGGATGGTGGAAAGCCGTTTTTTATCACCGGCCTTCATGGCTTGTTTCATGTCGTCCTGAATTCTTTTCAGCATTGTCTTCACCTCTAACGTCATTTCTTTCCCCATTATAAATTTTTTGTTCGGCAGATGCAAACAATTCCGGCGGTGCCGCGCTGTGCAACCCGGAGCACCTCTCCGTAAAAAACGTAAAAATAATGGGCGTCAACATTAACAGTTGGACGCCCTGTCATGGGGAAAGGAGGAGAGTAATAATGAAAAAAGGGGAGTTTCAATGACAGTTAACAGTTGTGGCTGCTATAAGCATAACATGAACTTTGTCTCCAATACCTGAACAAATTATTAAACAGCTAAAAGATTTCCGCCAGGTTCTCCACGCTGCAGCCGGGATAATAATGGAGGAGAATTGCCTGGAAATCAAAACCGGCGTCAGCCATGCCACGTGCCCCGTATTGGCTCATGCCTGAGCCGTGGCCGTTCCCGCCGCCGTAAATTGCAACCGACTGCAGCCTGCCCGCCTGGTCGCGCTGCAGGTCAAAGACGGCAAACGCGCTGGGCAGGATACTATAGTTAGCCAGGCTGGAGCCGTCATGGCGCCGGAGAATGACGTCAGAATCACCGTCTATATTCACAGGACGCAGTGTAAAACGAATGGCATATTCAGTCAGCACGCGGTAAGTTCCTTTTGTTCCTGCAACTTCCAGCACCATAATATTGCCGCCCTTGCCGCGCCGGATAACGCGCAGATCCAGAAGCTCGCCGAGGGGGTTCTCCGGCACATGCTTGGCAACAAAACCGTCTCCTTCTTTTGTCAGCACCATATTAGGCTGAGCTTTGGCACGTTCCGGCAGGTAGCGGTTCAGCACCACCTCCAGTTGCTTCCTGCTCATTGTAACCTGCCAGCGAAACCAAGGAGAGGCTGAATCGTAGCTTTCCCAGTCTGACCTTGTAAAAAATGCCTTTGCCCCTTCCTCCGTGGAAACGTCAGGCAGCCTGCCCCGCCTGAGCTGTGATTGAGAGACAAGGTAATCCACAGTAGTGCCTGGAAAGTTGCCTTCCTGATCGCTCCAGACCTCTGCAGCATTGGCGGTAACGCCGGCGGAAGTGGAAAAGAAGCGTGTATCGGCAAGGCTGCCCCGGTAAGTGACAACCAGACCCGCCGTTTGCTCGACGGCAGAAGTGGCAGTGCTGTTTTCCGGCACGTTATTGTATACCTGGGAAGAAACGCTGTCATCCACATGGGCGGCGAAACTGCGCAGGCCGCTGCGGAAAATGGCGGCTACGGCGTAGGAGCGGGCCGTTACGGCCTGGACTGCCAGCGGCACTGCGCCGAAGGAGACGGGCATTTCACTGGGGACAACGGAATACAGGTATTCCTCCAGGGGCACTTCGTTTACCAGCAGCAGCCCGTCCTGGTGAAAAGCTATTTCCAAATGCCCGCGGTATTCCGGGATAAAAGGGGGACTGCCCCTGCGCAGCGACTCCACGCGTACGCGGCCGCTGCCCTGGGGAAGCAGGTAGACACGGCCGGCGGCAGCATACTTTTCCCCGGACGGCAGGGTGACGGCAACCCGGCCGTCTTCCGCATGCAGGAGAAGCTTTTCGCCGCCGGCAAGACGGAAGCTGTTGCCTGCAACCTTATCCTCCAGCAGGAATGGCCCGGTAACGGCGAGATGTACCTCTTCATGCAGGAAGCTTTCAAATCCTGTAGTTCCCAGCAGGACACGAATGCTTTCCGGCCGGTAGCTTTCAGGCAGGAGAACGGCGCGTATCAGGCCGTCCTGCCTGTAGAGTGTCAGCTGTTTCATCCCCGGGATGGCAGCTTGCTGCGAGACTATCTGCAGCATGTTATTCTTTTGCTGCAAAAAAAATGTGTTTTCTGCAAGACGCAGCTGCCCCGTCTCCTCACCTTCCAGGTATTCACCGGACAGGGCGAGCAATTTGCTGACGGTGACTTTTTCCAGCGGGGCAAAATGTACCAGCCGGCCGCCGGCGCCTACGGCAAAGCCTGCTGCCGGCGGCTCGACCGGGGAATCTGTCTGCAGCGTTACCCGCTTGCCGTCGGCAAGGGAGAAAAAAACTGTCCCGGCAAGATCCTGTTTTTCAGCCATGGCCAGCGGCAGTGCAACCAGTTCAGGCAGGCCGGCAATTTGCCAGCGCCTGTCCCTCCGCACAAGTTGTGCCTGCAAGGCGACAGGAGAGCCGCCGGCGGCGAGGACAAGCTGTGCTGTGGCCGAGCGCAGGGAAGTAATTCTGATTTCACCCACGCTTTCCATTTTCCAGAGGCCGGGTATTCCCAGTGCGGCAAGCAGGGCATCCCTGTCTTGTGGCGGCAGCTGCAGGTGGCGGGCCGCCTCAGCATTGCCGACTGTCGCCTGGGCGAAAAACACTTCCAGAGTGGAAGCTATTGCGTTTTTTGCCTGTGTGACATACAGATATGCACACAGGCCGGTTAAGAGTAAAAGCACAAATATGATCAATACTTTGCGCACAGGCATTCCTCCATCGTTATTCCTGAAGCAAACGCGCAGGAAAATTCTTAACTTGACGCGAACATATGTCCGTTTTATAATGGTTAAAAATGGCAAAGGAGGGGCATAATGTTTTCCAGGGTAACCGGTTGCACCATTGTAGGAATAGAGGGTAAGCCGGTTGACGTGGAAGTTTTTCTATCCTCCCAGCTGCCCAGTTTTGATATTGTAGGCCTGCCGGATACGGCTGTCCGGGAAGCACGGGACCGCGTCCGCGCCGCCATCAAAAACAGCTCCTTTCATTTCCCGCCGCAGCGCATTGTTGTCAACCTGGCCCCGGCCGATGTCAAAAAAGAAGGCCCGCAGCTTGATTTGGCTTTGGCTATTGGCATATTGCGGGCAAGCGGCCAGTTGGCGGCGGAGGAGACAGACCGGGTTTATCTGGGAGAGCTGGCCCTGGACGGCACACTGCGGCCGGTGAGGGGAGTTTTGCCCATGGTGCTGGCAGCCCGCGATGCCGGCTGCCGAAAACTGCTTCTGCCCCTGGCGAATGCGGCGGAAGCGTCCCTTGTGCAGGGTGTCGATATCATCGGTGTCACTTCACTTGAAGAAGCAGTTGCGGTGCTGACGGGCAGGCAGCAGCCGCCGCCCCTGCCGCGGACGGTGAGCAAGAAGGAAAAGACGGCAGCCGATTTTATCACTGTCAAAGGGCAGGAAAGCGCGAAAAGGGCGTTGGAGGTTGCCGCGGCCGGCGGGCATAATGTCCTGATGACAGGGCCGCCCGGTTCCGGCAAGACCATGCTTGCCCGCTGCGTTCCTTCCGTCCTGCCGCCCATGACGGAAGAAGAAAGCATGGAAACCACAAAAATCTACAGCGCCGCAGGGCTTTTGCCGGAAAACAGCGGCCTGATCACTGTCAGGCCTTTTCGCAGCCCTCACCATACACTGACGCCGGCCGCACTCTGCGGCGGCGGTAAAAACCCGCGCCCCGGAGAAGTCAGCCTGGCTCACAACGGCGTCCTTTTTCTTGATGAAATGCCGGAATTCCGCCGGGAAACGCTGGAGGTGCTGCGCCAGCCGCTGGAAGAAGGGACGGTTACGGTGACCAGGCTGCAGGCGGCCATAACTTACCCTTCACGGTTTATGCTTTTAGCGTCAATGAACCCCTGCCCGTGCGGCATGTTGACCGATACGGAGGCGGAATGCATCTGCAGTGAAAGGCAGATTCATGCCTACCGCCATAAAATCTCAGGGCCGCTTCTGGACAGGATCGACCTTTTTGTGGATGTGGCAAGGCTGCGCTACGATGAGGTGGCCGGCCGGGGCCAGGGTGAACCGTCCAAGGCAATTGCCGAACGGGTGGCTGCAGCGCGCAGGCTTCAAAGCAGGCGCTTTGCCGGGGACGGCATCCGCTGCAACGCGGAAATGCTGCCGCAGCATATCCAGCAGTATTGTGTGCCGGATGCCGCGGGGCGGGATCTTTTGCGCCATGCATTCAACAGGTTGCGCCTCACTGCCCGTGCTTACGACAGGATTCTAAAAGTGGCCCGTACCATTGCCGACCTGGAAGGAGAGAAGAATATTCTGCCGCACCACCTGGCGGAAGCCATCAGCTATCGTCAGACAATGGCTTTCTAGGGTAATACAAGTATACATACTTTTGACATTTTTTAAAACGGAATTTATTAACATAAATACAAAATGCTTTGCTTCGCTTTAGTAATATCTTGTGTTTGACCTGTCCTTTTGCGGATAAAATCAGGCTGCGGGATAAGCAACAGGCGTTTCAGGTGAAACAGGCTGCCTGGGGATACGGCCTTGGCAGAGATTATTCTCCGGTTGAGAGCATGTGGAAGATCCCAGCAGGTATTTGGCATTACCCAACGAATAATGTATCTGAAAAGAATTCCGGGGACGGTGAGAAGATGCAAATTTACGGTAAAAACGAGTGTTACATATGCAAATTCAACCTGGATTGGACGGCTTTCATTAGTGAAGGGGATGTAACTTCATTCAGTATCATGGGCAACCAGGTTATCGGTGATTTTGTTGCTCTAGAGGAAACAGCAACACCGGAAGGCAAAAAGGTTGAATGTGAAGTAATCGTCCAGTGCCCGCGCTGCCGGAACAGAAACAAATACATGTCTTCCTTTGTCATGTCTGTCAGCAAATGAGCCTCCGGGCTCTTTTTTCATGTTAGGGGATAGGGAAAGTAAAGAAAAGATACCGGGGCGTCAAGCGGCCATTGCAAGTCAGGGATAATTGACCGGTAAAAAAGAAGCGTCAGCCGCGGAGGCTGACATTATTTTTCCCAAGCTTGAGCAGCTGCTTGTGCAGGATATCCAAGGTTTCAACGTTGTTGGCCCAGTAAAGCTTTTTCCGGGCTTCTTCGTAGGATAGCCATGCAAAGTCCGTATGTTCAAAGGAAAGACTAATGGGCGGTGGATCCTTAACCTCTACAGCCAGGACGGAGACGGAACACTTTTCCCCGTTCATATCAAAATAAAAATAATGCTGCGGGTCAAAAACCCTTTCATATGACTCAATTCCCGTTTCTTCCTGCATTTCACGCAGGGCGGCAAACCTGTTTGTTTCCGGTTCTTCAATAAAACCGGTTACAGGCTGCCAGTAACCGCCCAGGTGGGGGTTGCGCTTCAGGAGCAAATACCGGATTTCACCGTCGACCCATTGATACAGCCAAACCATAATGCAACGTGTCATCAGCATCACCCCTGTACTTTAACTATAGCGGTAAAAAGAGAGAGAAGCAAGGTACAAAAGGGGTGATTCACGTTTTGTGAACAAGATAAAAGGCGGCTTTACCCATTGGCTGCGTTTATGGTTCAGGGATGCCCTTGTGCTGCCGGGTGAGGGCGGCGCGCAGGGCGGCACTGCGTTTTGTCAAAAGCTGCGGCAGGCGTTCCAGGTACATGCGCACATCTTTGGGGGTTGCAATATTTTGCAGCGTTAAATCGGGGTTGATAATCTTGCTGGTGGCGCCGCCGCCCAGGCCGAGAATATGGTGGCGCTCCTCGATCATGACAACGTTGTAAATGCATTCATGGCCGGGTATGGCAAAGCCTGTGTTTTCCAGGCCGCCCAAAATATCGCGCTGGCGGTAAAGGTAGTAGGGTTCGTAGCGTGTTGCCAGAAGTTCATAAGCTGTTTTTTGCATGGCAATAATCTCATCTGTGCCCGGGAGATTGTAGGCAGTACTTTCCAAATTGTAGCGGGAAGCCCTTTTCCGGGAAAAAGTATGGACAGTGATGTTTTCCGGCTCCAGCGCCATGGTTTGGCTGACAGATTCGGCTACCATATCCGTATTTTCTTCAGGCAGTCCCAAAATAAGATCCATGTTTAGGACGGGAATGCCGGCACGGCGGACCATGGCAACAGCTTGCCTGATATCTTCGCTGCTGTGTTTGCGGCCAATAATGGCCAGGGTTTTATCATGCATGGACTGCGGGTTAATGCTGATCCGGTCCACGCCAAAGCGCCGCATGCATTCCAGGTGTTCTTCCGTAATGGTATCAGGCCGACCTGCTTCCACTGTCAATTCCCGCCACCTGCCGGGGAAAGCCTCCCGCAGGGCGAAAAGCACGGCGGCAAGCTCCGCGGGAGCAAGGGAGGTGGGAGTGCCGCCGCCGAGATATACAGTATAAGGCTTAAGGCCCAGGCCGGCAGCCAGTTTGCCTGTCTCCGCGATTTCCGCAAGGAGGCTTTCTACAAAGGGGGAGCGCAGTTTTCCCAGTTCGGCCAGGGAATGGGAAGGGAAGGAACAGTAAAGGCAGCGGGTGGGGCAAAAAGGTATGCCCACATAAACGCTGAAAAGATCCGGGCGAGAGCTCTCCTGCATAATCAGGCGCTCCTTTTGGCATACATGCCAGAGAAGGGCGAATTTTTCCTCCGAGATCTGATACTGCGCGTGCATGGAAGCATAAGCTTCCTCATACGCAAGCCCGGCATCCAGCAGTTTATGCAGTTGCTTGCTTGGCCGGACACCGACCATGGTGCCCCAGGGTTTGCGCTGCATGGCCGCACCTCCTGTCCTTTATATTATAGCCGAATACAATGTGGAAACAAATGCAAAACAAAAACCTTGTTGCACCGAGATTTCGGCAAAAGGTTTCATATTGACGCATTTCGATTTGATGCATATAATTTAATATATCGATTTTTATAGATTTGAGGTGCCTATATGGAGGAATATTTAAAATATTCCAGGGTATTTAAAGCGCTGGGAGACCCCAAACGAGCCATGATTGTAGATATGCTTTCCTGCGGGGAGCTCTGCGCTTGCATGATTTTGCAAAAATTCGAGATGTCCCAGTCAACCCTGTCCCATCACATGAAAATTTTGTGCGAATGCGGGCTGGTCAAGGCCAGGGAACAGGGAAAATGGACGTATTATTCACTGAACAAAGATACTGTCAACAACATAAAGCAGTTTCTCTGTGATATAACTTCTGACAAAGAAAATTGCATCTGCAGAGAAAATGCGGATAATTGCAAAGGATGCGATGAATATGAGTAATGAGATGTCATGCTGCTCGGCCGAAAGCTGTTGCAGCATAAAAACAATCACACCGTATGATAAAAATGATGAATGGGTAAAGGGAGTAATCTGCACTGCCAATGGCAGCGTACCCCTGGTTTCAACTAAACTTACTTCCAAAGATTTGCTCGGAGCGTGGAAGGTGCGTTGGGGTATCGGCAGAATGAATTACAGGATTAGTCCGGGTCTTTATGCTATAGGCAGACCTGATCATACATCTCCTGTACTGGTAAGCGCAAACTACAAGCTCACATTTGATGTTTTAAGAAAAGAGTTGTCCGGCCTGGATTGCTGGATTTTAATACTTGATACAAAGGGCATCAATGTCTGGTGTGCCGCTGGTAAAGGTACATTTGGAACCGATGAACTGGTGGGTCGCATAGCAAAAACCGGACTGTCCGGGATAGTATCGCACAGGAAATTGGTGCTGCCGCAGCTGGGTGCTACAGGTGTGAGCGCCCATGAAGTAACCCAAAAAACAGGATTCTCTGTAATTTACGGACCTGTGAGAGCGAGGGATATAAAGGCATTTCTCGCTGCAGGATACAAAGCTACAGCAGAAATGCGTACAGTGAAATTTACGCTGTGGGACAGACTGGTTCTCATTCCCATTGAATTAGTGGCTGCCGCAAAGTTTTCCTTAATGGTTTTTGGCATCATGTTTCTTCTGAACCTGTTTGCAGTAAAACCTTTCGGGCTTGCGGATTTCATAATCTACACGGGTGCCGTGGCAACAGGAACCGTCTTAACGCCTTTGCTTCTGCCCGTGATTCCCGGCAGGGCTTTTTCAGTGAAAGGCTGGCTGCTAGGGTTGCTCTGGACGTTGGGATTTACCTGGCAGAGCGACTGGCTTGTTTCCGGATCCTTGCTTCGTGCCATTGGGTATTTGCTGGTTTTGCCGTCTTTGTCGGCTTGCCTGGCGCTGAATTTCACGGGCTCGTCAACATATACATCTTATTCCGGTGTTATCAGGGAAATGAAAACAGCTGTGCCGCTTATAGCCCTTTCCACTATAGCGGGGATTGTATTGATTCTGATAAATAGCCTGCAAGTATAAAGGAGGATATCATGAAACACAAGTATTTGAAAAATGTCGTAACGCTTCAACTGTCAGTAGAAAAATGTATCGGCTGCGGAAGATGTGCGGAAGTTTGCCCCCATGGAGTCTTCAGAGCAAATGAAAAAAAAAGCAAAGATTGTGGATAAGGACAGTTGCATGGAGTGTGGCGCCTGTGTAAAAAATTGTCCCGCGGGCGCCGTTACTGTTAAAACCGGAGTGGGATGTGCAGCTGCCGTGATAATGGGCAGGCTCGCAGGGAATGAGTCATGCTGTGACTGTGCTGGAACTGATGGATGCTGTTAAAATGGAGGTTGTGGATGATGAGCAAAGGGGAAAAGACGGGCATTGGCTTTTTTGAAAAGTATCTGACCCTGTGGGTCGTCCTGTGTATGGTTGTGGGCGTACTTGTCGGGAAATACCTGCCGGCTGTCCCTGATTTCCTGGGAAAGTTTGAATATGCACAGGTTTCAATTCCCATTGCCGTTTTGATCTGGCTGATGATTTACCCCATAATGCTGAAGGTGGATTTCGCCAGCATCAAAAATGTGGGCAAAAACCCCAAAGGCCTTTTTGTTACTTGGATCACCAACTGGTTGATCAAGCCTTTTACCATGTTCGGCATCGCCTGGCTGTTTTTCTTTGTCATTTTTAAGTCTCTCATTCCGAAAGATTTGGCGCAGGACTACCTGGCCGGAGCAATACTGCTGGGAGCGGCGCCCTGTACGGCGATGGTATTTGTCTGGAGTTATTTGACCAAAGGCAATGCGGCCTATACCGTCGTGCAAGTGGCAACGAATGACATTATAATTCTTATCGCCTTTACGCCTATAGTCGCATTTCTGCTGGGCGTGAGCGGCCTAGCCATACCATGGGATACTCTCATTCTTTCCGTTGTCCTGTTTGTTGTTATTCCGCTGGCCGGCGGGGCAATTACCCGCAATTACATCACCAAAAAGTACGGGCTTGAATACTTTGAACAGAGTTTTGTCCCGAAATTTGGCAATGTCACTACCATTGGTCTGCTGTTGACATTAATTATAATTTTCTCCTTCCAGGGAGATGTGATTATAAACAATCCGCTGCACATTGTTTTGATTGCTGTTCCGCTTGTCATTCAAACTTTCTTTATCTTTTTCATTGCCTACCTGGCAGGCAAGGCAATAAGGCTTCCGCATGAAATAGCAGCGCCTGCCGCTCTGATAGGTGCATCCAACTTTTTTGAACTGGCGGTTGCCGTGGCCATATCCCTGTTTGGCACGGAAAGCCCGGCTGCACTAGCCACCATTGTCGGTGTTCTGACGGAAGTGCCGGTAATGCTGATACTGGTAAGAATAGCAAACAATACAAGGCACTGGTTTGCAGCCAAGGCAGGAAAGCATGTTTGAACAGTGAGCTATAGACCAAGGGGTCGCATTTATTTGTGTTCATAATTCCTGTCGAAGCCAAGCAGCGGTTTTCGGCAAGCTTTTTACCGGGGGAGGGGGTGTTTGAAAGCTATTCCGCTGGTCTGGAAATAAAACCGCAAAACAATCAATTTCAAACAGAAAATACGCCCGGCAAAATGCAAGACTGGAAGCTCCCGGTCTGCAGCGGCAGGGCCGGGTGCACGAAGGAAAAAGAAAAAAGAGCCTTGCGGCTCTTTGTTTGCATTTGGTGCGAGAGGAGGGATTTGAACCCTCACAGGCGTAATGCCCACTAGATCCTGAATCTAGCGTGTCTGCCGTTCCACCACTCTCGCAAGTTAATGGTGAGCCATCCGCGACTCGAACGCGGGACACCCTGATTAAAAGTCAGGTGCTCTACCGACTGAGCTAATGGC
>JAAYMN010000119.1 GCA_012521345.1 Bacillota bacterium
ACATTGCCATTACCAAATATCTCGGTCTGGATTAAGCCGGACTGCTTTTACCCGCGATGCCTTGGCTGTATCAGCAGGTGGGTAATACAGGTGTGTATTGCCCCCTGTTTTTTGTAAGGGGGAGATAAGGTTTTGCGCTTTGACGACGTTTTTAAATACCTGCCGCTCTTGTTGCAGGGAACAAAAATAACCATTCAGCTCACAGTAGTTGCTGTAGGCTGCGGCACGGTGATCGGCCTTTTTGTCAGCCTCATGCGGCTGTCACGTTTCAGGCTTCTTTCCCTCATTGCCCGCTGCTATACCGACTTTTTCCGGGGCACGCCGCTTTTAACCCAGATTCTACTTTTCTACTACGGCATACCCCAGATTCTGGGATTGAATTCTTTCCCCGCCTATTTCTCGGCTTCCATTACGCTCAGCTTAAACAGCGGCGCCTACATCGCCGAGATCTTCCGGGCGGGAATTCAGTCAATCCACAAGGGACAAATGGAAGCAGCCCGCTCGCTGGGGATGACTTACGGCCAGGCCATGCGCTATATTATTTTGCCCCAGGCCTTTAAACGCAGCATTCCTCCTTTGGGCAACGAGTTTATTGCCATGTTAAAGGATTCATCACTTGTTTCCGTCATTTCCATGCCGGAACTGATGATGTCGGGAAAAATCATCGTGGGGCGCGAGTTTAATGCTTTCGAAACTTTCATTGTCGTAGCTTTAATTTATCTGATCATGACCACTGCCATCTCGCAGTTTGTATCATATTTGGAAAGGATGTTCGGCAAGCATGATCACGGTGAATAACCTGACAAAACGCTTCGGCAAACTGGAAGTGCTCCGCGGTATCTCCTGCCATATCGCCCAGAAAGAAGTGGTTGTGATCATCGGTCCTTCCGGCTCGGGGAAAAGCACTTTTCTCCGCTGTTTAAACCGGCTGGAGGAAGCAACTTCGGGCGAGATAATAATTGACGGCATTCCCGTCACCGATCATAAGGTGGACATCAACCTGGTCCGTCAGGAAGTGGGCATGGTCTTTCAGCGCTTCAATCTCTTTCCCCACATGACGGCGCTGCAGAATGTGGCCCTGGCCCCGATGAAAGTGCGCAAGTACAGCAAAAAAGATGCGGAAGAACTGGCCATGTCGCTTTTGACGCGTGTAGGCCTTGCGGACAAGGCCTACCAGTATCCGGAAAAGCTCTCGGGAGGGCAGCAGCAGCGTGTAGCCATTGCCAGGGCACTGGCCATGCGGCCCAAGATCATGCTGTTTGACGAGCCCACCTCGGCCCTGGACCCGGAAATGGTGGGGGAAGTGCTGGACGTGATGAGAAGCCTGGCACTGGAAGGGATGACCATGGTGATTGTCAGCCACGAAATGGGGTTTGCCCGCGAAGTAGGCGACAGGGTCATATTTCTGGATGACGGGCAGATCCTGGAGGAAGGTGCGCCGGAAGAGATTTTTCAGAACCCGCAAAACCCGCGTACGCGTTCCTTTTTAAGCAAAATACTGTAATGAGATAAGAAAAGGTAAAAGGCCTGCAGGACGGATCATTCAGACCCTCCTGCAGGCCTTTTTCTTTGCCTGCTTGTTTTTCGCTGCCGCTTTGTCAGCCAGGAAAAATTTCTTATCTCCGCCAAAAGCATGCCGGCCACAATCAGCGCTCCCCCCAGGGAAGTATTGGGTGAAAGCGTTTCCTTAAGCAGCAGGACGGCAAAAATGGCGGTAAAAACAGGTTCGGTGGCAAAGATAATGGCCGTATGGCCGGGTGAGGTAAAGCGCTGCATATAGTTCTGTGTGAAAAAAGCAAGACAAGTGGCAAACAAGGCAGTAATCAGCAAAGCCGGGCCCGTGTCGGCCACAACCAATTTCCTGATCCCGCCTTCTAGCAGCAGGCCGCAAAGGCCGCTCAACACGGCTACTGTGGCAATCTGCACCGCAACCAGCCAAACGGTGGGGTGGTGGGGGCTGAAGCGGCCCACAAAAACAATATGCAGGGCAAAAAAGAGGGCGCAGCACAGGACCAGCAGGTCACCGGCGGCAAAGCCGGCCACATCGGCCGAGGAAAGGACGGCCAGGCCGCAGGCGGCACAGACGGCACCCGCCATCACGCCCGCAGGGGGCCAGCGCCTGTCAAGAACAACCGTAACCAGGGGCACAAGAACAACGGACAGTCCGGTTAAAAAGCCTGCATTGGCGGCAGTTGTATACGCCAGCCCCACTGTCTGAAAGGAATAGCCGTTAAAAAGAAAAAATCCGACCAAAAGCCCGGCTTTTACTGTTTGCAGGTACAGCTTCTCCCGTTTTAGTAAAGCGATGGCAATCATGACCAGGGCAGC
>JAAYMN010000120.1 GCA_012521345.1 Bacillota bacterium
GGGTGACGCTTTTAATGCCGGCTTCTTCACCGGGGAGCAAGTCCAGAATTTCTACTTGGTACTTTCTCCTTTCCGCCCACCGCGTATACATGCGGAGCAGCATGGCCGCCCAGTCCTGCGATTCGGTGCCGCCCGCCCCCGGATGGATGGACAAAATGGCATTATGCTGGTCATACCGCCCACGAAACAGCACGGCCAACTCCAGGTCTGCCATCATCTGCTGCAGTTTTTGCCCGGCATGGTCGGCTTCCTGCCACAATTCCTCGTCGTCCTCTTCCTCCGCCAAAGCCAGCATCACTTCCAGTTCATCCAGTTCAGCCTGCATTTTGGCCAGCGGTTCCGTTTCCTCCCGCAGGCTGTGCAACTCCTTGATGATTTGTTTCGCCTGCTCCGCGTCCGACCAGAAGTCCTGCTCGCCCGTCCGTGCTTCCAGTTCCTTTATGCGTGCCGTTTTCCCGGCCAGGTCAAAGAGAAACACTCATTTCCGTCAGACGTGTACGCAAATCTGTGTGCACTGTTTTTATGTCAAAAGACATGGAATCACCTACTTTCCACAGCATTTTTTATATTTTTTCCCGCTGCCGCAGGGGCAGGGGTCGTTGCGGCCGATTTTTTCCGCTCTGACGGGCTTGCGGGGTACGGCGGCACCCCCCCGCGGGGTGTCATCTGTGACCGCTACCGCCCGGCGTTCCGGCATTCCTGCCAGTTGAACCCGATAGAGCATGCGCACTGCATCCTCGCGGATATCATGAACCATCTGGTCAAACATGTTTTTCGCTTCATATTTATATTCTACCAGCGGGTCGCGCTGCCCGTATGCCCGCAGTCCTATTTCATGACGCAGCAGATCCATGGCGTCGATGTGCAGCATCCATTTGGTATCAACAGCCCGCAGGATCACGGCCCGCTCCAGCTCGCGCATGCTTTCCTCGCCAAATTTCCGCTCCCGCTCTGCATACACCGCCAGGACGGCTTGCAGCAGGTACTCACGGATTTCCTCCCTGGTTTTGCCCTGCAAGTCTGCGGGCCTCAACCGCCGCGGCAAAAGGAAAGTGCTTTCCACAATAGCCAAAAGACCGGGCAGATTCCATTCCTCTGCAAAAGTTTTCTCATCCGCATACTGTGCCAGCGCTTCGTCCAGCAGTTCCTCAATCCAGCCCATAACGGTATCCCGCAGGTTTTCCCCCTCCAGGACGCGGCGTCGCTGGCCGTAAATCACTTCCCGCTGTTCATTGATCACGTTGTCATACTCCAGAATATGCTTGCGGGTTTCAAAGTTACGGTTTTCCACTTTCTTTTGGGCGGACTCCAAAGCCCTGCTGATCATTGGATGGTCGATGGGCGTATCTTCATCAAGCCCCAGCCGCTCCATAATACTGTAAATGCTGTCCCCGCCAAAGAGACGCATCAGATCGTCTTCCAGGGAAACGAAAAACTGGCTGGAGCCGGGGTCGCCCTGCCGCCCGGCACGGCCGCGCAGCTGGTTGTCAATCCGCCTGGCTTCATGCCTTTCCGTGCCCAGAATGTGCAGGCCTCCCACTGCCAGTACCTGTTCCCGCTCTTTTTGCGTGATTTCCCGGTATTTCTCCTTCAGTTCCCGGGCGCGCGCCCTGGCCGCCATTTTGCTCGCATCGTCCTTTTCCGGGTCGGCAAGGAACGTGCCCAGGTCACAGCCGTATTCCGACCGAAAAGCCTCTTCCGCCAGCACATCCGGATTGCCGCCAAGGAGAATATCCGTCCCGCGTCCGGCCATATTGGTGGCAATGGTCACCGCACCGAAGCGTCCGGCCTGGGCAATAATTTTGGCTTCGCGTTCGTGGTATTTGGCATTCAGCACTTCATGCCGAATGCCTTTTTTTTGCAGCAGCCGGCTTAACATTTCAGATACTTCAATAGAAATGGTACCGACCAGAATGGGCTGCCCCCGTTTATGGCGCGCTTCTATTTCTTCCACCACCCGCCGGAATTTGCCATTGGCCGTTTTATAGATGACATCAGGCAAATCCTGCCGGATCATGGGCTTATTGGTGGGAACCACAACCACATCCATGCCGTAGATGCTCTGGAATTCCGCTTCCTCCGTGGCCGCCGTCCCGGTCATGCCGGCCAGTTTTCTGTACATGCGGAAATAATTCTGGAAGGTGATAGAAGCAAGCGTCATGCTTTCCCGGGCCACCTGCACATGTTCCTTGGCCTCTATGGCCTGGTGCAGCCCTTCGCTGTAGCGGCGCCCGTACATCAGGCGGCCGGTAAATTCATCCACAATAATTATCTGCCCGTCTTTGACCACATAATCCCGGTCTCTCTTCATTAAAAAATGGGCACGCAAAGCGTTTTCTATCTTTTTCTTCAGGATGTTTTTCCGTTCGAGTTCGCTGCTGTCAAATTCTTTCTCCCAATCCACTTCTTCATAGGTGATATCTTCCTCGCCGTAAAGGCCTTCCTCCCCCAGCAGCGACTCTACCGTGTATTCTCCCTCTTCTGTCAGGACGACTGTTTTGGCTTTTTCATCAACCGTAAAGTGCTTTTCCGCTTTCAGGTTCCGCACCACGCTGTCAACACGGAGATAATCTTCATGCCGTTCCCTGTCGTCAGCCATTTGGCCGGAAATAATCAGGGGGGTCCTGGCCTCATCAATCAGAATGGAGTCCACTTCGTCAATAATGGCGTAATGCAGCGGGCGCTGGACTATGTCCTCCTTGTAGCGCACCATATTGTCCCGCAGGTAATCAAAGCCGAATTCATTGTTGGTGCCGTAGGTAATATCGGCATTATAGGCCCGGCGGCGCTCCTCCGCGGTCAGGCCGTGGACAATAAGCCCGACAGTAAGCCCTAGGGATTCATAAACGGGCCCCATCCAGTCCCTGTCCCTGGCAGCCAGGTAGTCGTTGACGGTAACAATATGCACGCCGCGGCCCAGAAGGGCGTTCAGATACGCCGGCAGCGTTGCCACCAGCGTTTTCCCTTCCCCTGTTTTCATTTCCGCGATGCGGCCCTGGTGCAAAATATTCCCGCCCAGAAGCTGGACATCAAAATGCCGCATGCCCAAGATACGGCGGCTCGCCTCCCTGACAACGGCAAAAGCCTCCGGCAGAAGCTCCCACAAAGCTTCCTCCTCCGCCCGGGAAAGCTCCCGTTCCGCTTCCTGCAGCTCCTGGCGGGCCACGGCATCCGTCTCACCCTGCAGGTTCGCCTGCAGCACGGCCAGCCGCCGGCGCGGCTCCTGCAGCGCCGCTTGCAGGCGCTCCCTGAATTCGGTCGTTTTTGCCCGCAATGCTTCACCGGTCATAGCCCGGCACGATTCCTCAAGGCTGTTAATTTTGTCTACTATAGGACGGAGCTTTTTTATCACCCGCTCATTTGCATCGCCAAAGAGTCTGGCTAATAAACCCATAATAAAACCTCCAGTTTTTGCCTAAAGCAACAAGGGAACCTTGCGGTTCCCAATCAGAAGCCAAATTTATTGTATCACTTCTTGCCGCCCTGCACAAGCAGTGTCATTCTTCCTCACCGGCGGCAGCGGCGGCAGGCTCCTTATCCTGCAGCATTTTATACTGGATAAAAAGGAAGATGCCCAGGATAACAAGAATGTCGCCAATGCTGATGACCTGGGGCAGCGGGAAGTAAGGCGGGCGCAGCGGGATAATGTCCGCCAGAAAAGGCAGGCGCGCCGTCTCGGCTAGAAGGATATGCGTCCCGGCCGGTGTGCTGCTCAATCCAGCCTCTTTGATTGCTGTTGCCGAAACCGGCATCGCTCCGCCGTTGGCGGCAATCACCAGGAAATTTAAAAGCGTACCGGCGGCAAACAGTTTTATGCCCGGCAGCCGGATATTTAAAAAAAGCACATAGAGAACGAAACAATAAGCCACGATCATCAGCCAGGGCAGGGAGTAGCCACGGCGCGCCAGAATATCCAGGCCCAGGCGGACAACCGCGGCAGCCGCCACCCAGACAAGCCCCCGCAGCTTTAAGTCGGCAAGCCGGGCAACTTTTCCACCTCGCAGCCAGCCAAGCAGAACTGCCAGCACCACACCCGACAAAATCACCCGATTTCCCCCTTACGGCGCAGCACCCTGATGAACGAATCTACCACCTTTGCATCAAACTGGGTGTTCGCACAGCGCAGCAATTCCTGCACCGCTTCTTCCTTAGTCATCGGCCGGCGGTAAACCCGCTCCGAAGTCATGGCATCGTAAGCGTCCGCCACACAAATGATTTTTGCTCCCAAAGGTATGTCCTCCCCGGTGAGCCCGTCAGGGTAGCCCCGCCCGTCCACGCGTTCATGATGATAGCGGACAATGTCGGCATGCTGTCCGATGTACTTGATATTGCCAAGTATATCCGCCCCGACGGCGGCGTGGTCCTGCACAAGCTTGAATTCCTCGTCGGAAAGACGGCTGGGCTTATTTAAAATATTTTCCGGCACTCCGATTTTCCCGATATCATGCATTAATGCCAGATACTCCAAAAGCTCCAGCTGGTCTTCCGGCAGCCGCATTTCCTGGCCGATCCAGATTGCATACCTGGCAACACGCTCGGAATGGCCGTGTGTATAATGGTCTTTGGCATCAATCGTTTTGGTCAGTGCCCTGATTGTGCTGATATACTGGTTGCGCATATCCATGTACATCAAAAAAGTATGACGCGCAACAATTAAAGGAATTATCAGCAAAGTAACGCCTGCGATACCCATGCTGTTGTTGACGGCGGCAATCAGGACGCCCAGGGGCAGGGTGGCAAAATAATTCGGTACCGACCAGCGAAATGTCGTCAGCCACACTCCCCAGAAAGAAACTTTCTGGGACAGGGTAATCGCCAGCATAACAATTACAGAATTAAAGAGAAAATAAACACACGAGCTGATGGCTATGGGCAGCATGTCTTCCAGGAAAACAAATTTCCCGGGGGAAGAATCAAAAAACTGAAAAACATAACCTGCCAGCCCGGCAGACAAAGCCAACTGAGATGCGTTAAAAAGCATTTTATAAAACAACTGTTTAAATTGTTTAAAAATGCGTTTATGCAGAATAGAGGAAAAGCCGGCCCAAGCCGCAACAGCCGGTCCATAAATCAGAATGAGGGCCAGATCAATGGCAAAACTGACGGAAACTGATCCTTTCTCCCGGGGGAGCATTACCTCCATATGGTCAAGCACAATATGCGCCAGCAAATAAAAAATGAGGTTGTAGTCCAGGTATTCAGGCTGGTTGAAAAACAAAAACAGCAACCCTGCAGCTATTACTGTAAGTACATATATTTTTACGATTAGTGGTTCTTCCCTGAAAGACACTTTCTAACCTCCAAAGATAAAAGGACCGACAATTTCAGCAGATTACAGCCATCTATAACCGGCACCACCAGCAAGCACGAGTGCTGCCAGTGCAGCAATAGCACGCAGAACCTTTGCCATTAGTTAATCCCCCTTTACGGTTGCCTCTGCCGTGTTCCGCTAACTGACGGCAGGAAAACCGCTCCGCTTGGGGTAAGAAGAAATTTGTCGGTCCTTTTTTAACTGAAAAAACATTAAGCAAACGGGACACGCCTGTTAATTGCTCCCAGGGTCGCCCTGACAACAGCTTCCCTTTCATCCTGCTTGATAACGGCACTCCCTATCAGGTATTCTTCAACTCCCTCCCTGAGCAGGGTGACGGCAGTTGTCATGATGTTTTTGCTGCCCAGGGAAAATGGTGCCACATCTTCCAGGGTAAGGGTTATGCCGTCCTCCAGGAAGCCGTTGACTGCCTCAAGTGTTGCTTCGGCAAAAAGGCGAAGATTGTTGCGTCTGGAGTTAATGCCAACGCTGCGTCCCTGACAGGTTTTCTTGGCAGATGCCAGCTCAACTATGGCCTCAAGCTGATTTCCCTGTAATGAATAGGAAATAGCGTTAATCTTTACACGTTTGTCCCTGGTTATGTTTTGCCCTTTTTGCAGCTGGACAATGGATATTTTCTTATGGTCCAGCTCAATGCCATACTCCACTCGCAACAGGGTTTCAATGTCCCGAACCAGTTGCTTGGCGTTTCTATTTTCTTCTGCAAGAACGTGAATTTCTTCAATTTTTTTGTCTTCTCCCATGACAATATTAACAGAGATGACGTCACGTATCTGTTTGATCAGATTCTCGCATTCCTGCAGATCGATGTCCTTGGGAGTTTCCGCCAAATGCCCTCCCCCTCTCCGAAGAATCTGCTGCCGGTGGTGCCTTGTTATTGCCAGAAATTTCAATACTTATTGCATAGTTCGACTCTGCCCGTGAAATTCCTTCCCATTTAAGGAAAAACAGTCAAAATTGACAGCCCAGCTCTTCCGTCAGGGCATAAATACCGCCCGTTACCAGGGAATGGCCGCCAAGGATTACCGGAATGCCGCATGATGCGGCCGCACGGGTGAATTCCCTGACAAAGGGATCGGAAATCAACTCATATTCGCCCAGATCGGAATAAAAACGGTCCGCATCCGATATTTCTCTTTTTTGGTGCGCAAAAAGCACCCTGGTATCAATGAGCGCCGCCGCCACCGTCTTTGCCAGACAGGCAAAAAACTTTTCCGGACCGATCTCATCTATCCAGTAGCCCAAAAGAGAAACCACTTCATTGCGTTCCAGCCGCCCCAGCGCTTTCATGCCACGCTCTTCGGAAAAGACACGCAGACGCACTTTAAAATGAGTGTTAATCCGGGAAATGGCCGGAGCCCCTACCCGCCCGATCAGCGCTACTTCCTCATATTGGCCGCAGAGTACGTTTTTCAGCCGCTGCAGCCGGTCCGTTCCGAGCTTGAGATTGCCAAGGACGGCACGCAATTCGGGCCCGCCAAACGGAGAAGCAGCCAGCAAAAGCAGGTCGGTGGGAGTATCAATATCAAATTGCGTCCCCAGGGTAGCCGGCAAAAGAATTTGTGTAAAACGGGCATCATAGCGCAAAAGCAGGGCGAGAGCGTTATCAGTGGCCGGGGGCGGGTATTTTTGCAGCACAGCTGCCGGGTTGAAGGCAATTAAATCGGCGGACTGCACATTGTTGGCCACGTATCTCTTTTCGCCCGCCAGTATTTCCCGGCAGGCAAAGCGCCACTCATCCTCCGACATCAGCGGTACGGCTGCTCCGCCCATGCATAGCACCGCCCGGCACCGGTGACGGTCAACCAGAGCCTGCAGCTGCCGCCCAAAATGAAACTTTTCGGGAGACAAATTGTTGGTTTCCACACAAACCTTGGGCAAAGCGGCAAGGGAGGCAAGGGAGGGCTGGTTGGTAACAAGTATGATTTTTTTTATTTCCGGCAGGGCAATTAATTTCTGTAAATTGTCTCTGAGCGCGGCATGGCGTGCCGCAAGCAGCATCTCTTCCACCGGGCTGTTGGCATTGCCGCCTTCAAAAATAATTGCATCCAGCATTTTGCATTACTTCCTGTATAAATATTCCTTGTCCCATGTATACCACGGCAGGCAGGCGTTTGCAAGCGTTAAGGCAAAAAACGGCACAAAAAAGAAGCCGGCTGCCCGGCTTCTTTTCACAATTCGATACTTTATTTTGGCTGCTATTTAACTGCCGGCTCGATAAGGCCGTAATTCCCGTCTTTGCGACGGTAAACCACATTGATTTCATCATTGTTTTCCGCATTGACAAAAACGTAAAAATCATGGCCAAGCAAATTCATCTGCAGGATTGCTTCTTCCACCGGCATCGGTTTTATGAGAAAACGTTTCGTTCTTACTACCGCCAGTTCTTCTTCCTCTTCTTCAGGCTGCGGCTGGTCGTTATTGACTTTCAGGATGCCTCCCTGACGCGCCTTGCGGTTGATTCTCGTTTTATATTTGGCAATCTGGCGCTCCAGCTTGTCGACAACCTGGTCAAGCGATGCGTACATATCGTCGGTGGCTACTTCGGCCCGCAGGATTAAACCGTCAATGACAGCGGTGACTTCGACTTTGTGCATACCGCGCTGCACGGACATTGTTACTTGTGCTTCCGTATCAACGGCAAAATATTTGTCAATCTTCCCCAGTTTCTTCTCTGCATACTTTTTCAAAGCTTCCGTAACTTCCACATTTTTACCGTGCAAAGTCAGTTTCATCCGCACCAGCTCCTTCACGCATTATTGGGGACAACCGTCATAGTACGCAGGCGGATCGGAGTACCCGGTATATATATATTTCCTTCTTCCAAAATAAAAATCCTGCAGTGCAATAATTAACAAACAATAAAGGTTTGGTGTCAAAAAAGTCCCTTAAAATAATAAACGGGACAAAGGAAGTTCCTTTGCCCCGGTTTCGGCAAACTGCTTAAAGCACCGCCGGCGGTTATTTCTTCACAACATTGGCCGCCTGCGGGCCGCGGGCTCCCTCAACAATTTCAAATTCTACTTCTTCACCTTCGGTCAGGGTTTTGAAACCTTCCTGCTGAATGGCGGAGTAATGGACGAAGACATCGCCACCGTCTTCGCGTTCGATGAACCCGTAACCTTTTTCCTGGTTAAACCATTTGACTTTACCGTACAACTTTTTAATCCTCCTGAATTTAAAAAACTATGTCGCTGCCTTGGCATTGACATAGCCTAACCCTATCATATTTCTTGGGCAAAGTCAACTTAAAACTACCTCTCCCCGCAAAAGGCAACTACATTAGGAACGGCACAGCACGGCCAGATACACCGCTTCCGCCCCGCCGGCAAGCAGGGTTTCCGAGGCATAATGGGCGGTGGCGCCCGTCGTCAGCAGATCGTCAATCAAAAGAACCCGGCCGGGGACAGTCACGCCCGGCTGCAGGCCGAAAACACCCCGCACATTATTCCAGCGCGCCTTAGCGGCCAGAGTAGTCTGACTGGCAGTATTTTCGCAGCGCAGCAGGCAGGAGCTGACCGGCAGCTGCAAAACTTTTGCCACAGTACGGGCCAGCAGCAGGGCCTGGTCATAACCGCGCTCCCGCAGGCGCTCCGGATGCAGCGGCACAGGAACCACCGCCTCACAGGCGGGCCAGGCGCAGCTTCTCACCTGTGCGGCCATTAATTCCCCAAAGGGGCGGGCAAGCCCTGTTTGCCCGCCGTATTTAAAACGGCGGACAGCCTTTCTTATCTCCCCCTGGTACAGGAAGACGGCACAAGCCCCGCTGAAAGCATAATCATACCCCAGGCAGCGAGAACAGGACATCCTTCCTGACAGCGGGTAACCGCAGCGCAGGCAGCAGTTTTCTGCCGGCAATACTTTCTCCCGGCAGCGGGTGCACAAGAATTGCTCCCTCTCCGGCAGCCGGCCGCGGCAGACGGCGCAGGCCGGCGGGAAAAGCAAGTCCAGCAGGGCGGCAAAGAGCTTCATTGTGCATACCCCCGTGATCAGCAGCAGTTTGCCAGCCTGGCCGCCAATCTTGTGTAGCGCGTTTCCACTTTATTGTTATGTACGGCAATGGCAAGAGCTTTTTTGGTCCCGATCAGCACGACCATTTCCTTGGCCCTTGTGATGGCAGTGTAAAGCAGGTTTCTCTGCAGCATGATAAAATGCTGTGTCACTACCGGCATAACCACCACAGGATATTCACTGCCCTGGCTTTTATGTACCGAAGTGGCATAAGCCAGCACCAGTTCATCTAGCTCCGTCTGGTCGTATACAACCTCCCGCAGGCCGCCCACATCGGGGAAAGCGACAAACATCTCCCCGTCGTCACTGTTAATATAGGTAATGCGGCCCACATCGCCGTTAAACACTTCTTTCTGATAATTGTTGCGCACCTGCATCACTTTGTCCCCCAGGCGGAAGGTTACGGCACCGTGCCGCAGTTCCGTTTTCTGCGGGGCCCCGGGATTCAATGCTTCCTGCAGGTGTTGATTCAGGTTGTCAACACCGAGAATGGTGCGCCGCATCGGCGTCAACACCTGAATATCGTCAATGGGGTCCTTATTTTTAAATTGCGGCAGCCGCCTGCGGCACAAATCAAGAATCAGCTGCAGGACTCTCTCCGGCTCGTCTTCCTGCAGGAAGAAAAAGTCTTCACTGCCGTGCAGCCGCGGCATCCGGCCGCCGTTGACCGCATGTGCGTTGCTGACAATCATGCTGTGGGCGGATTGGCGGAAGATATGCTGCAGCCGGACTACCGGGACGGCGCCGGAGGCAATAATATCCCGCAGGACATTGCCTGGTCCCACGGAAGGCAGCTGGTCCATATCACCCACCAGGATCAGTTTGCAGCCGGCAGGAATGGCTTGCAGCAAATGATAAAAAAGCGGCAGGTCAACCATGGACATTTCGTCAATAATTACTGCATGGGCTTCCAGCGGCCGCTCCTCAGTCCGCTGAAAGGCAAAACCGGCAGCTTCACCCTGGACCGGCGCGTATTCCAGCAGGCGGTGAATAGTTTTTGCTTCCATACCGGTGGCTTCAGTCATGCGTTTGGCGGCGCGTCCAGTGGGAGCGGCCAGCAATACTTCCAGCCCGTTTTGCTGAAAAAGGGAAAGCAGAGCCCGGATGGCAGTGGTCTTTCCTGTGCCCGGGCCACCCGTAATCACAAGCAAGCCGGCTTCCGCCGCCTGCCGGACAGCTTGCCGCTGTTCCTCCGCCAGGCAAAGGCCGCCTGCTTCCAGCCTGGCAAAATCCACGTGTCCTACGGCAAGGCGGCTTTGCGCCAGGGACAGCAGCCGCCTTGCCACATAACACTCGGCGTAATAAAGCGGTGCGGCAAAAACGGCTTCTTCTCCTTCCGCCTCCTCCAGAATAAGCTGCCCGCCTTGTGTCAGGTGGTTCAGCTGCTGCAGCACCTGTTCTTCCGTCACCTGTGCGTCAGCAGTGGACAACGCCCCGCAGATTCTTTTTACCAGTTCCGGTTTGGGCAGGTAAACATGCCCTTGTTCCTGGGCCTCATTCAGGTAAAAGACAATGGCGGCGCGTATACGGTGCGGCGAATTGGCAGCCAGCCCCATCGCCAGGGCAATTTTATCGGCAGTCTTAAAACCCACCCCAAAAACCTCTTCCGCCAGGCGGTATGGGTTCTCGCTGACTTTGGCGATTGTTTCCTCCCCGTAGCGGCGGTAAATGCGGGCGGCATAACCAATGCCGACACCGTAGCTTTGCAGGAAAGTCATGACCTTCATCACTTCCTGCCTTTCTTTCAGGCTCTCGGCGATCATTTTGGCCTTCTTCTCGCCAATGCCTTCCACTTCGCACAGCCGCTCGGGTGTCTTCGTAATAATTTGCAGCGCCTCCAGGCCAAAATGCGCCACAATCTTTTCCGCCGTCGCAGGGCCGACACCGCGAATGAGCCCGGAAGCAAGAAAATTGCGGATGCCTTTTTCATTATGAGGCGCATCCAGTTCATATCTGGCGGCTTTAAACTGCAGGCCGAAATCCTTGTGCTGCACCCATTCTCCCTGCAGCAGCAGTCTTTCTCCCACACTGAAGCGGGGCATATTGCCGATCACGGTAACAAGCCGCTCATCATCCGTCCTGACTCTTGCCACCATGAACAATGTTTCGTCGTTATAATAAGTGATGCGTTCTATTGTTCCTTCCAGGCGCTGCATGGCGTTCCCTCCGCCTGAAACTATTCCACATATGACTATTATTTCCTGCCGTCAAACCGGCCAATACCTATGTACGGGAGGCGAGCCTCCCGCCGGCTACTCTTCATAGAGAGCCAGGTTGACAGTATCACGGGACGCAATCCGCGCCGCCACCTTTGACGTCAGGGCACCGCCCGTGGTAAGAAAAAGATCCTTGGCCAGGATTAAATCCATGACTGCCGTTACTTCCGCTTCCGTCAGCTCCTCCTTCGGTTCGGGCACGCTCAGTGTATACAGCCTGCCTTCCGCGTTGCGAAAGACAAGCTGCAGCACTTTCTCCATTTTCCCACCCTCCTTCCATACAATAAATAAATAACCTAACTACTCTTGGCTGATCAGCTCGCCGTCCTCCAGGCGGCGGATGGCATAGACAGTGTAATTCTGCAGCCCCATCAGCGCCGTAAAAACTTCATACACGTCCTGGTGAGAAGCAGCAGGCCGGATCCGGCCGTACGTGCGGCTGACCAGGATGGGGTCGCCGTCATTATCCACGCCCGTTTGCAGCCTGACCTGGCAGCGGCTGTAGTTGGGCTCTAGGATAACAGCCATAAGTTTATCACCTCCCTGCCTGTGCTGCCCTTGATTATAAGCGGCTGGCAGGGAAGAGGCAAAACCGCACTTTGCAGGCTGCCGCAGTATAATAAAGACGCCTCCGCCGTGAAGTTAATTTTTTCACAAGCCGTTTGCCCCGAAAATCTATAAAACACACCGGGGGAATCTGTCCGCCGCAGCGTGGGAGGACTCGGGAACCGGGCATAAAAAAACTCCGGCGGCAGGCAGTTTCCATTAACAGAACTGCCGCCGCCGGAGGGAAAAGTCCGGTCAAATTGTCTCCGGTTTTACAAACCTGCTTCTTCGCGCAGCATTTCGGCCTTGTCCGTCTTTTCCCAGGGCAGATCCAGGTCATCCCTTCCGAAATGGCCGTAAGCCGCCGTTTGCCGGTAAATGGGACGCCGGAGATCAAGGTCGCGGATGATAGCTGCAGGCCGCAGGTCAAAATGCTTCCTGATTAAAGCCTCAATTTTCTCTTCCGGTACTTTCCCGGTGCCGAAGGTTTCCACCATCAGGGACAGGGGACGCGCCACCCCGATGGCATAGGCAAGCTGCACTTCACATTTTGCTGCCAGGCCGGCAGCCACAATATTTTTTGCCACATAGCGTGCGGCATAGGAAGCGGAACGGTCCACCTTTGTCGGGTCTTTGCCGGAAAAGGCGCCGCCGCCGTGACGGGCATAACCGCCATAAGTATCCACAATTATTTTCCGCCCGGTCAAACCGGCATCTCCCTGGGGTCCTCCCACCACAAAGCGCCCGGTGGGATTTACATAAAACTGCGTCGTGTCAGTCAAATACCCGGCAGGGATAGTTTCACGCACCACCGCTTCGAGGACATCTTTTTTAATTTTCTCAAGCGAAACATCTTCCGCATGCTGGCAGGAAACCACCACCGTGGTGATGGCGGTCGGTTTTCCGTCCTCGTATTTTACGGTCACCTGCGTTTTCCCGTCCGGCCGGAGGTAGGGCAGCACGCCGCTTTTGCGCACTTCCGCCAGTCTGCGCGCCAACTTGTGCGCCATGGCAATGGGCAGCGGCATCAGTTCCGGCGTTTCATCACAAGCAAAGCCAAACATCATGCCCTGGTCGCCGGCACCGATGGCTTCCAGCTCGGCCTCGGTAAACTCACCCGCCTTGGCCTCGTAAGAGCGGTCCACGCCCAGGGCAATGTCGGGCGATTGTTCATCTATGGAAGTTATCACGGCACAGGTATCCCCGTCAAAGCCGTATTTAGCCCTGGTGTAACCGATTTCCTTGACAGTCTCACGCACTATCTTGGGGATATCCACATAACAGTTGGTGGTAATTTCTCCCGTTACCAATACCAGTCCGGTAGTCACCGAAGTTTCAGCGGCCACCCGTGCGACCGGGTCTTTTGCCAGTATTTCGTCCAGAATTGCATCCGAAATCTGGTCGCAGACTTTATCCGGATGCCCTTCTGTTACAGATTCAGACGTAAACAAAAAGTTTTTTCCCATCTTTCTCCTCCTTCTTCCATCATTTCAGAGAGGGACCCACCCGTGACAGAAAAAGAAAGAAACCTCTTTTCGATGCAAGAGGTCTCTAAAATAAGCAACCTCTCTTATCTGCCAGGCTGTTACCCCTGCTGGAATTGGCACCGCTGGCGCTTGCGCGCCCGGTTGCCGGGTTTCATAGGGCCAGTCCCTCCACCGCTCTTGATAAGAGTATGAAATTGACATGGTAATACACCACTTAAATAATAATGCAACTGCCCATGCTTGTCAAATTTTATTTTTTCGCCATCCAGCTCAATTTTATTTTTTGTTTTATTTTTCCGGAATCTGTCTAAAATATTAAACCGTTTTCGCCATACATTCACATAGTGTATTTTTGCATGTTTGCCAGTTCTTTTTCCAGCTCCGCAAGTTGTTCCTCCGTTTCCGCCATAAGCAGTGCCTGCTCCAGGCGGCGCGTGTATTTCTCCTGAAAAGACTGCCACTGCTGGCGCAGCTCATGCGCTTTTTCCGGTACGGAGACACCGGCGTCGGCAGCGGGCTGCCCTTTGGGCGCAAGCTCCATGGTTTCCAACAGCCGGGGGATGAACACCGGCAGGGCCAATTCCTGTTGAATGAGGGAAGAAAAATGCATCAGCGCTTCCTCTTCACCGTGGACTAAAACAACCTGTTTCGGCCTTCTGCGGAATTTGCCCAGCCAGCGCAGCAGCTCGCCGCGGTCCGCATGGGCGGAAAAGCCGTCAATGGCCACCACTTGAGCGTTTACTTTGATGTCCTCCCCAAAAATCCGGACACGCGGCGCCCCGTCCAAGATCCTGCGTCCCAGAGTACCTTTCGCCTGGTAACCGACAAAGAGAACTGTTGCTTCCGGCCGCCAGAGATTGTGCTTCAAATGGTGCTTGATGCGTCCCGCTTCTGCCATGCCGCTGGCGGAGATAATCATGGCACCCCCGGGCAGTTCATTGATGCTTTTCGATTCCTCCACGGTCTTGGTAAAGATTGTTTCCGGGAAGTTAAAAGGATCCTGCCCGTTTTGCAAAAGCAGGCGCATCTGCACATCATAGCATTCCGGGTGGCGGGAAAAAATCTCCGTTGCCGAAATGGCTAGGGGACTGTCCACATAGATGGGAAGATTGGGAATCTCGCGTTTTTTCATCAGGCGGCTGAGGTAATACAGCAGTTCCTGAGTGCGGCCCACGGCAAAGCTGGGGACAATAATGTTTCCCTGCCGCTTAACAGTTTCCAGAATTACCTGTTTCAGAAGTTCCACTTTCTGCTCTTCCCGCTCATGTTCCCTGCTGCCGTAAGTTGCTTCCAAAAGCAGGTAATCAGCCTCCTCCAATATGTCGGGGTCGCGGATAATGGGCCGGTTGGCTTTGCCAAGGTCGCCGGTATAGACAATCTTTTCCGTCCCGCTGCCGTCGGCAATTGTCAGTTCGGTAATGGCTGAGCCGAGAATATGTCCCGCATCAAAAAAAGTCAGGGAAATCTGCGGCGACAAAGCATACGGAGTATAATAATCAACCGGCTGGAAATACTGCAGGGCGGCTTGCGCATCTTCCACGGTATACAGCGGTTCTGCCAGCGGGCGGCCGGACCGCCGTTTTTTCCTGTTGACCCATTCTGTTTCCATCATTTGTATGTACCCGCTGTCGGGCAGCATAATTCCGGCCAGGTCCACTGTTGCCGGCGTGGCAAGAATCCTGCCGCGGAAACCGTCCTTCACCAGGCGCGGTATCAGCCCGGAATGGTCAATATGGGCGTGAGAAACAATAATATAATCAATTTCTGCCGGATTATACGGATAGCGCCCATAATTGCGCTCCCGCAGGCGCTTTCCTCCCTGAAACATCCCGCAGTCAAGCAGAATCTTTTTCCCTGCAGCTTCCAGCAAAAAGGACGAGCCCGTAACAGTGCGGGCCCCGCCGCAAAATGTCAGTTTCATGTCCTTCCTCCGTTTCCTGGTATAACATTTTATGCCAACAGTTTATTACAGGCAGCCGTTTCTCTTTTTCATTGCCTTTCGGCCAGAAAACTTATCACTTCCCGGTCAGTCAACTGGGGAAATTCGGCATAAAACTGGCCCACGGCGGCAAAAAATTCCGGCTGCAGCGGGCAGACAACAACATCTGCTTCACCGCTCAATTTGGCCACCGTCTCAGGCGGTGCCACCGGCACTGCCAAAATAAGTTTCCGCGGCTGCTTTTTCCTTACAAACCGCAGTGCCACTGTAATGGTAAAACCGGTCGCAACACCGTCGTCAATTACAATGACTGTCCGCCCGCCGATCTCCGCCGGCGGCCTGCCGCCCCGGTAGAGCTTCAGGCGGCGCTTGATTTCTGCCACTTCCCCGGCGGCAAGACGGTTGATTTTCTCGCGGGACAGCTTGAAATACTTTACCAGGTCCTGATTGAGCAGGACTTCCCCGTCCTCGCACACGGCGCCCACAGCCAGTTCCGGGTGCTGCGGCGTCGTTATCTTGCGCGGAACAATCAGATCCAGTTCAGCGTCCAAGGCACGGGCAACGGGAACGGCCACCGGCACGCCGCCGCGCGGAACTGCCAGCACCAAAATGTTATCCTCCCGGTAAGGCAGCAGTTTCTCGGCCAGAACGGCACCGGCCTGCTGCCGGTTGCGATAGTGTGAAAGGAACATCCTTTTCGCCTCCCTGCTTTGCTACACCAGGACCGGCAGCCTCTCCCGCAGCGTGATGCCGGCCGGCAATACACGGCAGCGATAGGCATAAACTTCCACCCCGCAGGAAACGGCCTGCCGCAAAGCTTCGGCAAAGGCGGGATCGGTCCGGTAATTGGGCCGGAACCATTCGGCGTCATGCCGCTGAACCACAAAAATGACTGCACATCTTTCGCCTGCCCTGGCCAAGTCCGCCAAGTGCCGCAGATGGCGACGCCCCCGCTCTGTCGGGGCATCGGGGAACAAGCCGCACTCCTGCTCCACCAGGGTCACAGATTTTACTTCCAGATAAACCGGCCGGCCTGTTTGCTCCCTCAGCAGAAAGTCAAAGCGCCCGTTTTTGTAGGCAGGCTCGCTGCGCACAAACTCCAAAGCCTGGAAGGGCTGCAAGATGCGGTCTGCCAATGCTTTCCGGATCAGCTTGTTGGGCACCTGAGCGTCAATGGAAACCCAGACTCCTTTATACTCAACAACCCGCAGGCTGAAAGCTGTTTTCCGCAGGGTGGAACGACTCGGCTCCAGCCGGACAGCCGCCCCGGGCACCAGCAGTTCTCCAAGGCGCCCCGAAGTGGCAATATGTGCCCGCACATCCTTTCCGTCCACCCGCACCAGGGCGACAAAACGGTTCAGCCTTTCCAGAAAAACTCCATGTTTTCCGGGAACAAAGGATATCTGTACAGACATCGGTAACTCCCTCTTCCGTGCAGACCGGGCATCGGCGGTGCAATCTTTTACCAGCACGGAAGCTGCCATGCCGCACAAGCATCGTCTTCCCTTGTCTATTTTACCAAAAGGAGAAAATTCCTGCCGCTTTTTTATGGCAATAAAAAGCACGGCATATGAAAAATACCCTGCCACATCCTTTCGGGCAGGGTATTCACCAATGCTTCAGGCAGCTATTAATAATCGGCATATTCCAGCTCTTCATCAATCTCCATAATCTTTGTGAGAATTTCTGCTTTTTCACTGCCTGTAGCCTCGATATATTCACGCAGCAATTCATCCCTCACATCATGCAGGTTGGAAGCGTAAGTAGTCATAATTACATTTACCTCCTTGTCTTGGCTGTTTTCTATATTTTTCCCATCCTGTACTTTTTTATCCGCTGCATAGCCGGCAGTCCGTTTTAGGTTGCAGCACAGGAAGGGCAGCTTTAAGACTCCATACCTGTGTATACATGTACATTTAGCTTTGGCCTGTTTCTATAATAACACCGATTTGCTTAGATGTCCAGACTTTTTAAAAAAAATAAAAGAATGTTCATCATTTTTTATTATTTTCACATAATCCGCCGGCTTATTTTGTAAAAAACTAAGGCGCCGCCAGGGAACAGGAATCTGCCGGCTGCAATAGAATATATAATGTCAATATTATACAACAGATATTCTGCAGCTTGAGAGGAGCAGCCGGAATGAGAAGTCATTATGCTTTACTGGCCGGCATCGCTGTAGTTGCCGCTTCTGCTGCCGCCTGGCGGCTTACGGCTGACCGGAACCTGTTTTTACAGATCTGCCGGTGGGTTGTCGTCTTGGTTATGCTTTTTGCCGGCATGCTGACCGGAGTCTTCGGCACCGGTTCCTGGACGCAAAGCGGGCCTGAGGCGGGAAAAGAACGGGAAAATCGATACCAGGATGCTAAAAACCTGCTGCTGGCCGGAATTCCTAGCCTGCTGGCCGTGCTGTTCTTGCGCTTCCTTTCCTGACCTTTGCCCGCAACAACTGTGGATGAAAAGAAACGGAGGTAGACAATGAACAAAATCTATGCACTGCTTTGCGGTATCATTATTGTCCTTGTCGCCACTTTTGCCTCCATAACAACCGGCAATCCATCCCTTTTTTACAAAATTAACGAATGGGCTTTTTTTATCCTTTTGTTCATAATTACCATTCTTATAATGACAGTAACAGGGAACAATCCCGCCGCACGGAGGAAAAGAGCAATACAGCTACTGCTTGGCACCTGGGAAAGGACTTCGGAAAGCGGACCGGATGCGGCCGAGTTTTCCTCTCAGCCTGTTCAGGACAAGCAGGACAAGTCCCCTGACGACTGGCAAAAGGCGCAGAAAGAAAATATCCGGACAATCCTGCTTTTACTCCTTGCCGCCCTGCCCCCTATGCTGGCTGTACTGGTAAAATATTACATATTTGAAACGATATAGGCATACCAGGCAAGAACCTGCTTTCAGCCCGAGGGCTAAAAGCAGGTTCTTATTTTTTGCATAGCTTATTCCTGCCGGAAAACCGGCGCAGCATCGCGCAGCGCCCGCCCCTTGACGGCAGCCAGGCTCTCAGGCAACACCGCTTTTAATTCCGCAGGGTCGGAAACAGCCCTGGTAAAGGCACCGCCGGCAGCCTCCGCCATTAACATGTCGCCGGGTCTGCGACTACCCGCTTACCTGTGTCGCCCATCACCTGTACTGCACAATTCTGTTTTTCATTTCATAACCTTCGATAATCCCTTTATAACTGCTTTCCTGCCGGTAGCGGATCAGGTAAGTTTTCCCCGCGACTGTTTCCACCAGATGAAACCCCTTGCCCAGATACTCTTCATGCTTAATCTCGCTATTGTCACGAAAAATAGCTTCTTTATAGAACATTAACTGACCGGTCGCAACACGTTCACTTTTGTATTGCCGCCAACAGATAAATGCCGCCAGCGCCAGAATCACACAGGCAATAACTATGCTTTTTTTGTGCACACACCCACCCCCTTGCCGGAATTCCCCTCCTGCCCTTATGATAGCCCGGGACACTCCATGCCGGCAAGTTGACATTTGCCTGCGGACGCAGGGAGGAATCCGCAGTATCATGGGTGAATATGTAAATATTCTGAAAGTTACAGAAATACATCATTTTAGGAGGCAAAACAATGCAAAGCACAGGTGCCACAAATAAAGTTCGCTACCACTGGGTAGACGTCATGCGCTTCCTCGGAATGTTTGCCGTTTATGTCGGCCACCTGGTGGAAAGTGCGGGAAAAATGTACGCCTTTGTTTATGCCTATCAGGTGCCGATGTTCTTCCTGCTGTCCGGTTTTTTCGCTGCTACCGGTTTTAAAAATTCTTTCTGGGAGAACCTCAAGAAAAGATTTTTAACCATTCTTGTTCCTTACTTCGGTTTCTGCTTTCTGAATATAATTGTGTTCATGCTGGACGAAAACGGCAATGCCACCTATCTCAAAGAGTTGATCAAACAAAGCATCTTTGGCATTCGCGGGAACACATATGCTTGGGCGCTCTGGTTTTTGCCCTGCCTGTTTGTCACAGCCGTGCTTTACGACCTGATTTACCGGGCGGTGAAAAACATCCGCCATGCCCCGTATTTCATTCTCCTTGTTGCTATTGTGCTCCACTTTGCCATCGCCCAGGCTCTTCCCGATGTGGAGCGTTTCGTGGCACACTGGTTTTTCAGTACAGATTCCGCCCTTTACTACCTCCTTTATTATGCCGCCGGTGCGGTAATCTTTCCCTTGATTAAGGATAAAAGCTATGCCGGCTCTTCCCCTGCAGGCAAGGCGGTGATTATTGTGCTGTGTATAGTTGCTTTATGCGTTGCAGGTTACATGTATCTCAATGAGACAGGCTTTAAAGTACTGGACCAGGAGTCGCGCACCCTGCTGGACATCTTTGTCTCCATAGTGCAGGCACTGCTTTTGATTTATCTCAACTATCTTCTGGCCCATATACTTTCCGGCAGTGAAATGCTGCGCACGATGGGCCAAAACTCACTTATCTATTGCGGGACGGAACATATTTTGAAAAAAATGGTCTTTGCCGTCCTCTCCATGCTGCGCATCTACCTTTACATCACCGGCCCCTTTGTCGCCTGCATTTTTACCTTAATCATCATGGTGCTGTCCCATTATACCCTCATACCATTTATTAAAAAATACCTGCCACCGCTTGCCGGCATTTACGGCCGCCCGGCACAGCCGCAGGCGGCAAGCCGGCAACAGGCGGCGGCAAGCGTTTGAGATGAAATGTAGTATCCGGCCTGTATTGGCCCTCTAAAGCCTGCAGACAAAAGACAGCAAAAAAGACTGCCGGCGCAATGACCGGCAGTCTTTTCAGTTTTAGGGCAGGCTTTCCCCGTTAACTTCCCCTTTGCCAATACAGTCACGGCGGCCGTCCTTTCCCGCCCAGCCGATCAACAGGTAGGCAAGCGGGGTGCCGCCAATCGCTTCCAGTATTACTTTCACAAGATACTGGCCCAGCATGATCCGCAAAAGGATATTTGCCGGCACTGTGCCTGCAAAGGCGATGCCGATGAAAACAACCGTGTCAATCAACTGGCCGACAATGGAGGAGCCTATGGTCCTGACAAACAACAGTCTGGGACCGGTTAAATTTTTTATCTTCTCCAAAAAAATGCTGTTTGTCAGCTCGCCGCCCAGATAGGCAATAAAACTGCCCAGGACAATGCGGGGAACGGGAGCAAAAATAGCAACATATGCCTCCTGGTTTTCCCACGCAGGGGCGGCAGGTAAAAGTTGCCCGATGTAGATGACAAGCGTTAAAAAGGCATTGGCGGCAAAACCGGCCAAAATTATTTTTTTGGCATACTTAAAACCCCAGACCTCCGTCAGGATATCCCCGTGCATAAAACAAAAGGGATAGACAATGACCGCGGCCGGCAAAACAAGAGGTCCGAGAGCAAAAAGCTTTGTCGCCAAAATATTGCTTGCCAGCAAGGTAACGATAAAGCCAATGGCAACCGCTTCCCGCCTGCTCATTTAACTCTCCCCCCACATGTCAGCCGGCCTGATGAAAAAACGGGACGCCGGCTTTTTGCTTATATTTCCGTCACTCTTGCCAGTTCGAACTCATCCTGAATTTCTTTCGATTCTTCCTGTGACAAATAAGAAACGATAACGATAACGATACAGGACAGAACAAATGCCGGCAGCAGTTCATAAATGTCAAACGCACCGCCCAGGGGCCTGACAAGCAGCTTCCAGACAAACACCATACCGCCGCCTGCAATCATGCCGGCAATGGCACCCGCCCTGGTGACTCTTTTCCAAAACAGCGAAAAGAGGATAATCGGTCCGAAGGTGGCGCCAAAGCCGGCCCAGGCAAAGGAGACCACCATGAAAATGATGCTGTTTTCATTCAAAGCAATAATGGCCGCCACTACGGCTACTATGAGCAGCGTAATCCTGGAAGCAACCAGGACCTGCCTGTCCGTCGCATCCTTTTTCAGTAGGCCTTTGTAAATGTTTTTGGAAAGAGCCGAAGCCGCAATCAGCAGGTAGGAATCAGACGAACTGATGGTTGCGGCAAGAATACCGGCCATGACAATACCGGCAAGAAACGGCAGGAAAAAGTCGGCCGACATGATAATAAAAATCCTCTCCGCATCGCTTTGCGTCAGAAGTTCAGCCGGATAAAGCACGCGGCCGATAATGCCAATGGCAACGGCGGCGGCCAGGGAGACGATGACCCAAATTGTGGCAATTCTTCTGGACAGAGTAATCTCACTGGATTTTCTAATAGCCATAAACTTGAGCAAAACTTGCGGCATGCCAAAATACCCCAGTCCCCAGGACAAGGTGGAGATAATCGTCAGGAAGCCATATTTGGCAGCCTCACCGAACAAGGCCTGGCCGCTAGCGCCAACCTGCTGCACACCGTCAACAACCTGGGGCTGTGCGATGCCAAAGAACTCCAAGAAACCCGGTATTGATTTTGCATTGGCTATCACCGCCCCCAGGCCCCCGGCGTGAATTATGCCAATGATGAATACAAGTGCCAAGGCAAAAACCATTACAAGAGCCTGCATGAAGTCCGAGGCGCTTTCCGCCAAAAAGCCGCCGATAAAAGTATAAAGGACGACAAATGCGGCACCGGCGAGCATCATATACACATATTTTGCGTCAAACAAAGTACTGAATAATTTCCCCACAGTCACAAAACAACTGGCGGCATAAACACTAAAAAAGACAAGAATAAAGAGAGCCGCAATTATCAGAATAACTTTTTTCTTTTCCTTGAACCTGTTGCTGAGAAAATCCGGAATGGTTATGGCATCGCCGGCTATGTGCGAATAAACGCGCAGTCTTTTGGCTACAAACAGCCAGTTTAAGTATGTACCTATCCCCAGGCCGATTGCCGTCCAGGCCGCATCACTCAGGCCGTACCAGTAGGCGACACCCGGCAGGCCCATGAGCAGCCAGCCGCTCATATCGGAAGCTTCCGCGGCCATGGCGGTAACCCACGGCCCCAGCGATCTGCCGCCGATCAGAAAATGGCTGCTGCTTTTGCTGGCACGTTTCGCGTAAACCGCTCCGATAACGATTACCACGGCGATATAAAGCACCATGGCAATTAAAGTCTGGACATTTGCCTCCACTATCCTTCCTCCCCGTGATAATTATTGCCTCCAAGAGAGTTGTCGCATTTTATTTCTATTTAATTGCAGCAACCCCTGGAATATACCTTTCACTATTTTAACGAAAACTGGTAACAATGTACATACCAATTTTGTTTTCACTCCTGCGCATGACACGGAAAAAGCCACAGGATGACAACCTGTGGCTTGGTTTGCATCTGGAGCCGGCAAGAGGACTTGAACCCCCAACCCGCTGATTACGATTCAGCTGCTCTACCAATTGAGCTATGCCGGCGCGTATCTAGAATTATAGAAGAAATCGCCACGAAAATCAAGTGTCAATTACTGGCCTAGAGGGAGACAATTTTTAGGCGCCCCCAGGCGGCCAGCTTGTCGTCTTTAATCACCAGCACACCGTCCACACCGGGAATCGCGCGGGCAAATTCCAGCGCCGGCCTGAGGTCTTTGGCCGTCTGAATCCTGTTGGCGGTAGCGGTAGCCACTGCATCGGCCAGGATGGCGGAAGGAGAGATGATGACTGCGGCATCGGCCCGGCCGAAACTGAAGGAAGGGCCGACAGTACCGGAAGAGGTACAGACGCCAAAGCCTCCAGGCTGCGGCTCCAGTTCCAGGGCCAGCCGGTTGCTTAAAGGTGAACTGCCCGCATATACGGCAATCTTTGTTTTCTCCCTGACGGACAGAAAAAGATCGCCGCCGTTTTCCACAATTACTTGCTCTACTTTTGCCAGCAGTTCCCGCCCCACATACTCTGCAAAGGCGCCGGCCACAGCGGCCATGGGGCCGACACCGGCCATATTGCCGGCCTTGATCATGTCAAGGGCAATAGGCGGGGCGCCGGGAGCCGCCAGGTGAGGCTTGAGGGTAGTACGGAACTCTGGGTCGGCGGCAATATATTCCTCCAGTGCCAGCCGCAAAGCAAGCACCCGCTTTTCCACGAAAGCGGGCAGCTGAGGGGAAAAACTTACCTCGTCCACCTGCACGGCCAGATCCGTTTCCTTGATTTTGCAGGTAAACGCGGCAAACCCTCTCGCCTGCATCATTTTCCTGTACTCACGGCGCACATTGTCCATCGATTATTCCCCCGCAAGATACAGGGCTTCAACGGCACGGGCGGGACAGGCTTTCAGGCACTGTTCACAGACCACACATTTTTCGCTGCAGAAAGAAACAATCATCTCCGGCCGTTTCATCCACAGAGCATTGGTGGGACAGATCACAGTGCAGGCGCCGCACTGCGTGCAGCGGTCCTCCACCCAGATGATTTGCTGCTCCAGGGGCAGTATTACAACTCCGCGCGACTGCAGGTAGTTAATGGCGGCATCATATTTTTCCTCTTCCGCCGATAGTTCCACCACCATACTGCCTTCCTTGCGCGGGTTGATATTTGCTTTCAGGATGTTGGCCACCACATCAAATTCCCTGGCCAGTGTATAAATAAACGGCAATTCCACAACAGTAGCGGGAAAACGTAATACCACTTTCCGTTTAATCATCTATGCTTCCCCCTTACTCTTTCTCCGGCTGCCGGGCAAAATTTACGGCAACTTCCGCTGACGGCAGCGCGGCTACCGGCTCCGTCAAGGTAAATTCCCCTTTAAGAATCCATTGTTTCAGTGTTTCGGCAATCTCCTTGGCCTTCGGGTAGCTGGACAGCGGAGCGGTGGGAACTTCCTTGCCCCGGACAATAATTGTACCCGATTTCAGTTCAGCATAGCTGACTTCGCCCAGAATCTCTCCGGTCCCTTGCGGGTAGGCCTCGCTGTAATCCACAACGGGGGCCAGGATCTCCCCGTCGGAGACAGCAGTAAATTGCAAGATTTCTTCATCCAAAATGGGAATTGGTACGCCCACGCCAACCTGCATGGAAACACCGTAGCCCAAAAGGCTGACACCACGCAAGTATTTGGGGCTCATTTGTTTCAAATCGCCGATAAGAGCAAGGGTGCCTGCCCCGCCGCGGGGAACACCGCCGTCCGTCCTGGGGACATGCGGGTTGTGCTGCGTGCCATGCCAGGCAACATAACCTATGCCGCCGCCAAGAAAGACTTTGGTGCCCACACCTATAGTGCGGTAGAAGGGATCATTGAGCAGCGGCGAGAGCTGACCCGCACTGCAGTAATTGGCATTGCCCAAATGAGGTTTCAGAATTCCCATATAAGTGTAAATAGTCCTGTCGGACAAGTTAACGGCTACATTGTAGTTCTGGTAGCAGTTGCGCGGGTTGAACAGGTAGGCGTCTTTTATATCGTCCAGGGTGATCCATTTTTCCAGTTTCTGCAGCGGATAGCAGTTGGTTCCGTATGACGTTGCTTCCAGCAGAACCTTCTTCCCGGACAGCAAGTCTTCTATTACATGGGCACCGCCGTAATTGAAAGCGCCCGGGAAAATGCTGTTGGCCGGGTCTGTTTCAGGAATTTCCGTGGCTCCCAGATACACATCCACTGCGGCAATCCCGGCATAGGCATTTACCCCGTTCAGGTAAACTTTCGACATGCGCATGCGCGGTGTTGTATGTCCCAGATTAAGGAAGGCACCGGAAGAACACATGGGGCCGAAAGTGCCTGTGGTGACCACATCAACCTGGCGCGCAGTTTTTTCCACGCCCTTTTCGGCTACCATGGAAATGATTTCTTCCGCAGTCGCCACCACCACTTTGCCTTTGGTGATTTTTTCATTGATTTCCTTGATAGTGCGCAGCTGTTTCATGCATGCTCCTCCTCTACAAGAAAAAACTCTTTCCGGACAGAAAGAGATCGCAAAAGAAACGACTCTCATCTTCCAGAATTTTTCTTCTGCTGGAATTAGCACCGTGACAATTGTCCGGTTGCCGGGTTTCACAGGGCCAGTCCCTCCACCGCTCTGGATAAGAGTTTTTTATTTAATTGAGTTTATCCTACAACTAACCCTGCTGCCTGTCAAGTAAAACCTGCTGCAGAGAACCACCTCATGCAGGACGCCCTGTCTTTGGCCGGCAGTTCCCACTGCCGGCCCCGCAGCAGACTTTCACCGCCAGGCAGCCGCCCATAACGGGTGTACAAAAAAGGGGCACACAAGCAGGCTTTGCTGTCCGCCCCTTTCTGAAATCCTTAAAATTAAGCGGAAAAGACCCCACCAAGACAGTTTTCCTCTCTGCTGCAACCAGCCAACAAATCAGGCGCTTTTTGTCTTTGGCCCCCCGGCTGCCGCCAGTTCCCCACGAATAATTTCACCCAGAATGGCAATGCCTTTTTCTATTTGCTCCGGTCCGGCCTCGGAAAAAGAGAAGCGGCCCGTGTTTTTCCCTTTACCGTTGACATAAAAGCCGGCACCATCAACAAAAGCAACCTTGCGTTCAATGCCTTTAAGTAAAATTTGGCGGGCGTTCAACTCCTCGGGAAAGGTTACCCAGATAAAGAAGCCACCGCAAGGATATGTCCAGGTTACACCGGCAGGAAAATATTTTTCCATGCAGGCAAGCATCAGGTCCCGTTTTTCCCGGTAGCGGGAAATGAGGGTGGCAAGGTGGGCGTCAATCATTCTGCCGGCAGCAAAATGATAGGCCATCCGCTGTCCCAGGGAGTTGGTGCATAAGTCCGTGGCGCCCTTGGCGCAAGTCAGCTTCCGGATCAGTTCCTTGTCGGCCAGAATCCACCCGATGCGAATCCCGGGGATAAAAGTTTTGGAAAAGGAGCCCAGGTAAACGACGCGGCCTTCCGTATCCATGGATTTAATACTGGGGAGGGGTTCCCCTTCATAGCGAATTTCACCGTAAGGATTGTCTTCAAGAATGATGAAATTATATTCACTGGCCAGCTGCAGCATCTGCTCTCTTCTGGCAAGGGACATGCAGATGCCGGAAGGGTTCTGAAAATTGGGGACCAGGTAGGCAAATTTAACCCTGCGACCTTCCCTTTTCAGTTTCCGCAGGCGGTTTGCCAAAAGATCGGTGCGCAGCCCCTCATGATCAAGAGGAATTGGAAGACGTTCCGCTTCGTAATTGTAAACGGCGCCAAGGCCGCCCACATAGCCCGGTTCTTCTACTATAACCACGTCACCGGGGTTGATAAACACCTTGCTGATTAAATCCATGCCCTGCTGTGAGCCGTTTGTTATCAAAATATTTTCCACCTCCGCCGGCATGCCCTCACGGCTCATTTTTTCCGCCAGATACCGGCGCAGCTCCCAGTTGCCCTCAGTCGGCCCGTATTGCAAGGCAGTCCTGCCTTCCCTGGCTATAACATCCTGCAAGACTGCATTGATCTGTGCCAATGGAAAATACTCGGCGCTGGGAAAACCGCCGGCAAAAGAGATGACATCCGGCTGTTCCGTCAGCTGGAAGAATTCCCTGATTTCCGATGTTTTCATGCAACTGGCCCGTTTTGCATACAACTGTTCAAATTTCATGCTGTGCACCTCCAAAATGTGAAAAGGAAGGAGAAAAATAAAACTCCCGTCTCACAATGACAGAGACGGGAGCAAAACCCGCGGTACCACTCTGGTTACCGGACTACATCCGGTCGCTCAAGCCAAAGCTTTCTGGATAACGGCAGTGCCGGCCACGCTTACTTGTTTCGGCGGGCAGCTCCGGGGCGGCTCGCCCTTCTCTTTACCGAGGAACCTCTCAGCAGGCGGTTCCCTCTCTGTCGGCTGATCCGGGCTTCATCCCCATCTTCGCTTTGTTGGCAGTATATGCTTTTGCCTGCGAAACTGTGCACCATAAAAAAATTTTGATTGTAATTATAGCAGAGGACCGTGCCAAATGCAAGCAGAGA
>JAAYMN010000121.1 GCA_012521345.1 Bacillota bacterium
CCCGGCGCAAGGCAAGCGCCATGTTCTCTTCCAGCCACATGTTGGCGGCGGTGCCTTCCATGGGATCCTGGAAAACACGGCCCAGGATGCCGGCGCGTTTATGCTCCGGCAGTCTGGTCACGTCCCTGCCGTCAATAATGATGGAGCCGGCATCAACTTCATGCACCCCGGCTATGCAGTTAAGCAAAGTAGATTTGCCGGCGCCGTTGCCTCCGATTAAAGTAACAAAATCGCCCTCTTTCAGGTGGAGGCTCACGTCCTGCAAGGCTGTTTTTTCGTTTACCGTACCTCTGTTAAAAGTTTTAGACACTCTGTTTACCGCGAGCACTTTCCGCCCCTCCCTTCAAACCGGCAACTACGGGCCGCAGGTAAGACCTTAATTCGGGCAGTGACAGGGCAAGGGCCACCGTAATGGCGGTAAACAGTTTCAGGTCATTGGCTGGCATGCCCAGTTCCAGGACAAAGGCAATGATGACCCGGTAGGTAATGGCGCCCAAAACCAGGGAAATGAGGCGGCTGAAGAAACTGTTTTTGCCAAAAAGCACTTCCCCGATGATCACCGATGCCAGACCAATGACGATGGAACCGATTCCCATCTGAATATCGGCAAAACTCTGCTGCTGAGCAATAAGCGCACCGCTTAATGCCACCAGGCCATTGCTGATGACCAGCCCCAGTATTATCATATTCCCGGTATTAATCCCCTGGGCGCGGGACATTTGGGGATTGTCCCCCGTAGCCCGGATGGCGCAGCCGATCTCCGTCCCGAAAAACCAGTAAAGGATACAGATAATAGCCGGCACACAAAGCAGTCCCAGGGCAATCACAGGCACCAGGTAACCGATGCCCGCCTCCGCAAAGAGCGGAAGCTTGGATAAACCGCCAAAAACTGTATAAACGGTATCCAGCCGCAGCAAAGACAGGGTGGCTTTGCCGAGAATGCGCAGGTTTATTGAATAAAGGGCAATCATGGTTAAAATACCGGAGAGGAGTGCCGGTATTTTTAGTTTGGTATGCAACAGGCCGGTGACAAGCCCTGCCGCCATCCCGCCCAGGATGGCAAGCAGGGTTGCCGCATAAGGGTTCATGCCGCCGATAATTGCCCGGGCGGCGATTGCCGCCCCCATGGCAATGGTTCCCTCCACTGTCAGGTCCGCAATGCCAAGAATACGAAAAGTAAGATAAACGCCGATAGTCATCACGGCCCAAAGCAGGCCCAGCATGACGGCAGCCAGTAAAATCTGTAACATTTTTTACCAACTCGTTTCTGCTTGGTTATTGTTGCGAAAAGAAGTCATTTTATTTCTCCGGATAAATCACATATTGCTGCAGGTCGGCCGGGATTTCCAGGCCTATTTCCGCCGCCACATCCCCGTTAATGGCAAATTCATATTCGGTAGATCTTTCAATGGGCATATCGGCCGGTTTTTCCCCGTCTTCCAGGATGCGGAGCGCCATTAAACCGGTCTGGTAACCAAGGTCATAATAGTTGATCCCCAGGGTGGCCAGGCCGCCGTTTTCCACCATGCCGGCTTCACCGCAGATGACGGGAGTTTTCGACTGGGAGGTGACGCCGTGCACCACGGGCATGGCGGAAGCAAAAATATTGTCCGTGGGGATATAGATAGCGTCGCATTTCTCCACGATGGCCTGAGTCGCCTGCTGCACTTCATTGGAGTTGGAGACGGTCACTTCCGTGTAGGTCAGGCCAAGCGCCTCGATTGCTTCCCGCGCCATTTGGGCCTGGACAATGGAATTATCTTCACTGGAAGTATAAAGGACTCCCACCGTTTTTGCATTTGGCACAAGCTTTACCAGGAGGTCAATCTGTTCTTTGATCGGGTTCATGTCGGTGGTGCCGCTTACATTCCCCCCAGGCTTTTCATTGGAATTGGCCAACCGGGCGGCCACGTAGTCCGTAATGGCCGTCCCCAGGATGGGAATATCCTTGGTCTTGCCGGCCACGGCTTGGGCTGCAGGTGTGGCAATGGCCAGGATTAAATCAACTTTCTTGCTGACAAAACGGTCGGCAATCGTTGTGGCGTTGGACTGGTCGGCCTGGGCATTATGGTAATCAAGTACAATCTTTTCGCCGTCCTTGTAGCCGTTGTCCGCCAGGGCAGCAATAAAACCTTCCCTAGCCGCATCCAGCGCCACATGCTCAACATACTGGATGATCCCAATGGTAAACTGATCGCCGCCCTTTTTGCCCGAGCAGCCGGAGGCGGCAAGCAAAACACCCGCCACAAGTAAAATGGCAACAGTCTTCAGCAAAGCTTTCATTTTATCCCCTCCATGATGTTTAATAAAATAAAATCGCCCCTGCTTAACAGGGGCGAATTGTTAGTTCGCGGTACCACCTTGTCTTCGCTGCCAAAGCAGCCTCAGCGGGCAACCATCATTGCCCCCCGCGGTAACGGGCGGAACCGGCACAGCCTACAG
>JAAYMN010000122.1 GCA_012521345.1 Bacillota bacterium
CATTTTTCAAGGGTAACCCTGCGAAATCCCGGTTTATCTCGATAACCCTGACAGTTACAGGGCTTTCTGCCTTTGGCACAGGAACGGCAAAATCAGCTTCCGACAACCGCTTTGGCAGCCTGACTGACTGGCGGGCAAAAGCGGGATATGCTTGCTCCGGCAGGGAGACGAGCAGCTTCCCCCCTGCCGCCACCTGCCGGCCGGCAATAAAGACTTTTTCCACTTTTACTTCCGCCAGCTCGGAAAGCAGGGAAAAGTCGGCATACTTGCCGGGGGCAATGCTGCCCAGTTCATGGTCGCAGCGGAAATAACGCGCCGTATTGATTGTCGCCATTTGGACCGCGCGGATGGGGTTCATGCCTTCCTGAATAGCACGCTTGACAACATGGTTCAGGTGGCCCCGCTGCAGAATCGTTTCCGGATGGGTATCATCGGAGCAAAGGATCGCATAGGTACTGTCAATCCCTTCCTCCGTAATGGCGCGGATTGTTGCCTTGACATCATGCCAGGCGGAGCCTTCCCGCAGCATTGTATACATCCCGCTGCGCAGCTTGGCCAAGGCATCTTCCTTTGTTACCGATTCATGGCAGGAAGTACAGCCTGCCGCCTGATACGCCGCCAGCTCCCTCCCCCCTGCCGCCATGGCAAAATGGCCGGTCACAACCTTGCCGGCTTTCAGCATCTCCCCGATGATGGCATGTACGTTGGGATCGCCGGCAATCACCCCGGGATAATTCATCATTTCTCCCAGGCCCACGACTCCTTCCCAGGACAAGGCCTCCCTCACCTCGGCCGGGCCGATGGCGGCACCGGCATCTTCCATCCCCGGTGCGGCAGGCACGCAGGAAGGAACAGTGGTAAAAACGCGCAGGGGCACTTTGCGTCCTTCTTCATGCATCAACCGGACACCTTCCAGCCCCAGGACATTGGCTATTTCATGCGGGTCCATGAAAATGGCGGTGGTACCGTAAGGCAGCTCACTACGAGCAAATTCAGTAACGCTGACCATGCTGCTTTCCACGTGGATATGACCGTCAAGAAAGCCGGGGACCAGGTACATGCCGCAGGCGTCAATAACTGTTGTTTCCGGGCCTATGGCATGGCCGGCATCGCCCACCAGGGCAATGCGCCCTTCCGAGACGGCAATATCCGTCCCGGGCTGGATTTCACCGGTATGCACATTGACAAGGCTGGCGTTGCGGACAACCAGTTGTGCCGGCTGCCGCCCCATAGCCACCTCCACCAGGGTCTGCGACACTTCATGCAGTTTGTTTTCTTTGCTAAAGCTCACTTTTAATCCTCCTTTGTTGTTTGCGCCGCAAGTAAAGACAGGTATGGAATCAGGTCCAAGAGGCGGCCGCGCTTATTATCCTTGTCCAATGACTCCAGTGTTTCAGACACCAGAAATGTATGCATGCCGGCTTTTTCTGCCGGTTGAATGTCAAAGATATATTCATTCCCGACCATCAGGCATTTCTGCGGCGGCACATCAATTAACCCGGCAACTTCCAGAAAGTATTCCGGGTTGGGTTTGCAGTAGTGCATTGTTTCATAAGACGTTATTAAGCAAAAATCATCCGGGTTTAAGCCGCCCCATTTCATTCTGTGCAGAATGGCGTTTAGCGGGAAGATGGGATTTGTGGCCAAAACAAGCTTATAGCCGCCTTGGCGCAGTTTTTCCATGACATACGGCACATCCGGGAATGACTTGATGTTTCCTTGCAGTGTAGGGAAAATAGTTTCATAGAATTCGTCCACATAAGGCCAGACTTTATCGTGCGGGTGGGGTATCCAGGTGTAAAAATGCTCAATAAAAACCTCTTTATTTGTTTTCCCGGGATCGGTATTGCGGATCATAACCTCTGTAGAAGCCCACAAGTTTTCCCTGAAGCTGGCGGGATCGACAAATCCGTCCAGATGCTGTGCCAGTTTCTCAAAGTAACGATCTAAAAAACCGTCCATGTCCACATCCAGGAGTGTGCCGTCCAAGTCAAGCAAAACAGCTTCAATCATATCATCACCTGCTTTCATTCAGCAAATTCTACACTGAAAAGGAAAGTTCCTCCCTTTTTAAGGGTCCATCCTGCCGCCTAAACCGGGCATTTTACAGCTCACAGCCAGGCAACGCATGCATCCCCGGCTTATTGCTCCGACAATCCCAGACAAGGTTGTGCCGCAGCAGTTTTCCCGTTAAAATATACCTAAAAAGCTACAGGAGGGAACACCATGCCGATGGGCCTGGTAAAAAAAGAACGGAACGTCTACACCCTTCCCCCAAAAGGAAAGATGGCCGTTCCCTGTCAGATATACCTCAAAGAAGAACTCCTCCCCTACCTGGAGGAGGAAGCCATCGGGCAGCTGTCCGCTGCCGCCGCCTTGCCCGGGGTTTTTAAATATGTCCTAGGCATGCCCGACATCCACACCGGCTACGGGTTGCCCATCGGCGGAGTCCTTGCCGTCACCTACCCCGACGGCGTCGTCTCCGCCGGAGCGGTTGGCATGGATATCAATTGCGGCGTCAGGCTCCTCACCACCAATCTCAGCCGGCAGGACCTCGGCTCCCGGGAACTCCAAAAGCTTCTTGCGGCCATAGAAGAGCTTGTCCCAACCGGAATTGGCACCAAAAGCAAATACAAATTGGACCGTCAGCTCAAAAAAATAGTGGAAGAAGGTGTGCCCTACCTGGTCAAACTAGGCCTGGCAGATGCTCATGACCTGGAAAGGATTGAAGAAGGCGGCTGCCTGCCCGGAGGCGACCTTGCGGCCTGCAGCAAGGAAGCCCGGGCCAGGATGGACCAGCTTTCCACCCTGGGCGGGGGCAATCATTTTATTGAAATATCAATGGTCGACCGCATTTTTGATAAGGAAACGGCATCTTTCTTCAACCTGGCGCCGGAGCAGATTGTCATTATGATCCATTCCGGCAGCAGGGGTTTCGGCCATCAAATCTGCCAGGATTATTCCCGGGAAATGGCGCAGCAGGCATCCCGCCACGGCATCACCCTGCCCAACCGCGGTCTTGCCTGTGCTCCCATACAGTCTGAGCTGGGGAAGCGATACCTGGCCGCCATGGCCTGCGCCGTCAATTTTGCTTTTGCCAACAGGCAGCTGATCCAGGCCGACGTGATCAGAGCCATAGCCAAAGTTTTAGGCAAGGAAACGGTTCAGATCAAGCTGCTGTATGATGTCGCCCACAATATCGCCAAAAGGGAAAGCCATTTCGGCCGGGAGCTTTTGCTCCACCGCAAGGGTGCAACCAGGGCCCTGCCTCCAGGGCATAAAAACAATCCCAGGCACTTCATGGCTACCGGTCACCCGGTACTCTTGCCCGGTTCCATGGGAACCCACTCCTATATCGCCACCGGTCTGGAGCGGGCCCAAGAAACCTTCTGTTCTGTAAATCATGGCGCAGGGCGGGTACTGTCCCGCGCGGCGGCCAGAAAATCCATCACCGGCACCGATTTTGAGGAACAGATGGCGGACATTCACTACAATGTCAGCAATTATAAGCGGATCGTGGACGAAGCGCCCCAGGCCTATAAAGACATCCATTTGGTAGTCGACACCCTGGCGGAAATCGGCATAATCAATTTAGTTGCCAACGTCAGACCCATGGCAGTAATCAAGGGTGAAGGATAAGGTACATTTTGCTTGTCTCCCATGGTACCAAGATGAGAGAAAAGCCCCGTGAAAAGCTTTATTGCCGGCTTTCCACGGGGTTTTGTTCAATCCAAGAGTAGTTCACCGCCTTCACCCTGGATAAACGCTTTATATATCTTTTGGAAGGCGGAGAAGAAAAACAGGCAATAATTTCCTAGGCAACAGAAGAGCAGACTGCTATTTTTTTGCCTAGCAGCAGTTCCAATCGCTCTGCTTCGGACATGGGTTTGCCTGTCTCGGGATGAACGGCTACACAGAATCCGTCATTCAGCCGGGTTTGCACTTTACCCAGTGCTACTTTACTGCCCCGGAGGTGGGGAGCATCAAGGATACCTGCTTTAATGGCTTTAACCAATACTTGTGGATCGCTGCCCAATTCGACACCGTGTTCGGATAATTCATCTAGGGCTGCCAGAAGTATTCTTGCCTCTCCAAGCAAGGCTTCCTTGCGGGCCTGTATAACCGGATCTTCAGAAAGGTCCGGCAAACCGTCGATTGTATTCTGCAGAACACCGTTAACAATTTCACAGCTTTCAATCACATCCTCAGCAGTAGCAGCATGGCTGGCTTCACAGTACCCGACCACGTGGATTATATCCGGTTTCAGCGATAAAGCCAAATGGATCGAGGAAGCCAATTGTCCTTTAGCCTTGTTCAAATTAACATCAAGGCTTGCCAAACCGGTGCGCACCTGCGTATAACTTTGAAAGTTATCGTCATGCAAGGAAGTTATTAATTCTTTTTTGGCCAGCATTTTTGCTAAATCATAATTATACCAGGTGCCAAAGGGAGTATTAAACATGTACTGCGCCACATAATGCTTAACTCCCTGTTTTTTGGCAAACAGCGCCGCCAAGTAGGCCATCACAACAGCAATGGAATCCGGTGCCTCCCGCAGGCTCCAGTGGTGGGCTTCATTAACTTCTACAGGCAGCCCCCTTTCTCCGTACCAGGCAATTGCCGCCAAATTTTCCTCCAAAGCCACTGCCAGCGGACGATTGGAGCGTCCGTCCAACTCACTGTACCAGCAAAGGGGGATAGCACCCCAGGCGTTTTTAATACTTTCAACAGACAGTTCCGCCCACTGCAGCAAATCTCTAGTGCCTGAATAAATGCGTAGTAACGGGTAATTGCCACAACGGCTTGCTTCATAAAGATCGTACAAATCTTGCGGACGCCGCAGCGGCACTCCTCCGGCCCCGTCCTGCAGCGGGTCCATCTCTTCCGGTCTAAAAAAGCTGGCCTGGGCATTCTGATCGGGACCGAGAGAGATAACATCTACTGCTTTGGCCTCGGCAATCTCCCGCACACCCTGCAGCGTAGCCGCGAAAGAAGGCAGGCCAAAATGGTGACGCAGCAGTGGATAAGGACGCTTGCCCTCCAGCCTCGGCAAAAGCTGATCCGCATAACGCCGGCTAACCGCCTCCTGCTCGCGTCCCTGGAGGTAAGCGACAATCTCATCAATTCCTTCCAGTCCGGAAAAAACCTGCTGAAAAACACCTGTTGCTTTAGCCGCTGCGGCAGCTGCCGGAGTACCGCCAAAAATAAGGGTTATCTCTCCTAAACCGGCCTTCTTTAGGGCTGCTGTAACCTCCCGCACCAGACCATTAACCAGTTCGGGTGTTAAACGATAGCTCAGCGCCAAAATATCGGGACGGTACTTCAGTGCCGCCTGTACAATCCCTTCCGTACCTGCTGCCGGCCCCAAAAACTCTGTTACATAGCCATTTGCTTCCGCGAGACGCAGAAAACGCAGCACCCCGGCTACATGCACATCATTGCCTAAAGGAGACCCTAAGATTTTTCTTTTTCTTTCAACCATGCTAAACCTCCTTCCATAACAAATCGCCGAATTTCAGTCGCCGACAAACCGTCAATGCCCATTTTCTCCTTTGTCCGTCCCTGCCGCCAGTAATCCTCCCCCAGCAACAGGGAGCCCAAATGTATCATCGAGCGGATGGTCGGAGTAGGCACGTCCAACAACTCGCCCAAAGCAGCGATGGGAACCAGGCTCATAGGAATATCTTCCGTAATATAACGATGGAAAAGCCCTGTCGGCGCCTTTATCCCTTTATAGCCTTGATTATTCTGGATTGCCTCATAAAGCGTCCGCCCCGCCGCATCATAGGCTACATAAAGCCAGGTGCGGGCGGTCATGGCACGAATACCCAAAGCTTCGGCCACGGCAACCCGTTCGGCGTCCATGGCCTCCAGTACTTTACTTATACTGGGTGTAACTCCGTCGGTATAAAAGTCAAAACCACCACGTGTTGCTTCTACACGCGTAGCATTTAGAATTAATAGCCCAGGGTGAAAAATAGCACCGATATTATCCAAACTTGTCTTAAGCACATTACTTCCCGACACAAATTGCGGCAGAGCAGTACGCAAAGTTTTAACAACATTTGCTGTATTATGACCAGGCAGCGCAGCCACGGGAACATTATTTTTTATCCCATAAATAGTGACCTGGGCCGGGTTGTTATTACGGGCTGTATAAATTAAGGTCTGGGCCTCGGCAATGGTAGCGTCAACACGCACACCCTTGCTGGCAACCACATGTAAAAACTCTAAAGCACCACCGGTGCGTCCCGGGTGGAGAACTACAATGTGACCGTCGCGCAAGTAGGGGGCTGCCTTCTCAGCCAACCAACTATGGGCATTGGCCGGCACTACCACCATGATCACGTCTGCCTCTGCTAAAGCTTCCTCCATATTGCTGGTTATTACTGAAAGCGGCGCAAATCCTTCCACAACCCCGTTTAAGGTGATTCCTCCGCTTTGGCGAATAGGTTCCAGTCGTTCATCGCTGCGATTATACAGAGAAACCTGAAACCCCATTAAAGCCAAATGGCCGGCCATAGCCAATCCGCCATGCCCGGCTCCCAGCACCGTAAATCGGGGGGCCTCGGGCGGCACAGCATGTACCACCGGCTGAAAAGAAAATGAATTCATTACCATACTATTACCCCCTTTCGCTAAGTAGTCCCCTTTGCCCAAGCTCAACCTTCCATCCTAAAACCCTTCCGCCATTCTTTCCCTCAAACCAGCCCGGTTAAAGAACAAGTATCCAGATATATATCCCTGCTTGAGCCTTTATCATTGGGGTTCTCGGCTATGGGAAACTCAGGCAGGGGTTATCAAGGTCTAATGCGATATAATTTTATCAAAAACATGCTGCTTTCAAAAGATGTATTTTTGTGAATTTTCAGCACAATCGTGCTCCTCTTCAGGTACTTTTCTACTCCCGCTTTTTAAAACTGAGACCTTCTCTTCCCAGGAAATTCCCTTGCCTAGTCCTTCACCCAGGCCCGCAACCCCTTCCCAGGACAAGGCCTCCTTCACCTCAGCCGGGTCGACGGCTGCGCCGGCGCCTTCCATGCCCGGGGAGGGTTAAACTGATAAAAAAGAGCCACATTGTCCGCATAAAAAAAACCCCGGCTCCACAATAGCCTAATAGCTGCCGTGTGGTGCCGGGGGTTTTTCTTATGCCCTAAATCTCACCGATACTTGTTGCCATCCGGTTGCCCCAAAGTTTTCGGCAACAATAACTAGCCCGTTATTGTGTTTGTTGTAATACTATTTGTTCAGGGGCATCAAGCTGGACAGCATATATTTTGACTTTATACGTTCCCGCAGTATAGCATTTTACCTTAATGGGTGTTTCGACAGGGGATTCAACACCGCCAATCCCTGCCTCCTCCGCATATGGGAACAAGTAGACATCACCTTGAGCATGGAATGTAAAGCCTTGAGCAGGACCAAATACTCCTACTAACATATTATCTTTTTCTTCTACCCCGAGTTTCATCTCATCAAAATCTTGCTTTTTCTCGAAATATATCATCTCCAGATCATCTGGGTTTATATCTATTACACTGCCTTGCCCATCTTCCTTGGTTATCTCAAAGGCATAGCGAACACCGTCAACATTGGTGACATCTGAAACCAGTTCAGCTTTTACCCAATAGCCGAACTCTTCACCAGTTTCAGCATTTATTTCAAGTTCATTACTATTGTAACTGCCAGGTTGTACAGGTATGCCATCACTGTCAAAACTATCTACGTATGCATGCGCTAAATTAATAACTACAGCTTCATTTAAAACTTCAACTTTAACGTTTGTGCTGGCCAATTCATTATCATTTTTTGCCTCTACAATGCTGATCTTAAATGTATAGTCACCTTCTTCTTCCCAAGTCACCATAAAAATACTATCAGTAACTAACTGCCAATGGAAGCCAGTCGCGGGACCAAAGTATGCAACATTTTCTTCATTAAAGTTCATCGGCAAAAACTTACCATAATTTGGATTTCTCGGATCCTGCTCCAAGTATTTTAGGGTAAAGCCTGTTTTTTTCTCACTTATAATTTCAACTTTTCCTCTTACTTTTGTATCCCCTTTTCCTTCAGCAGGTGTTGTGCTTACGCTGAAGATATCCCACAAGCCTACGCCTGTTACTGGTGACAGATCCTCATTAACATCAATGGTGCCTGTTTCTGGTTCACTCACAGTTACTATGGCTTCCAGTTTGTTTGAGATCTGGGTCGCTGCCACTGCCACGGAAGAAAGTATTAACGAAAACACCAAAGCCAATGCAATCAGCAACGAGACTCTTTTCCTCATGGAAAATACCTCCCAAGCGTTTTTCTTTTTCCCCCCCAAAGATTAAGAAATTTAGACTCATAAATTGTAGCAGTCTCACCTCCTGGCAAGTGATATGCCATTTCCCGCTAAAAAAAACTATTGACTTACATCCACGCTTACCCTTAGCACGTTAGAAATCACGTTTGGGATTGCCTCCACCGGCCCAAGCGGCTCGCTTTCTACTGTTCCAGTGTAATTGCCCTTGCCAGTTGCTCTTGCTTTAATATATTTGCCTGCATCAGCAGCAGTAAGTTCATAAGTCTTGCCTGATGCTCCTTCAATGATGTTGTATGTGCTTTCTCTGCCGTCGCTTCGCAGCCATTGGTAGCTAACTGTGGCTGCAGGCGGCTTTACTTCGGCCGTCAGTGTTGACCCGACTTTAGCGTCACCTGTCACGCTAACGCTCTTTAATGGAATTATTTTTGGTTCGTCATCGGAAGGAGGTGTGGTGGGAGGTGTTGAGGAGGTGGTGCCTGTCACTTCTTTCCCGCCAATTTTGGCTGTGACATTCTCTGCAAGGACTACTTTGGCGGGTTGCTGTTCAATGACTGCACCGGAGACATTTACAGTTGCAGTTCCAATGCTCCCGCTGCCGCTGACCGTGGCCGGTGCATTTAAGACTAGGTTTTGCACCGATGCACCGGGGCCGATTTCAAAGATGACATCTTCTGCAGCTGACTCAATATTCAGCTCGTCAATATGGCCGCCATCCAGGACAATTTTGCCGGCTTCGCACCTGATGCTCACATTGGCAAAGCTGCCGGAAAGGACAACTCCTGCCTCCCCGAGTATTTCTTCAATGAAGAGAGTCTTGATGCCCTGCCCGCCAGCTTGTTCGATGAGGGAGGATGTAAGTATATAAGCTTCCGCAATCTGAGAGCCGTCCTGGACAACAATCCTGACGCCTTCCTTGTCCACATGGAGAGTAATGGCTTTTGTGTTCTTCAGGATTACGCTGTTGGCACCGCCGCCCTTGACGGTGATATTGCCGTCAACAACTACCCCGTCAAGGGTTACCGTGCCATCTCCGACGCTCTCCGCAATGTACAGGTCTCCTTTAATGTGGAAGTTGTGCAGTTCTATATTTTTCGCCTGGATAACTGCGCTGCCGGAAATTACCGTCTGCTCGGCCGCATTGCCAAAAGAACCTTCCTCCGTGAAGATTTCCGCAATATACCGGTCCAGTACGGTTACAGTTTCTGCGCGGGTAATGGCGCCTGCCGGCTTGAAACTGCCGTCCGGGTACCCGGTTATCATGCCTTTTTGGGCAATTGCCGAGACCGCCCGGCGGCTCCAGGACGGTATACTGCCGGAGTCGGAGAAATTTAAATTCTCACCAGTGGCCTCAAGGCCAATTACCCTGGCCAGTACTACTGCTGCTTCCTGCCTGGATATGTTTTTTTCGGGTTTGAAAGTGCCGTCGGGGTACCCTATCATATACCCGGCTGCAACTGCTTTTTTGATTTCAGAAGCGAACCATTCGTTGCCTCCTACATCGGAAAACTCTGCTTGAGAAATTGCTTTGAAACCGAATACCCTGTTGATTATAGTGGCAAATTCAGCACGCTTGATGGGAGCATCAGGCTTAAACGAACCATCCAGATACCCCTTGACAATCTGTTTGCTTGCCCAGCGGCTGATAGCCGCTTCTGCCC
>JAAYMN010000011.1 GCA_012521345.1 Bacillota bacterium
ATTACCATTACCGGTGACGACCCGGACGAACCGCACTGGTGGACTAATATCTTATCAATCATTGTTCCCTTTGCGATTGTAATGGTTGTTTTTTTCCTTTTTATGCAACAGACTCAAGGTGGCGGCAATCGTGTCATGAATTTCGGGAAATCACGAGCCCGTTTGCATGACAATACACGCAGCCGCGTCACCTTTAGCGACGTGGCGGGCGCCGATGAGGAAAAAGCCGAACTGGTGGAGATAGTGGAATTTCTGCGGGAACCGCGCAAGTTTATTGAGCTCGGGGCGCGAATTCCCAAGGGAGTTCTGCTGGTGGGCCCCCCGGGGACAGGTAAAACCCTGCTGGCCCGGGCTGTGGCCGGTGAAGCGGGTGTTCCTTTCTTCAGTATTTCCGGTTCCGATTTTGTGGAAATGTTTGTCGGCGTAGGAGCTTCCCGGGTGCGCGATCTCTTTGACAACGCCAAAAAGCATGCTCCCTGCATTGTTTTTATCGATGAAATTGATGCCGTGGGCCGCCAGCGCGGGGCCGGCCTGGGCGGCGGGCATGACGAGCGCGAACAGACATTGAACCAGCTTTTGGTGGAAATGGACGGTTTTGATGCCCACGAAGGCATAATTATTCTTGCCGCCACCAACAGGCCGGATATTTTGGACCCGGCTCTGCTCCGACCCGGCCGCTTTGACCGCCAGGTAACTGTCAACCTGCCTGATGTCAAAGGGCGTGAGGATATTCTGAAAGTGCACGTGCGCAATAAGCCCCTGGCCAGGGATGTTGATCTTGGCGTTATTGCCAGGAGAACACCCGGGTTTTCCGGTGCCGACCTGGAAAATATAGTTAACGAGGGTGCTTTGCTGGCTGCCCGGCGGAATAAAAAGCTGATCGGGATGAGTGAACTGGAGGAAGCCATTGAGCGGGTAATGGCCGGCACGGAAAAGAAGAGCCGCGTGATCAGCGAGTTTGAAAAGAAAATTGTTGCTTACCATGAAGCAGGCCACGCCATGGTGGCTTATCTTTTGCCTAACACCGATCCTGTTCATAAGGTATCCATTATCCCCCGCGGGCGTGCCGGCGGCTATACATTAATGCTGCCGGAACAGGACCGCTACTATATGACAAAGTCTGAACTGCTGTCGCGGGTGACGACGCTTTTGGCTGGCAGGGTAGCGGAACAAGTTGTGTTTAATGAAATTTCAACCGGGGCGCAGAATGATTTGGAGCGTGCTACAGCTATTGTCAGGCAGATGATTATGGAATACGGTATGAGTGAACGCCTCGGTCCCATTACTCTGGGTAAAAAACAGTATGAACAGGTTTTTCTCGGTCGTGATCTGGCCAGGGACAGGGATTATTCCGAAGAAATAGCGCGTTCCATTGACCTGGAAATCCGGGCAATCATGGATGAATGCTATAAAAAAGCGGAAGAGGTTATTAATGAAAACCGTGACAAGCTGGAAGTCCTGGCCAACGCCCTGCTGGAACAGGAAATACTGGATGCAGAAGAGATTGCCGGCTTGATGGAGGGGAAGACGCTGGCAGAGCTCAAGGCATCCCGCCCGCAGGCCAGCCCTCCGCAGGAGCCGGAGCCGGAGACGGAAAACCGGCCGCAGCGCAGTGTCGGCAGGGAAGTGCAGTTGAAAAAAGACCCGGTGCAGGTACTGATAAACGAAAAAGAAGTGAAACTTTAAACTCCCAGGCGGATGCGCAGCATCCGCTTTTTTCCTGCCAGGCGGCGGCATAAGCCGCATACTTTTTTTAGTTCTTCGGATAATAAAAAAGCGGAAACAGTAACCGTCCGGCGTTGAAAATTTACACTGTAAAGGCAGGATTTACCCCATTAATGCCGAATTTGTAAGTAGTTGTATTTACAGCTATATCAAGTAGGGAGGGATTATCTTGGTGCTTGATCCGACCAAACATGCTGACTGGGAGATAGCCGAGGAAGCAGAGAAAACGATGAAAACAGTTTATCAGCTTGGTGAAGAACTGGGGCTGAAACAGGAGGAGCTGCTGCCTTACGGCCACTATGTTGCAAAAGTAGACTTCGCAAAAGTTTTGGAGAGGTTGAAGGACCGCCCTGATGGCAAGTATATAGATGTGACCGCCATCACCCCTACTCCCCTTGGCGAAGGAAAATCCACTTCCACCATGGGTCTGACAGAGGGGCTGGGCAAACGGGGTAAAAACGTTATTGCCACCATTCGCCAGCCGTCCGGCGGGCCGACAATGAACGTTAAAGGTTCTGCTGCCGGCGGCGGCCTTGCGCAGTGCATCCCATTGACGCCTTTTTCCTTGGGGCTGACCGGTGACATTAACGCCGTAATGAACGCCCATAACCTGGCCATGGTTGCCCTGACTTCACGTTTACAGCACGAATTCAACTCCAGTGACGCTTTCCTTGAGCGTGCAGGCTTGAAGCGTTTAAATATTGACCCTCGCAATGTGCAGATGAAATGGGTTATTGACTTCTGTGCCCAGGCGCTGCGCAACATTATTATCGGCCTGGGCGGGCGTCGCGACGGCTTTATGATGGAGTCCGGCTTTGCCATTGCCGTTTCCTCCGAAGTAATGGCCATCTTGGCCGTCGCCAAAGACCTGAAGGATTTGCGTGAGCGGATGGGCAGGATCGTGGTGGCTTATGACAAGCGCGGCAATGAAATAACAACGGAAGACTTGGGCGTGGCCGGTGCCATGACGGCCTGGATGGTTGATGCCCTGAAGCCGAACCTGCTGCAAACCCTGGAAGGGCAGCCTGTTTTTGTGCATGCCGGTCCCTTTGCCAACATTGCCATCGGCCAGTCCTCCATCATTGCCGACCGTGTTGCTCTGAAACTGGGAGATTACGTGGTTACGGAGTCAGGATTTGCCGCGGACATCGGCTTCGAGAAATTCTGGAATATCAAGTGCCGCATGTCCGGGCTGCGGCCGCACGCCGCCGTCATCGTGGCAACCATCCGTGCCCTGAAGGCGCACGGCGGAGCTCCGCTGCCCCTGCCCGGCCAGCCGCTTGACCCGGCATATAAGGAAGAACACCTTGAGTGGGTGGAAAAAGGCTGTGAAAACCTGATTCACCATATCAATACCGTGAAGAAGTCAGGACTCAACCCGGTTGTCTGCATCAATCACTTCTATACCGATACAGACAACGAAGTTAAACTGGTAAAACGCCTGGCAGAAGAGGCGGGAGCCCGTGTTGCCCTCTCGAAACACTGGCAGTATGGCGGCGAAGGGGCACTGGAGTTTGCCGATGCCGTCATCGACGCCTGCAATGAGCCCAATAACTTTAAATACCTATATGATCTGGACACTCCGCTGCGCGAACGGATCCACCTGATCGCCACTGAGGTTTACGGGGCCGACGGCGTTGAATATACACCCGAGGCTATGGAAAAAGTGGTGCGTATGGAAAAAGATCCGGAAATCGCCAAGCTTGGCACCTGCATGGTAAAAACTCACCTGTCCCTGACGGACAATCCCATGCTGAAAGGTGTGCCGAAAGGCTGGAAGTTGCGTGTGCGTGACATCCTGATCTACAAAGGCGCAGGCTTTGTGGTTCCCGTGGCCGGCACCATTACCCTGATGCCCGGTACGGCAGCCAATCCGGCTTTCCGCCGCATTGATGTCAACACGGAAACAGGCAAAGTGGAAGGCCTCTTCTAGGACTGGCACTGCCGGCGCTTTTGTGCTATACTTGCTTTACAACCGCTTAGCTTTTTATATGTTTAAATTCCGGGTCCGCACCGCGGGCCCGGATAAAATATACGCAGAGTAGGTGACATGCGTCAAGTGCTACGGGATGGGGTGTTGCCTGTAGACGAAAGGTTTTGCCTGCGATATGTCACCGCATCCGCTGCCGCATCAAAAGAGCGAGGAAAACCTCTTTTCTCTTGGGTGTGGCACCTCTGCCATCCTGAGGGAAAGGAGGTGTTTTCTTGCGGATCAGTATCAGGAATGTGGTTGTCTCCGGCCTGTTGGCAGGAATGAGCATTTTACTTTCCCGCCTGGCAGCTATCATGATTGCGGGCGGTACAATCCGTCTTTCTTTCGGCAATATACCTATTTATATGGCCGGTCTCATGTTTGGCCCGGTTACCGGCGGGCTGGTAGGCGGTGTTGCCGACCTGGTGGGGATGCTGGTGAATTCTTTTGGTGCCGCTTTTGTGCCACATATCTTTCTGGCCGCAGTGCTGCGCGGTGTGATTCCGCCGCTTGTGGTCAGGTTTTTGGGCGAGAACAACAAGGTATGGCCGCTAAAGGTTTTTCTGGCCATTTTGCTGGCGGAAATTGCAAGCGGCGCCCTGCTTACTACCTGGGGACTGGCATGGTTGCAAAAAACGCCTTTTACCATGGTGCTTGTACCGCGACTGATTGCCCTTGCCGTCCAAATACCGATTTACTCCATGATTACAGTTACCTTGACACTGGCTCTGCGGCCGCTGCAACTGCAACGGTCGGCAGGCAGGTAGCAGCATGTTGCTTTAATGAAAAAGCCCGTTTTTGCGGGCTTTTTTCCAATGCAGTTCCATGAGGAAGGCGGTGCGGCAGATGAAAAGAAAGCTCCTTGAGCTTTTGAAAAAAAACAGGGACCGCTACCTTTCGGGGGCGGAGGCAAGCAGACTGTTGCGTGTCAGCCGTACTGCCGTTTGGAGGGCAGTGGAGTCGTTGCGGGAGTCAGGCTATGTGATTGCTTCTTCCCCGGGCCGCGGCTACCGGCTGGAAGTAGTGCCTGATCTGCTTCTGCCCATGGAAATCCAGGACGGCCTGCAGACAAGCATTTTGGGTAAGACAATTCATTACGAAAAGCGAACGGAATCAACCAACAAAAAAGCCAGGGAACTGGCCGAAGCAGGTGCGGCGGAAGGCACTCTGGTGTTGGCGGAAGAGCAGACGGCCGGCCGGGGACGCCTGGGGCGCTCCTGGAGTTCCCCCCCCGGCGGGATCTGGTTGTCGCTGCTTTTGCGGCCTGCTCTTTCGACATCGCAAATGACCTTATTGACATTGCTGGCAGCTGTGGCCGCTGTTGAGGCAACAATTAATGTCTGTAAGATAACGCCGGGTATAAAATGGCCCAATGACTTGCTTTATGGCCGCAAAAAATTGGCCGGCATTCTGACGGAAATTTCGGCGGAAGCAGACCGTGTGCATTACCTGATTGTTGGAATTGGTTTCAATGCCAATATTACGGCGGAACAATTTGCACCGGAAATCAGGAAAACGGCAACCTCCGTCCTGGCGGCAACAGGAGCGGCAGTGGACAGGGCGGCCTGGGTCAGGGCGTATCTTGCAGCTTTTGAGGCTTACTATTACCAGGCTCTCCGGTCGGATTTTGCCGCTGTCCTGGCACGCTGGCGCCATTATGCCGAGACCCTGGGGCAGGAAGTTGCCGTTCGTTTTGCCGGAAAGGAATTTTGCGGCCGGGCTGTGGACATAGATGAGCAAGGGGCGCTGCTTTTGGAAACGGGCAAGGGTCTTGTGCGCTGCCTTGCCGGAGATGTCGCCATGAAAAAGGACTAGGGGTTCAGGCACTTGTTTGCAAGTAGTTTTTTCCAATAGGTAAAAGAGGATATGTCTGCCCTGTGTAGAATACTTTGAAAGAACTGGGAGGAGGGGTGCACCATGCCCTATAAGGTCTGTACCAATTGCGGCAAGGTATCTTATTCCGCCGCAGAATCGACAAATACCAAATGGTTATGTCCTTATTGCAACACTGACATCACTCATGTTAAAAGCAGGACATCTCCGCCGCCGAAAGAAGGGCAGAATGCGGATTAAGGCTTCCCTCAGGAGGCCTTTTTACTGCAGGGATATCCTCCTCTACGGTTTTGCAGTGTATAAAAAAGCAGTCCCGGAACGGCAGACTCTCCGGAAACTGCTTTTTTTTATGGCATTAACGCAGGCCGTATGCTTTGCTGATATCCTGGACAAAAATTATGCCTTTGCCCGGCTTGTCAATCTCCAGGTCCTGCCTGACTGCGGCGGTAATGGCATCGGTCAACTGTTTCTCCGCAATAATTAAAACAATCTCTTTTTCCGGCTCGATTTCCATGGCAAATAGTTTAGCTGTTTCATGGATGCCGGAACCACGGGCATTAATAATTGTTCCTCCGCGGGCGCCTGCCTTTTGGGCTGCATCTATTACCAGTTCAGCATTTCCTTTATCAACGATAACAAAAATTGCCTGATACACCACATCTTCCACCTCCCTCTCTTCCTGCGCCTGATCGCAGGCAATCAGCTTTGTCCCGAGGATTTTGTTGATGGGGATGCTGAAAGCAATACCATGATGAGGCTTTTCAAACTGGAATTTTTCCATAAGCGAAGCCATTACAGGTTCCACTTTGTCTGCTGCAGTTCCCATCAGGACAATCTCTTTGCGGGTTTCATGCAGCTCCAAAAACTCCAGCAGGGGCTTTTTAACAATGCCCTTTCCCAGCAGGACCGTGGCACCTGTTATGCCGTGCCGCTTTGCATGCCTGATGATTTTGCTGCCCATGCCAAAATTGACGATTACGACAATCAGTTCAGGCAGACTGCAGGCAGCATTACTCTTCATCGGGTTCCAAGCCTCCTTTTTTTGTTTTGATCTGGAAGATCAGACCCAGAAGCTGCAGAGTGATAATGGGCATCAACGCCACCGCGGCTATCATTCCGAAACCGTCAATCAGGACGCTGGCTCCTTCAACTGCCTCGGCCACTCCCTGGGTGAATGCCAGGATAAAAGTGGCTGTAATGGGTCCTGTGGCCACCCCGCCGGCATCGAAAGCAATGCCGACAAACAGTTGGGGAACAAAATAACTCATGCCGATGGCAATGATATAGCCAGGCAGGAGGAAATGCCACAACTGAAAACCAGGGATCAGGATTCTGAGCATGGACATGGCAACGGCAATCCCGACACCCAGGGCCAGCGCTCCCAGAACCGCTTTACCTTTTACATAACCGCTGGTCACATCTTCTATCTGGTGAGTAAGCACGTGCACGGCCGGTTCGGCCAGGATGGTGGTAAAACCTAAAAAGAAGCCGGTGACAACAATCAGGAAATTATTGCCCGTCCCGGCGATTTTGTATCCTACCATGCTGCCGGCATCCATGAAAACGGCATTGACGCCGGTGAAGAAAACAGCCAGCCCCACAAGAGTGTAGATAAAGCCTTTCAGGATGCGGCGAAAAGCTTTTTTATTCAGTTTAAACATAATCTGCTGCAACGTCAAAAAAATGACAATAAGCGGCAACAGGACAAAAACAGTTTCACGCAGGGCGCCCGGCAATGCTTCCAGAAAAGGGAGGATGAGGCTGGTTTCTGTGGAGAGCGCCACATGCAGGCTGTCACCCAATTCTTTGCTGCCGGCAAAAACACTCATCAGCTGGACTCCCAGAATGGCTCCCACGGAAGTAATGGCCACAAGCCCGAAACTGTCCTTTTCCGAGGCCGTGCTGTCCTTTTTCAGGGCAGAGACGCCCACGCCGAGGGCGATAATAAAAGGTACTGCCATCACACCGGTGGTTGCTCCGGAAGCATCAAAAGCGATGGCCAGGAATTCAGGCCTGGTAGGAAGAGCCAGCACAAAAGCCAAGATATATAATACAGTTAGTGTTTTGTTAAGGGGAACATTATATACAATCCGGACAAAACCGAATGCCATCAGCAAGCCCAGGCCGACTGAAACCACTATAACCAAGCCGGTTGAGGAAACATGGCCGGCGGTAACAAGAGCAACCTGGTTTGCCAGCACCAGCAAGCCCGGTTCAGCAATGGAAATAAAAAAGCCAAGGATCACTCCGGCTAAAAGCAGTATCCATAATTTATTTTTTTTCGTAATATTCTCGCCTGTCAGGGTGCCCAGCGGGGTGACGGCAAGATCCACGCCGATTAAAAAAATGGCAAGGCCGATTATTACCAGCAAAGCGGCAAGCAAAAAACGCAGCAAAAGCGGAAAACCCAGCGGTGTAACAGTCAGGTTGAAAATAAAGACAATCAGCGTAACCGGCAGGACTGAAAACAGTACTTCCCTGATTTTTTCAGTAAAAACATTCAAAAGAATCCCCCCTCCGGTATGATACTCTTGTTTATAACTATGCCGGAGCCGGCAGTATTTCCTGCCCGGGCAAAAAAAAGCGGCCTGAGTACCGCTTGGAAAACGTTTTAAACTTGTGGTACTTCGCTGGCGGGGATCTGGCGCAGCTGCGAGGGGTCGTCCACATCTTTGTGGATAAAGAGACCGCACCAGCATTGTTTCATATAGTCAAAATGCTTTCTGTGAAAAGGAATGCAGGGGCAGCAGATTTTCATGTCTTCTTCCCTGTTGCCTGTTATAGCCTGGCAGGGGCAGAAGGGGCTGCCGTATTTGCGCTCAATCAAGACTTCCTGTTCCAGCAGGAAATCGGCCATTTCCTCGTCAGGAGTAAACTTGTAGCCCAGGGCGTCAACAATCCGGGCAAAACGCTGGCGAAAAAATGCTTTCCTTTTGCCCGTATCCATATTTATACTCCCAGCAGCTCCTTCAGTCGTTCTTCATGAAAACCGACCACGTATTTGTCTCCCAGCCTGACCACCGGGAACTGGCTGCTGCCGGTCAAGTCCTTGACTTCTGCCACCAATTTCTTCCTTTCCTCATCCGGGGCCAGGTCCACATCTTTGTAATCGTAATCCACATTATGCTCTGCCAGCCAGCGTTTTGTCCTTTGGCAGTGGTAGCAGGTGCTCAGTGCGTATAAAAAAGGTTTCATACTATACCTCCTCCAAATCAACGTAGATTTCCCCGCCTTCAACCTTAACCGGGAACACTGGTATGGTTATTTCCGGTGCGGCGGTAAATTCTCCAGTTCGCAGGTCAAAAATCCAGTCGTGGCAGGGACAGGTTACTGTATGCCCGCGAAGCAAGCCTTTATGTAATAAACACCCCAGGTGCGGGCAGTCGTTTAACAGGGCGTAAATTTGCCCCTCTACCCGTGCCAGCAGGATGTTGCGTCCTCCCATTTTCCTGTTGGCGAGTGTATTTTCGGGCAGTTCAGCCACGGGCATTGCCTTTTCCCAACGGCTCATATTTCCCTCCTCGCAGAAGAATGCTATACGTTTATTATAACCTATAATACCCCGCCAAGAAAGTTAACAGTGCATTATATTTCAATTATCCGGCGTTTTGTTTTCCTGTGGCAAACCGAAGGTGGCAGCTTTCCTGTAACGGGAATGGTGCAGCCGGGTGTTTGATTTAGAAAAAAAGAACCCGTAGGGGTTCTTTTTATCAGTCAAAGCATTTTTTCAAGTGTTCCTCCGCAGGCGGTTTTGTCAGCAGGCTGACAAGTACATAGACAACGAGTGCTGCAGGCAAAGCATACAGCAGGGGGTCCACATGCGTCCAGGGGAAGGCCAAAAGCGTGTCCCGACCGAATAAAGCCTGGCAGATACCGAAGGGTTGTGCTTCGGCAAGGTGCAGGAAAACAAAACCGAAGATACTGACGGCAAAGCCGGTAATAATGCTGGCCATGGCTCCCTGTTTGGTCCCGCGGCGCCAGAAAAGGGCGCCGGCCAGGGCAGGCAGAAAGCCGGCTGCGCAGATGCCATACCAGAAGGCCGTTGCCCGGGCGATAATGTTGGCAGGCAGCACATAGGCGAGTATCACCGCCAGGATCACGCCCACAATCACGCCCAGCTGGTTAGGCAGGGAGTTCCGCTCCCGGCCGCGTGTAGACGGGAAAAACTGTTCCCACACGTCATAGCCGAAAGCGCTGCCCTGAACATGGAGCAGTGAGCTTAAAGTGGAGATGGCAGCGGACAGCAGCGTTAAAGCAAAAAGATATAAAAACCATTCTGGCATAAAGGAACTGATGAACGCCGGGATGATCAGGTCCACGTTGCCCTGGGCCACATCGGCGGCAATTACGCCGCGAGTGTGGTAAAAATAGACATTGCTAAGCGGGCCTACCATGTAAACTGTGCCCACCATGAAGAAGATAAAGATGCTGCCGATCAGAACTGCCCGGTATAAAGACTTATTGTTTTTTACCGTCATAAAACGCATGGTCAGCTGCGGCTGGGCCAGCACCCCTACGCCCACACCCAAAATGATGGTGCTGACAATTGTCCACCAGAGAGGGGAACCGAAGGCCGGCATGGCTGTCCAGCCCTGGTGGCCCGCCGCTGCCAGGGTTTCCGGAACCAAATTACGCATGTTGGAAAGTGCCTGGTGCCCGGCCACAACACCGCCCACGGCGCGATATGTACCCACAAGCAGAGCCAGCATACCGCAAAACATAACAGCGGCACTGAAAGCATCGGTATACATGACGGCCTTCAGACCGCCTGTAAAAACATATAACCCAACAATCACTGCCAGGATCATCAGCGCCACATTGTAATCCAGCCGGAAGGCCTCCTGCAGAAAGCGGGCGCCGCCAATGAGAACTATGCTGGTATAAGCGGGCATAAAAAGGAAAACGGCAAGGCCAGAAGCGATTGTAACCGCCCTGGACTGGTAGCGTGCTCCCAGCAGGGAAGGAAAGGTACTGACATCAAGCTGCAGGGACATCCGCCGGATTCTGGTGCCCAGGAAGGCAAAGGCTATCCAGACGCCCAGCACAATATTGAGGAAGGCCAGCCAGAGCAGGCTGAAACCGTACAGACCGGCCACACCGCCAAAACCGATAATGGCTGAAGTACTGATAAAGGTGGCGCCGTATGACAACGCCATGACCCAGGGGCTGGCACTGCGTCCCGCCACGAGGTAATCATCTGCAGTGATTGTCTGCCGGTAGCCGATGTAGGCAAGAATGGTCAGAATGCCCATGTAACCGAGGACAACTACTGTCAGGACCGCGAGGTTCAAATATGCTCATCCTCCTCACGGTTCCAGTAGATGAGCCCGAAGATGATCCCGAAAACCATGGAGCATACAGTCAGCAGCCAGGCAAGAGCAGTAGTTAAATCCTGCATTCCCAACATTAATAAAAAGACCTCCTTTTTTGCGCACGGGCATAGAAGGAGGATTATGACAACAATCTTCCTGCCATGCTTCCGTACTACCTTTTTGAAAAAAATAATCCTACAGTACTACGCTGTGGCAATTATTCTACCATGCGCCGCCAGGGCCGTCAATGACTTTTTAACACAATCCTGCTACAAAGAGAACCTTAGAGGACACTCTCGTAAACTTGCAGGGTTTTTTGGGCGATGTCGGCAATGTCAAAATGTTCTTCCGCCAGCCGGCGGCCAAATTTTTGCAGGTGCCGCAGGTACAATTCATTCTGTGTCAGTTTTGCCAGTTCATAAAAAATATTTTTATAACACGGCTCACTGCCGGATAGTCCGCTGAGATCAAGCTCCTTCTGCCTGGACACTTTTTCCGGCGTGAGAATGCCCTGGCAGGTTTTCCCCAGGATAATAGCGGCATTGCCGCAGGCAAGTCCTTCTATGACTGCCCTTCCTGTTCCCGCCATTATGTCTGTTTCCGCCAAAAGAGACGCCACATCGCTGATCCAGCCCAGATATTGTGCCGTCCTGCTTGGCGGCTTCTGGTTGGAGGCGACATAAAACTCCACGCCTTCCAGCAAATCCACGGCTTTGCAGAAGTGGTGATAGGCTTTTTGTTTGCCGGGATCTATCCTGCTGACGAGGGCAATTTTAATAGGTTCTTTTTTTTCTTTTGGCGCAAATTCCGCAAGATCGACACCATTGGGTATCAGATGGATTTTCGCCTCGAACTCCCGTATACTGTTGGCAACACGCCGGGAGATACAGATTATTGCCGCCGCTTCCTGCAGGAAGGGGCGGAAGTCAGCGGTATTAATACCCAGGCCATGGCAGGTTATAACGAGGGGGACCCTTTTTTGCCGGGCAAGGGCGGCAGCCAGGGGCAGGGTAACGAGGGAGTGGGCGTGGATTAGCCCGGGGTGCCACTGTGTCAGCTGCTGCTGTATGGCCTGCACGTCCCCGGGTCTAAAAATTTTTGCTCCCAGTTCATCCAGCGTCTTCTGGTACAATTTTATGGCATGGTAAGAGGGGTTGCCATCCATGATCAGGCGGGCATCAAGACCCTGCTTCTGCTGCTCCCGCACCAGACTAAAAACATGTGTTGTCTGTCCGGAATAAAAAAAACGGTTGATATGCAGTATTTTCACGCTCTCACCCCTTTTTTGGTACAGTGTATGAGCCGTAAAAGAGAGGGGTGAAAAAAAAGAATGCGCACGGTCCTTAACCGTGCGCAAAACTCTTTTCTAGCGGCTGCCAATGAATAATTGAGTAACTTAAACCTGGCGGCCGAGCTGAAAAATGCCCACACCGGTCTGATTAAATTTGGCATTCAGCAGGGTGCTGCGGTGTGCGCTGCTGTTTAGGAAAAGGGAGACTGCATTTGCCGCCGAAGTCGTTTTTGCCAGGTTTTCTCCAGCATAGCTGTAGCGAATGCCCTCACGGCGCATCATATCGTAAGCAGTGCCGTAGGTGGGCGAAAGGTGGGCAAAATATTTATTTTCCGCCATATCTTTGCTTTTCATTCTGGCCAGCCGTGTCAGTTCCGGGTTGATGGCAAGCGGGGCAAGACCGCGTTTTACCCGTTCCTGGTTGATGGCAGCAAAAACATACTGTTCCGCTGCTGTCAGTTCTGCCTGCCCGGCCATTTCCTCCGGTTTTTCTGCCGGTTCTTCCTCCTGGACCGGCGGGCTGGAGGTGAGCTGGGCAAACCACGCAGGTTCGGGCCAGCGGGGAATGGCGGTGGCCGCCAGGGCTTGTCCTGCAAATAAGAAAACGGCAAGTAAAACTGCTGTCAGGGTGAGACAAGTTTTTTTCATGCTCTTGACCTCCGGTTTTTTATCGGTATTTTCAGCCTACCAGCTGCCTGCGCAAAGATCAAACAGAAAAAGCGGGAATTCCCCGCCGTCAGCTTTGAGATGAAATACTCACTTTTTTTTACAGGCTTATCTCACAGAAGCGTAACTATTTTTTGACAGATGGTTTTTTCTGGAGCAAAGATGCAAATGATTCCCACAGTCCTTTTTTTGCGTTTATTTCCGCCTGCAGCTTGCTGATTTGCTCCAGGTACTCCTTTTCCCGCCGCATGTAGAAGGAAAGTTCATGCTGCAGTTGTGCCACCTGTTGCTTGTAGTCTGCGATAATTTTTTCGGCCTTTTGCAAAGCTTTTTCCGCCTGCTGCAGCCGGTCGGGGAAGTCTTGCAGTTCCTGGATTTTTGCTTCCAGGCGACTGTTTTTTTGTCTCAGTTCCCCCATTTTAGCCTGAATATCCGACAGTCTGTCATTTAAGAGACGTGACTGTTTTTTTACACTTTCCTGAGACATTTCCAGCATCCGCTGCAATTGCGCCAGGGAGGCGTCCTTTTTGCTGATTTCCAGCTCCAGGCGTTTTTTTTCTGCCAGCAAGCGCCGGGCGTGCAAAAAGAAGGGATTATCTTCCTCTTCTTCGGCCGCTTTTTCGGCTGTGCTTTCTGCCTCCTTTTTTTCAGTGAGCAGTTGTGTTAAAAGCGGGATGCCTTCGTCGCGGCGGAAGAAACAGACGTCACACACCCCGGCTCTGGCTTTTCGCAGAAACAAGGCGGAGGGTGACAGTTGGCAGACTGTTTCTTCTTCTATGCCCGTGGCAGGAAAACAGCGGGCATGGCCTGAGGCTGCGACTACCCAGATCTGCGGATGAGGATAAGCTTCCGTAAAGGCAATCAGCATGGCTTTTTCCGTGAGGGGACGGGAGAATTCCTGCTGCCAGCCCCCCACCGGCCAGCCACCGGCCAGCCTGGCCCGATAATGCAACTGCCCGTCCTCTGCTGACACCCATGCCAGGTGAATGTTTTGCACGGCATCAAAAAGCAGGGCGGGAGGGGTTTGCAACTGCAGCCCGGTGGAAAGCTGCAGGGGAGAACTTAAGCGGTACTGCCTCGGTTCGGCTGTCAGGTATAACAAATCGCCTTCTGACGTATCGCAAAGCACAAGATGCGCATAGCCGGCGCTGTCTACGGCCAGACCTGCCGGCAGCAGGGATGCGCCTAAGTCATAATCCTGGAAGTTCCATTTTGGCCAGTCATGGCCGAAGGCAAGGGTTATCCCTTTGTCGCTTTGGCCAAGATAATAGCCGTGCCCGCCGCTGCCAAAAGCCAGGAAAAAGGTTTCCGCCGCCCGGACCGGAAAGGGAACGGTCTCCACCTGCCCTGACTTGATGCAGAAGTAGGCAGGACGCGGCCCGTCTCCGGCAGTCAGCACATGCAGCCGTCCCTCCCGGTCTGTTGCTGCGGTAAAACGGTTGCATTCCGCCGTCAGGATTTCCCGTTCCGCCGGCTCAGCTGCCTGAGCACAGGAAATATGCAAGAAACCGTCATTTTGCAATTCCAGAAAATATGCCGTATCTCCCGCCACAGCAGCCAGCGGGAGTTTCATTGTGGAGTTCATCAATATTCCTCCTTCCTACTGATATATATCCTTCCTGTCCTCCTAAAATGACAAGAAGAAAAAAGTTTGCGTATTTACTGCACACTCTCTACCAGGAGAGCATATATTAGCATTGAACTTGATGGAGCGGGAAGGCAGTAATGCACGATACATACTTAGATAGAAAGGAGGTTGCATTTTCAGCATGAAAAAAATGACCGGCGGAATGAAGGGCAAATTTACTATTGCACCGGATTCAATTGCAGATGTGCCAATCGGACAGTGTGATCCGGTTTACGGTTGCCCGCCTCCGACTGAAGTTGTTTGTGTTTTGGTGGATAAAGTTTATGATGAATGCAAGAATGTCCAGGTTGATGAGGTTAAGTTTGTTTACCATGCCGACCCTGAAAACCCGGTGGTTGATGTCCTCTGTTACAAGGTTGAGCTTGTAGATTGCCCGCTGTGCGAAGTTCTCTCCCCCGGACGGGTGCGTGTGACTGTTACCTATCGGGTGAAAGTGAAACTGATTTTCGAAGACGGATCCACCCAGAAGCTGTCTCAGGAAAATACCGTGGCGAAAATCTTTAATGTGGCCCGCGCAGGTGAACCCGGCCTCCATCTCTACTGTGACGTTCCTTTCCTTGAGTGCCTCCAGGCTTTTGTAAAGCATGAGGAACTGGAATATGAAACACTGCGCACAGAAATCGTCGCCTGCATTGGCAAATATACGCTGATCAAGCTCTTGGCCACTGTCCAGCTGGCAATCCCTGCATATGGTTTCTGCCCTGAGCCCCCCGATTGTGACGAGGTTTTAGGGGAATGCCCCGATTTCAACCCCGAATGGCCCCCCTATCCTCCCCAAAGCAGGTAAGGGAAAACGCCGGGAACCCGGCGTTTTTCTTGGTGCCGGCATGGACAAGCATCTTCTGTGACGCTTTCGTTGTAAGCTGCCGGCCGGTTTTTTAGAGTGTCAGGCAGGGGAATTTTCTGCCTTGTCGAAAACTATCACTGGAAGAAGCAAGAATTATAAACATCTGGAAACAATAGTTGAAGGAAGCTTGCTTTAGCCGTACAGGTAAGCAAGCTTTCGCACGCTGTCAACTGCGGCAGGCTAAAGCATGAGGAACATTTTGTGCCGCAGGGTGTTATGGGAGGTGCTTGGTGTGAGGATTGGTATGTTTACAGACAGTTACAGGCCGTATACAAGCGGTGTGGTTCGTTCCCTCGAAACAACGGCGGCAGAACTGACAGCTTTGGGCCATGAGGTTTATATTTTTGCTCCCAATTATCCCAACTGTGAAAAAGAAGCGGGCGTTTTCCGTTTTGCCTCTGTCCCCACACCGACATATCCTGATTTTGCTATTGCCCTGCCCTTCTCACTGAATATAAACGCCACTGTCAGGCGTCTTGATCTTGATGTGATACATGTTCATTCTCCCTTTTCCATGGGCCTTTTGGGCGCCCGCTGCGCCAAACGCTTTAACCTGCCGCTGGTGTTTACCTACCATACCATGTATGACCAGTATGTCCACTACCTGCCCTTTGCCCGGGAACTGTCCAAAAAAGTTGTCATCAAACTGGCAAGCAATTTCTGCAACCGCTGCGATCTTGTTATTGCTCCCACGGAAATCATCCGCGGCATTATTTCCCGCAATATTAAGACGGAAGTAGAAGCTATCCCCACAGGCATAGTAATTGGAGAATTTGCCGATGCGGACAGCGAGTGGCTGCGTCGCCGGTATGCAATACCAAAAGAGCATAAAATCCTGTTGCACCTGGGCAGGATGGGCAAAGAAAAAAACATCCGCTTTCTGCTTGATGTTTACCATGATGTCCTTAATGTCCGTCCGGACACAGTTTTTATCATCGTGGGAAACGGTCCGGACAGGGAAGCACTGCAGGAAGAAGCAGAGAAAAAGGGGATTGACAACAAGGTAATTTTCACCGGGGCACTGCCGCGGGAGCATGTCATTAATGCCTATGCCGGTGCCGATCTTTTTATCTTTGCTTCTGTTACGGAAACACAGGGCCTTGTCCTGGGGGAAGCAAAAGCGGCCGGGCTGCCTGCCGTGGCAGTGGAGGCGCTCGGCGCGGCGGAAATGGTTAAAGACGGTGTGGACGGCTTCCTGGTGCCGCTGTCCAGGGAAGTGTTTACCGCCCGCGTCCTGCAGTTGCTGGAAGATGACGTTTTACGCCAAGAAATGTCCGCCAATGCACGTCTTCGGGCCGAGGAAATTTCTTCAACCAACATGGCGAAAAAACTGGTTTCGGCATATGAGCGGATAATAGCCCGCAAAAAATGCCGCAATGCAATATAAAGCACCCCGCCGGGGTGCTTCAGTTATTGTGATTCAATCTTATCCAGCAATTCCTTAATTCTGGCTGCCGTTCGCCCGCTTGTTTCTGCAAATTCAAAGAAGGCCTGGCTGATTTCTGCATCGTCCGTTGTCCGGGCAAAACGCTGGTAATCCCTTACCTGTTCCTGCTCATTCAGCATGGCTCGCATGAGAAACGTCCTGACTTCCATGCATTCACCTCCCGTAGTATTAATTTTGCCAGGGACGGTGCTTTTATGTAACAAACTTTTCTTCAGTCATAGAGGAACTTTTTTTTTCTTAGCGTAATCTGTATAGTGAGGTGATTGACTTGAAAAAACTATACCGAGCACGGCAGGGCGGAATGATAGGCGGCGTTTGCATGGGCATAGCCCGTTACCTGAATGTGGATGCAACTTTAATCCGTCTTCTTTGGTTAATCTTTTTTTTCATCGGTGGCACCGGCCTGGTGGCTTACATTATCGCCTGGGTTATCATCCCTGAGGAGCCGTCTGAGGGTGATGTGATTGATGTAACGCCGGGAAAAGAGCACAGGGTAGATACCCGCTTGATTGGCATCATTGTTGTCGCCATCGGCTTATTCCTGCTTCTGCGTCAACTGCTGCCCTACTTTTATGGTCGCTTTTTCTGGCCGCTAGTGTTTATTGTTGTGGGTATTTTTCTTGTTTTTAGCGGCTTCAGGAGGCAGTAGGATGAAAGCAGACCGGATTTTACTCGGCTTGCTTGTTGTTTTGGCCGGAACGGCCTGGCTGCTCGCCAACCTTGGTCTGCTTTCTATTGTTTCCCTGTGGGAAATTAGGCACTACTGGCCTGTTTTAATTATCATCTGGGGGCTTTTGCTTCTGTTTGGCGGGGGCGGCAGTTCTTCCGGGTGCTTGCCGGTGCTTGTAGTTTTGGCGCTTGTTTTTGTTGCCGCATTTGCCTATTTCCTGCCTGTGCAGCAGGAAACAAAAAAAATTGAGACAGAAGAATTCTACGTTACGCATGTTGAAAACAAATACGATGCACAGAAACTGCGGCTTAACCTGCGGCACAGTGCCGGTTATTTCCTCCTTCATTCCTATCCCGGCATGGAGCTGGCTTACCTGCAGCTCCAGTCGCCGCAGAGGCCGGAGATCAGGCAGGAACTGGATAATGACACGGCTGTGGTGACGATTGCCGACCGTGACAGGATCGCCTTGCGCAAAAGGGCTGAATCGCGCTGGGAAGTCGGTGTGGGGGTTGGCCTGCCGGTGGAAATCTCCCTGGAAACAGGTGCGACTGATGCGGAAATTGACATGTCGGGGCTTACGGTAGACTCCCTTGAGATCAAGGCTGGCGCCGGTGACCTTGACCTGATACTTGGCCGGACGGAGGGCAAAATCAACATAGAAAGCGGCGCCGGCAGCATTACCATCAAGATACCTGATGATGTGGGTGTGCGCCTGCGGACTGCCGGAGCTCTTTTGAGCGTAAAAACTGAAGACAGCCAGGTGATAAGCGTGGGCCAGCACCAGTATGAAAGCAGGGATCTGGAGGAAAAAACAGCTGTTGTTGAGGTGGAAATTAAGGCAGGAGCAGGCAGTGTAACGCTTAAGAGACGTTAAAAGTTTGTTATTGTTTATCTGGAGGCAATAAATGGCACAAAAAGTTGCTGTTGTCGGCGCCGGCCCGGGCGGCCTTTTTGCGGCGAAAACGGCGGCGGCGCTGGGAATGCAGGTAACTGTTTTTGAAAGAAAGCGTGTCGGTGAACAGATTTTCTGCGCTGAAGGCTTTGTGGATATTCTGAAGCTGCTGCCGCCGCCTACTGCGGGTGTCCGCTTTCCGGTAAAAGAGATTATTCTCTCGCTGCTGGAGACATTCCGGGTGGATTGTTCCAGGCTTCATCTTTGGATGCTTGACAGGCGTACCTGGCAGCGGGCACTGGCACAGGAAGCGGTTGCCGCCGGCTGTGAAATGCAGGAGGAGCGTCCTGTTTCGGCGGCCGACCTGAAGCAGCTGGCGGCGCAGTTTGACTGGGTTATTGATGCCAGCGGCGTCAACCCTGTTGCAGAAAAAGCCTTTGGACTGCCTTCCGTCCGTAAAGCTGTCACGGCGCAATATACCCTGGAAGGAGATTTCAGCCGGCTCGTGGGCAGGCTGAAAGTTGCTTTGCATCACCAGGCCTGCGGCTACGGCTGGATTTTTCCCAAGGGACGGGATATTGCCAATGTAGGTATCGGCTGGTTTGGCAGGCGTCCGCCAAAAGTGCGGCTGAAGAAAGAACTGGACGCTTTCCTGGCACGCGAAGGGCTAAAATCCTGCAAAGTGATAAAAACAGCAGGCGGCCCCATACCCATCGAGCCGCGCAAAAACTTAGTCATCGACAACACACTGCTGGTTGGTGATGCAGCCGGTTTCAGTTCGCCTTTGCATGGCGGCGGCATAGATACGGCCTGTATTTCAGGCATCCTGGCAGCCCGGGCTGTCGCTGCCGGCAACCCGCAGGACTACGTGAAAAATGTGGGAAAACTGATTCTCCCGCGCCTGCGGCTGGAAGCAAAGGTTTTGAAACTGTGGGAACAGTCGGAAATAAAAACGCTTAATAATTATGTCAGCTTGGCTTTCCCCCGGGACGGGGGAGGACTGCCTGCCTGGCGCAGGATTATTGCACCGGAAGCCGTTATCCTGCAGGCAGTGCTTGGCGGGCAGCTGCGGGCGAACTGGGAAAGCGGTATTGTCCTTGACGAACTGCCGCTCTTTCCCAGGACTGTGCTGCGAAAACTGCTGTCAGAAGAAGCACAGGGCGATAATGCTTGATTTGAGCCGTCCCCTTTATTCCTGTCCTGCGGGTACAACAGGACGCATAAAGCACCTTCTGTTGCAGAAACTAACTGCCAGGAGGTGCTTGTTATGCAGTTGACCCAAAAAGAACGCATGCTGTTGGAAGATCAGAAAAAGCATGAAGAAGTATGCATCAGAAAATACACCGAAGCGGCAGAGAAGGCAAGCGACCCAAAGTTAAAGCAGCTTTTTTCCACTTATGCCGCTCAGGAACGGCAGCATTACCAAACTCTTGGACAGATGCTTGCGGGGCAGATTCCGCAGCCAAATGCCCAGGCAGGACAGAGTGCAGGCCAGGGGCAGGGGATGCAGGCCGCCGGTACCGCCTGGCGGCAGAATGTGCAGCCTGGCGCCGGCAGCAAAATGGATGCAGATTTATGCAACGACTTGCTCATGACAGAGAAGTATGTTTCCGGAACCTATGACACTGCCATCTTCGAGTTTACCGATTCCCAGGCCCGTCAGACTCTGAACCATATCCAGAAGGAAGAACAGCAGCATGGAGAGGGCATCTTTAATTACATGCGGGCTCATGGCATGTACCAGCCTTCCTGAAAAAAGTTTCTTAAACAAGCGCCGGCTTTTGCCGGCCTTTTTGCTGGTCTCAGCGCCGGCTCTTTCTGTTGCCAAACGCGGGGAATGAAGGGAAAAGCTTCCCTCCTGTCGAAATAAAAAGATAAATTGTTGAGAGCGTGAGGCTCTTTTTCCTTGGCAAAGCGAGCATAAATACCGAAAGCCACATTGTCGGGCAAAGCGCTTCTTGCCTGCAAATGGACAAGTATCTTAACCGCAAGCAAAATGCGAAAGTAAGAAAAAATTAATAAACTGCCGGCTGTAACATTTTACAATTGGCATTAGCCTGTCCGGTGGTAATAGATTCTATAGTAAGAAAAGGAGGTTTTTGCCAGTGTTGTGGAAAGATAAATATAAAATTGGCGTGGCTTTGATTGACCAGCAGCACCAGGAATTGTTCCGCAGGGTGGCTGATTTTATTGCAACAGTCCGCGGCCAAGGCGATTGGGAGGAAAGACTGGCGAAAGTAAAGGCCACACTGGCTTTTATGCAGGAATATGTTGTTACACATTTTGCCGATGAAGAAGCCTACCAGGCCAGCATTAACTATCCCGGACTGGCAGCGCACAAACAGATCCATGACAGTTTTAAGCAGGAAGTGGAACAATACGCTGAAAAATTTGCCGCTACCGGTTTCAATGAAGATTTAATCCAGAGCTTTGCCGGCAAACTGATGGCTTGGCTGATTAACCATGTAGCGAGGGAGGACCAGCGTATCGGGGAGTTCGCCCGGCAGGAGGTGCGGAGCAATGAAAGAACAATATGTTGATTCTTTCTTAAAAGCTGTGCAGGATGTTTTTGCCCTGATGCTGGACCTGCGGGCGGAAAAGACGAATGAAGAAAATGTGGACAAGTTTGTAACCACTGACGGTGCCAACGTGACTATTGGCATCCGTGGCGACCTATCAGGTACAGTCCTTTTTACTTTTCCTGAAAAAATGGCTTTGGAAATGGTAAAAATCATGGCGGGTATGGAAATAGACAAGCTGGACAATTTTGTTGTTTCCGCCCTGAGTGAGGTTGCAAATATTATTAGCGGCAACGCCCTTTCTAATTTAAACGGGTATAACTATTCCTGTGATCTTGACCCGCCGCAGGTGGTGGATGCGGGAAAGGCCATTCCCGCCGGCAAAGAAGCTGTCAGGCTGCCTCTGAAAACCGGTATTGGCGAGTTTGCCCTGAACATAGCGCTTGAGGAGGATGATAAAACCGGAAAGTAAAAAAGCAGGCTTTCCAAACCTGCTTTTTTTTAACGGCTTAATTTTCCTTGTAGGAAATGTTTAATTCAAGCAATTCGTTATTATCGAAATGTAAGGGGATGCAAATAATTACCGCATTTTGAATGCTTAACTGCATATTTTCTCCTGTCAGTGTGGTCGGGGGTGTCATATTAATGTGCACCCCGATGTTGGAGAGCAAAATGCCTGCATTGCCTAGTATCATATTGCAGAGTTCGGCAATGGCGCTTTTAGCCATTTCGTCCAAAACAGGAACCGCGGCGCCTCCCATCATCAGCGAAGCCACGCGGCAGGCCAAACCCTGGCTCAGGCTGATGGCAACACTACCCTGGATGTCTCCTGTTATTCCGAGCAAGACGACCAGGCTGTCGCTTTTATACGGTGTTTCTTTGCGGTAGGCTTTGCCAACCTTTGCTTCAACACCTGTTGTTTGCAATATGACATCCAAAGCGGCTCGGATAAATGCATTAACGACGTCGGCTTTCATTTTTTCACCCTACCTTCTGATGTTGTTTGCAGCCCCTGAAGCTGAAATACATGAGGGCAGTCATTAAATATATCGGCTGCCGTGCCAATAACTTTTGTTAAAGTTTTATTATTTAAAAAGCGGATAAGGGGAAATAAAAGGAAGAAAACGCAAAGACTAATTTGTGTTACTTTTCTTGCTTGCGAAGGGCAGGGCTGCGGGTGAAGATAACATAAAGTGCCAAAAGCACTAAATGGATAATTGCCAGTGTTAAAGGCATGGAGCGCACGTTGGCCTTTTCCATTTTAACAGCAATTGTCGCGAGTATAAGTTACATTTTCCTTACATTTATTATCAAACTGTTTGCCGATATAGCAACATGCGATAGCCGGCGGCCAAGCTGGGTGCAGCTGCAATTGTGTAATATGATCCGCAACACTGCTAAAAATAAAATCTGTATTTTTGTAACGCATGAAAATGAAAAAACCACGGCCAGTTTAAACTCCCGTGGTTTCTCTTATAGGTATATTCATGGTCGGAGCGACAGGATTTGAACCTGCGACCTCTTGGTCCCGAA